>NZ_JBWQXA010000011.1:0-136105 GCF_056746695.1 Caldimonas hydrothermalis | reverse complement strand
AGCCTGCAAGGGCGGGTGAGCGCGCGCTGGGACCCCGCCGCCCCATCGGTGGACCCGGCTCCACCCGACGCCGAACTGCCCCACAGCGCCACCGCCCTCGTGCACGCCCAGGCGCGAGCCCAACAAGTCTGGACGGCCGGCCAGGACGTGATCGCCAGCGCCGAGCACAGCGTGCACCTGGGCGCCGGGCAGGACCAGCACCACAGCGCCGGCGGCGCCTGGCGGGTGCACAGCGGCCAAGCCCTGAGCGTGCTGGCCGGTGCGGCGCCGGCCGCTGGCGAATCGTCGGGGCTGAGCCTGGTGGCCGCCCAAGGCGCGGTGCAGCTCCAGGCGCAAAGCGACCGGCTGGAGCTGGCTGCGCAGCAGGCGATGGACATCCAAAGCGCGGCGGCCCACCTGGACGCCACGGCGGCGCGCAGCCTCACCCTGGCCACTGCCGGCGGCGCACGCATCACCCTGAGCGCCCAGGGCCTGCAAGTGCACTGCCCGGGCACCTTGCGCATCCAGGCCGCGCAGATCCGCATGCTCGGGGCGCGCAGCTACGCACACCAGATGAACGCCATGCCGCAGGCGGCGGCCTTTGACGAAGAACTGCAACTGCGCTGGCCTTTCGATGAAACGCCGCTGACACAACGCCGCTACGACCTCACCCGTCCTCAGGCGGGCACGGTGCGCGGCGGCCTCAACGCCAGCGGCCGCACCGGCTTACAAAAAAGCGACTTCTGCGAAGACCTGCAGCTTGCCTTGTTGAACGAAGACCTGCGCTCATGACCGAAGCCCAGCCTCGCGAACGCATCATCCCCGTGCAATACGACTCGCGCGGACGCGCCTACTGGCGCTCGCGCATGAGCCCGCCCGACGACTCCATCGGCGTGTGCTACATGGTGCCCGACCGCATCATCCCCGTCATCTTCGTGCCCGGGGTGATGGGCAGCAATCTCAAACCCAAACAAGAAGGTCCCCGCTGGAGAATGGATTCAGCCTGGGCCGCGGCGTCGTGGATTGGCAAGAGCGCCAAGCAGAGAAAAACATACCTTCGCCCCGAAGCCATGACCGTGGACAACGAGGGCGAGGTACCCACCGACCTGAAGCTGCCGGCCGAGGAGTTCAAGCGCCGCGGCTGGGGCGAGGTGGCGGCGATGAGCTACGGGGCGGCGCTGCGCTGGCTGGAAGCGCATCTGAACGACTACGAGACCTGCAAGCAAGGCTTGCGCGTACACCTGATGTCCCACGGCCTGGGGGCCGAGCAAGGCGAGGCGGTGCTGGGCTATGACGAGGTGCGCCTGAGCTACCGCTACCGGCTGCCGGTGCATGCGTTTGGCTACAACTGGCTGCAAGGCAACGACCAATCCGCCCAGGCCCTGGGCCGGCGCATTGACGAGATCTTGCATCGCTACCACCGCACCGACCGCATGCGCTGCGACAAGGTCATTTTGGTCACGCACAGCATGGGCGGGCTGGTGGCACGCTATTGCTCGGAAGTGCTGGGCTACCGGGACAAGATCTACGGCATCGTGCACGGGGTGATGCCCGCCGTGGGCGCGGCCGCGGTGTACCGGCGCATGAAGGCCGGCACCGAGGGCGGCTGGGGCGTGGCCCAAGTGCTGGGCGCCGATGCGGCCGAGGTGACGGCGGTGCTGTCCAGTGCGCCGGGGCCGCTGCAGTTGCTGCCCAGCGCCGAGTATGGCAACGGCTGGCTGAGAGTGCGCGCCGGGGCTCAAGAAGTGGCCTTGCCGCGAAACGGCGACCCCTACGGCGAGATCTACACCGTGCGCGATGCCTGGTGGGGCCTGTGCGACCAGGAACTCATCAACCCGCTCAACGAGGAAAAAGACCCCGTCAAGCGCAAGCAGCAGATGGAGGCGGATTGGGAGCTTTTCAAAAAGTACATCCGCGATGCAAAAAGGTTCCACCAAAGAATCGCCCACCGCTACCACCCACACACCCACGCCTTTTGCGGCGACAGCGCGCAGCACAAGGCCTATGGCACGGTGAGCTGGCAACGACCCAGCGATGCAGGAGAGCCGCCGCAGCGCTGGATGCACAGCCCCCTGGCTTCGCGGGTGGGTCTGCGTGAGTTCAGCAAGACCGAAGACACCCGCACGGTGCTGCACCCGAGCAGCCGCATCCCGGCCGCCTTCACGATCAGCGCCCCGGACGAGCCCGGCGACGGCACCGTGCCGGCGCGCTCAGGCTTGGCGGTGCGCTCGCACTGCGAGGGTTTCTTGCGCGTGCCTGTCGAGCACGAGCCGGCCTACAACCCCAAGGCAGGCGAGGCCAGCGTCAAAGCTTTGCACTTCACGCTGCGTGCCATCGTGCGGCTGGTGCAGCAGGTGCGACAGTCGGACTACATGATGTACGAGGACTTGAGATGACGCTCACGCGCCGCCGCCTGCTTGCTGCGGCCGCCTGCACCCCGCTGGCGGCCTTGATCGCCTGTTCCCCGCGCACGCCTGCCATGACCCCTGAAGAAGCCCAATTCGTCCACAAGCTCACCGCGCGCATGCGCACGCACTGCATTGGCCGCCACCTCATCGACCTGCCCGAGGCCTTTGTGCTCAACCCGGTGGACCGGGTGGAGATCGAAGGCGTGGAGGTGAGCGTGCGGCCCATGACCAAGACCGTATTCGAGACGCGCTTGCAGCGCCGCACCGAGGAGTTGCAAAAGCAAGTCATCGATGTCATTGACAACGAACCTGTGCTGATGGACGTGCGCGATGTGCCCGTGGGCATCGGCAAGGTTTTCAATCGCGCCGAAAGCTATGCTTATTCGCGCATCTGGGAGCTGATGGCTTGGCAAGACGGCTTTGAGATACAGGCTTCGGTCAAGGCAGTGGACTATTCGTTGGACGAGCCGTTGGCCAATGACCCATCGAACAACTACACCAACGTCGAAGAAAAGTTCACTCACCTGCTGACGTTATACAGCCGCGTGAGGGGGCGGGCGCAGGAGGAGATTCCTCGCGAGCCGGGGGACTGCTTTGCGCATGGGTTCTATCGAGGAGCGCAGGCCGAGGCGGGGCAGTTCTATGTGAACTATCACCTCAAGGATGCGCCGGATGTGTTCGTGCAACTGAGCAGCATCAGCGGTGATGGCAGCAATGTGGCTCGGCCCGAGTCAGGACTGTTGCAAAGACGCTCACAGATCGAGCGGGACACACGCCGTTCTGGCATCGAAATTTTGCGACTCGTGCCACGCAATATCGGGCACGACGGCTATGAAGAATTTGTGGCCCGAGAACCTGCCAAGGTCACTTCCGCGCGAGTCAACGGACACACAGCCGTCGTGCAGACGGACCAAAACGCGCAGGGTGTCGCTCGTCCCTTTCTGACCATTGAGCTTTTCAACGGCCACTACATTCCGTCCCCGCCGCGCAGTCTGGAGGAGCAGGCCATGATTCCCGATTTGACACGGGCCACGCTGAGCGAAGGGCAGGTGCTGGCGTTGTGGGATGCGATCACCGCCACGATCAGGCCGCGGCCCGGGGCGTTGTGAGGGGCTGGCGCGCCGCGCAGCCTCACCCTGGCCACCGCCGGCGGCGCACGCATCACCCTGAGCGCCCAGGGCCTGCAGGTGCACTGCCCGGGCACCTTGCGCATCCAGGCCGCGCAGATCCGCATGCTCGGGGCGAAGCGGGTGCAGCCCTTGATGCCGCGTCTTCCAAACCACCTGTGTCTGGAATGCTTGCTCAAGGCGCTCCAATCCGGCTCGGCGCTGGCCAAGGTGCGGTGATGCGCAGGTTCTACTTTGCGACCGACGGGATTCGGTTCGATGCACTGACCCGCCACCTGGAAGCGTGCTGGGCTGCGAGCGGAGCGCAAGGGTGGTATGCCTTGCTGGATCAGGCGTTCGATGCCCCCAAAGGGTCTCCCGATTGGGGGCTTCCGCGCCACGGGCTCTATGCAGAAACGCCGCTGAACCAACTGTGCGAGTCCGGGCCCCTATTGCTGGAGCTCGGAGGGCCCGGCGTGCTGCGGGGCCCGGCGTTGCGGCAATTGTGGGCGCACACCTTGGGACGCCCGATGCTCAGCTTTCTGAAGGTCGCGCATGGCATCGATGCGCTGCTGAGCGCGTGGCGTCATGCGCTGGAAGTGCGCCTGGATGACGGACAGAGCTTTGTGCTGCGGCTGGCGGACACCCGGGTCCTCGAATACTTGCCGCGATGCCTGAAGCCTGGCCACTGGGCGATGCTCAGGCATCCGGTCGAACAATGGTGGTTCGTCGACCGCACGGGGGGGGCTACAGGCCTTGCCTGGCGTGCAGGCCGGCACCGAACCGGCCGCTGATTTCACCTTGGATGAACAAGAGTGGAGCGCCCTGATCGATGCCGGCTTGCCGGATGCCGTGATCTCCATCCTTCACGACCAAGCCCCCGAACTCCTGCCCCGGGACCGGCGGGCGGCTTTCCATGCCGAGGTGCAGGCCACCTGTGAGCTGGCGCATCGACCGACATGGCATCCAGGCCATGTCAGACCTCGTGGCCTTGACCGCTTCCTGCACGATGCAACCCAGCCTGCGTGAAGACGCGCGCCTGCATCGCCTGCTGGATACTCAGGATCCAACGGCCGCGCCCTTGGCGCAGCGCTTGGCGGCACTGTGGCCGCAGGAGGTGGCATGAGGTCTCGCACCGTCAAATGCTTCAGGGATTTCGGCACACATCGAATCGCCGCGACGTTGATCGCGATGCTGGTTGCCGGATGCGCCGACCGCGACAAGGTCACGATGAGCTACATCGGGGTGAACCATACCGAGACGTACATCGCAACGCTGTACATCAATGGGCAAGGGGGTGTGATGAATGTTTTTCCAATGGGAGGTGGGGGCGTGGTCTGCTGCGTGACGCTGCCACGCCGTTGGAAGCCTGGGCTGACGGTGAAGATCACATGGCGTGAAGAAGGAGACTGGTTGCGTGACGAAAAGGGGCAGCCGGTCATCCGGGAAGGAAAGAAGGTCTTGATCGAAGGCCCTTGGAAGGAGCGCACGGTGGAGGTGCAGCCCTACACGGAAAAGGATCTCGGGGCTGGGCTGCACGTTCACTTCCTGCCGGGCGATCAGGTGTTGGTGAAGGTCAGCAACATTTCTCCTCATCACAAAGACTACAACCCTCCCTACCCGCGCCGCCCAGGTCAGCCATCGCGATGAGCACTAAGAACGCCGAACCTTTCCCTCACAACGGCTTGCGCCACCTGTCGCCGCGCGAGACCCTACAAAGGCTTGATGCGCTGCGCTGCACGCTGCCGCAGCGCATGGAGCCCCGCTGCAGCGGCCAGGTGCATATCGGCCTGTTTTTCGATGGCACGGGCAACAACATGAAGCTGGATTACGAGGATCGGCCGCCCCACCAGCGCAAACACACCTATGTGGTCAAGCTGTTCTTGGCACATCGTCTGGCGCCAAAGGATGGCTACTTCCGCATCTATTTGCCCGGTGTGGGTACACCATTTGCGGAGATCGGCGACAGCGGAGGGACACGTGGAAGAGCTTTTGCTCACAAGGGGGAAGATCGAATCACCTGGGCGTTATTGCAGGTGCTGAATACCGTGCATGAGTATGTGCGCGGAGCCAGACTAATGGACGACACACGCACCGCCCACATCGCCCAAACGCTCGCCAGCATTGGCAGCCCGGCGGCACAGCGACGCACGGCCTTGCAGACGTGGCAGCGCCATCTGGCGGGGGCGCTGGAGGGCCAGTTGCCCAGGGTGGAGCAGATCAACCTGTCGGTGTTCGGCTTTTCGAGAGGGGCGGCGGCGGCCCGGGCTTTCGTCAACTGGCTGTTCGAGGTGTGCACGCCTGCCCATGGAGGGTGGACCTTCGCCGGGATTCCCCTGCGGGTCGGCTTCATGGGCCTGTTCGACACGGTGGCCTCGGTGGGCATGGCCAACCTCTTTGACAACGGCGTGCTGACCGGCCACCAGGCCTGGGCGGACGGCAGCATGGACATCCACCATGCCGTGGAGCAGTGCGTGCACTATGTGGCCGGCCATGAGGTGCGCGCTTGCTTCCCGCTGGATTCCGTGCGCACCGGCCACCAGTACCCGGCCAATGCCAAGGAGGTGATGTTTCCGGGGGGCCACTCCGATGTCGGCGGGGGCTATGCCCCCGGCGAACTGGGGGTGTCGCCGAGCCTGGATCGGATGATGGCCATCTTGCCCGGTGTGCGCATGTACCACGAGGCACGGCGTGCGGGGGTGCCGCTGTTGCCTTGGGATGAATTGCGTAAAGACGAACAGGACGGGTTCAGTCCTTCCGATATGTTGATCCAGGACTTCAACGCCTATGTCCGGGCCATGGGGTTCGGGCCGGCCCCAGTGGAGCAGTTGCATCGCCGGCACATGGGGGCCTATTTCCACCACCGGTTCAGGCAGCGCCACACCTTCCGGCAGCGCGCGCCTTACACACGCGCCTCGCGCCAGGACCAGCAGGCGCTCGAACACACCCAGGACTGCCTCATCCGCCGGCTGGCCACCCTGGGGGGCGGCCACCCGTTGGAGCCGCACTATCAGCCGCAACGCGCGGTTCAGTTGCATCAGGCGATGCACAAGGCCGCAGGCCTGCAACCCAGCCGGGCCGATCGGTATGTCTATGAGGTGGTCGAGTACATGCTCGCTTCGCCTGTGGCGCCCGAGGTCGAACACTTCTTCGACCACTATGTCCACGACTCCATGGCTGGGTTCAAGGAGCAACTGAACGAATATGCCAAGAACGGCATCGGCTTCGTGAAGTTCCGCACGGTGTTTCAAGGGGGCATTGAGCGTGCGGGCACCACCGGGCAGGCCTGCGGTCTGACGTGCGCCGGCGGCCCCCGTCACTTGTATTTCGACAGGCCGTCTCCATCTCCCAGGCAGAACCCCCGGAGGCTTTCATGCTCATCGCCTGCCCCCACTGCCTCACCCTCAACCGCGTGCCTGAGGAGCGCTTGGGCGATGCGCCGGTGTGCGGGCAGTGCAAGCGCCCTCTGATGCCGGCCGAACCTGTTGCCTTGACCGATGCCAGCTTCGATGCCGTGGTCTCTCGCACCGAGCTGCCGGTGCTGGTGGACTTCTGGGCGCCCTGGTGCGCTCCGTGCCGGATGATGGCGCCTCAGTTCGAGCAGGCCGCACGCGAGCTGGGCGGCCGGGTGCTGTTCGCCAAGGTCAACAGCGACGAGAACCCCAAAACGTCGGTACGCCATCGCATCCGCAGCCTCCCGACGATGGTGTTGCTGCAAGGCGGCCAGGAGCTGCGGCGCATCTCGGGGGCGATGGGTGCACGCGATCTGGTGCGCTGGCTGCAGTCCGGGTGAACGCCGCCTGAGCGCAGCGCCCCGGAAGGCGGCACAATCATCGGATGATTGAGCGCCGCTCCCATCTCGATTCCCGTGCGATCACGCTGTTGCTGGGCTGCTGCCTGCTGTGGGGCCTGCAGCAGATCGTCGTCAAGGCCACCTTGCCGCTGATGCCGCCGATGGCCCAGGCGGGGCTGCGCTCGGGCCTCGCGGCGCTGCTGGTGTGGGCCTGGGCGTCGTGGCGCGGCATTGCGCTGTTCTCACGCGACGGGACGTGGTGGCCGGGGTTGCTGGCCGGTGCGCTCTTTGCCGCCGAGTTCGTGTGCATCTACATCGGCCTGGGCCACACGGCGGCCTCGCGGCTGGTGGTGCTGCTGTACCTCTCGCCGTTTGTGGTGGCCGCAGGCATGCCCTTCATCAGTGCGGCCGAGCGCCTGTCGATGCGCCAGATGGCCGGCCTGGGCCTGGGCTTTGCGGCGGTGGTGCTGGCCTTCAGCGAGGGGTTGAGCGGTGCGGCCGCGCCGGCCGGCTCCACGCAGTGGCTGGGCGATGCGCTGGCGGTGCTGGCGGCGCTGCTGTGGGGCGCCACGACGCTGGCCATCCGCGCCACCCGCCTGGCCACGGCTTCGCCGGAAAAGACGCTGTTCTATCAGCTTGCCGTGTCGGGTGGGGTGCTGACGGCGCTGTCGCTGCTCACGGGCGAGTCCTGGGCGCTGCCATGGGCCGGCGCGGCCTTGTGGGGTTCGATGTTCTTCCAGGCCGTCGTCGTGGCCTTCGCGAGCTACCTGGTGTGGTTCTGGCTGATCCGTCACTACCCGGCCACGCGGCTGGCCTCGTTCACTTTTCTCACCCCGTTGTTCGGCCTGGTGATGGGCTGGCTGCTGCTGGACGAGGCGATCACGCTGCGCCTGGCGCTGGCCTTGTGTGGCGTCGCGGTGGGCATCTGGCTGGTGAACCGCCGGTGAGGGGCGATCGGTCCTCCCTAGAATGGCCGCATGACCGATCAACCCAAGCCGGCCGGTGAGCCCTCACCCACCTCTGTCTATCGACGCAAGCTCTTCTGGGTGGCCCTGCTGTACTTCTCCGAAGGTTTGCCGCTGGGGGTTTTCTACGACATCTTTCCGGTGTACTTCCGCCAGCAGGGCGTGAACCTGGCCGACATCGGCCTGCTCAGCCTGCTGGGCTTGGCCTGGACGGTGAAGTTCCTGTGGGCGCCAGCGGTGGACTGGGTGCGCCGTCACCGCGGGTGGGTGGCGGGCGCGAACTTCGGCATGGCCGCGGTGATGGGCCTGTTCGCCAGCGAACTGGGCTTCGGGCCCTGGGTGTGGGTGGCCATCGGTGCGTTCACGATGCTCTCGGCCACCAACGACATCGCCACCGACGGCTACACCATCGAGCTGCTCACGCGCAAGGAGTACGGCCTGGCCAATGGCTTTCGCATCGGTTTTTACCGTGTGGGCATGCTCACTGCGGGCGCGCTGCTGATGGTGTCGGGCTGGTTCGGCTGGTCGATGGCCTACCTGCTGGGGGCGGCCGTCTTCGTGGGCAACGGACTGATCGTGCTGTTCGCGCCGCGCGAGCCGGTGCGTCCGGGCACGCCGCCGGGCAGCGTGGCCACGGAACTGCGCCTGCTGCGCCAGCAACCGCTGTGGGCGCTGGCGCTGGCGCTGGTGCTCGCGGGCCTGCTGTGGCCGGTGCTGGGGCCGTTGGCCCGCACCGCGGGCTGGGAGGCCGTGGTGGCGGTCAGTGGCACTTGGTGGTTTCGTGGTGCGATCCCCGTGGGCCTGATGTTCATGGGCGCCGGCCTGATGGTGACGGCGGCCCATGGCCCGCGCGCGGCGCTGATGCGCAATGGCCCGGTCTTCGGTGCCTGGGTGGAGTTGCTCTCGCGCCCGGGCATGGTGGCCATCATCTTGTTCATTCTGTTGTTCAAGCTGGGCGATGCGGCGATGGGCTTCATGGTCAAGCCCTTCTGGGTGGACAGCGGCTTTTCGAACCAGCAGATCGGGCTGGTCAGCGTCAATCTGGGATTGGGGCTGTCGATCGCCGGCGGCCTGGTGGGCGGCTGGTATGTGGACCGCGCGGGCATCTTCAAGGGTTTGTGGGTGTTGGGCCTGTGGCAGGCCCTGTCCAACCTGGGCTATGCCGCGGCCGCCTGGGTGGTGCCGCGCGTGCTGCCCGGCGCCGATGGCATCGTGCAGCCGGCGGATCTGCCGCTGGTCCATCAGGCGGCGGTGTATGCCGCCAGCGCCCTGGAGAGTTTCACCGGCGGGCTGGGCACCGGGGCCTTTCTTGCTTTCCTGATGGCCATCACCAGCCGCGCCAAGGCCACCACCGAATATGCGATCCTCTCGTCGATCTTCGCCTTCAGCCGCGCCGTGGCCGGCTGGGCCGGCGGCATCGGGGCGCAGGAGATGGGCTATGCGGCCTACTTCTTCCTGACCTTCTGGCTGTCCTTCCCGGCCTATGTGCTGCTGGGCAAGGTGCGCGCGATGCTGGAACAACAGGAACGCCAGGAAGTCTGAGGCTGCATGGACGATCTGCACCCCCGCACCGATGAACGCGCCCACTGTGCGCTGTGCCAGGCGATGGCTGCCGTGGCCGCGGCCGGGTCGGGGCGTCTGGCGCCGGCCCAGCCTGGGCGGCGACTGTTCACCGGCGCCCTCGTGACCGCCGGCCTGGCGGCGACGCTGCCCGCCGTGGCCCAGCGCGACGGCGTGGACGTGGGGGGCACCTCAGGCTTCACGCGGCTGGTGAGCGCCGAGCAGATCGAGCAGGCCGCGGCGCAGCAGTACCGCCAGATGCTGCGCGAGGCCCAGGCGCAACGGGCCTTGGCGGGCCCCGAGCATCCGCAGCTCGTGCGCCTGCGCTTCATCGCCGAGCGCATGATCCCGCATGCCCATCCCTGGAATGCGCGTTCGCGCCAGTGGCAGTGGGAAGTCCACCTGATCGGCTCCAAGCAGATCAATGCCTTTTGCATGCCGGGCGGCAAGATCGCCTTCTACTCGGGCATCTTGCAACAGCTCAAGCTGACGGACGACGAAGTGGCGATGATCATGGGCCACGAGATGGCCCACGCGCTGCGCGAGCATGCGCGCGAACGCATGGGCAAGACGGCAGCCACCCGGCTGGGGGCCGGGCTGATTTCCAGTCTGCTGGGTTTGGGCCATGCCGGCGACTTGCTCTTGAACATGGGCGCCCAGCTGCTCACACTCAAGTTCAGCCGCGAGAACGAGACCGAGGCCGACCTCGTCGGCCTGGACCTGGGCGCGCGCACCGGCTACGACCCGCGCGCCGGCGTGAGCCTGTGGAACAAGATGATGCAGGCCAGCAAGGGCGCGCCGCCGCAGTTCCTGTCCACCCACCCGGCCGGGGATACCCGCATCCGCGAGATCGAGTCGGTGCTGCCCCGCGTGTTGCCCCTGTACGAGCGCGCGCCGCGTCCGCAGCGCCGCTTCGACCCGGCCTGAGCGGCGCTCGGCTCAGCCGTCCTCGCGCGGCGCAGGGGCCGTGCCTGCCGGCGCGGTGAAGAGGTCCCAGGCGGCCACGAACAGCGCGGCCACCAGCGGTCCGATCACGAAGCCGTTGATCCCGAAGATCGACATGCCGCCCAGCGTGGACACCAACACCAGGTAGTCGGGCAGCTTGGTGTCCTTGCCCACCAGGATGGGGCGCAGCAGGTTGTCCACGAGGCCGATCACGAACACCCCGAAGGCGATGAGCACCACGGCCTGTACGAAGCTGCCGGTGGCCAGGAAGTAGATCGCCACCGGCCCCCAGATCAGACTGGCCCCCACCGCTGGCAGCAGCGACAGGAAGGCCATCAGCGTGGCCCACAGCACGGCGCCCTGGATGCCCAGGATCCAGAAGATCAGGCCGCCCAGCGCCCCTTGAGTGACGGCCACGACGACGTTGCCCTTGACGGTGGCGCGGATCACGGTGGCGAACTTGGCCAGCAGGTCACGCTTGTGGGCCTCGTCCAGCGGCAGGGCCTGGCGGATGCGCGCCGACAGGGCCTGGCCGTCGCGCAGCAGGAAGAACAGCAGGTACAGCATGATGCCCAGGCTCACGACGAAGTGCACCGTGTTCTGGCCGATCGCCAAGGCCTGCGTGGCGATGAACTGGCTGATCTGTGCGGCGGCCGAGGCCAGGCGGTCCTGCACGGCGGCCACGTCGCCCAGGTCGAGGCGGTCCAGCCAGTCGTCGAGCCAGGGCGGAAGGACGTCGAGCACCTGCTGCAGGTAGCGGCCGAAGTCGAGCTCGCCGCTGCGCAGCCGCGCCACCAGCGCGGCGGCCTCCCGCACCAGGGAAGCCGTGATCAGCGCCACCGGCAGGATCACGATGAGCAGGCACACCGCCAGCGTGGCCAGCGCGGCCAGGTTCGGGCGCTGCGGCATGCGGCGCAGCAACCGCCGGTGCAGCGGCATGAACAGCAGCGCCAGGATGGCGCCCCAGAACACGGCACCGTAGAACGGCCACAGAATGGCCAGGAAGGCCAGGCTCACCCCGAGCAGCAGGGCCAGGAAGATCTTGCGGTGCAGGTCGGCGGTGTTCATGGGCAGGGCGTCACGCGGGACAGGTGCGCCGATTGTGCGCCACCTTCAGGTGCCTCCCACGAAGGGATTGGTGCGCCGCTCCTGCCCGAAGCTGCTCTCGGGGCCGTGGCCCGGGATGAAGATCACATCGTCACCCATCGGCCACAGGCGCTGGGTGATGGCGTCGATCAGGGTCTGATGGTCGCCCCCGGGGAAGTCGGTGCGGCCGATGCTGCCGGCAAAGAGCACGTCGCCCACGAAGGCGCGCCGGGCCTGCGGCGAGAAGAACACCACATGGCCGGGCGTGTGCCCGGGGCAGTGGCGCACCTGCAGCGTGCAGTTCCCGAGGGTCACGGTGTCGCCGTCGTGCAGCCAGCGCGTGGGGGTGAAGCGTTCGCTGGGCGGGAAGCCGAACATCGCGCCCTGCTGGGGCAGCGCGTCGATCCAGAACTGATCGCCTTCATGCGGGCCGATGATGGGCAGCCCCTGCTCGCGGGCGAGCTGGGCCGCAGCCCCGGCGTGGTCGATGTGGGCGTGGGTGAGCCAGATCTGCTCCAGTGTGACGCCCAGGCGCTCGGCCTGGGCCAGCAGGCGCGGCAGCTCGCCGCCCGGGTCGATGATGGCGGCGCGCTTCGTGTCGTCGCACCAGACGATGGAGCAGTTTTGTTGGAAGGGGGTGACGGGGACGGTGTGGTAGCGCAGCATGGGCGCAACCTTAGCCGAAAGCCGGCCCGCATGAAAAAAGGGCCCCTGTCGCCAGGGGCCCTGAAATCTCTCGAGGGCAGATGCCCCCAGGAGATAGTTGCAAACCTTGCGATCAGAAGTTGTGCTTCAGGCCGAAATCGACGCCGGTTTTGTGGTCAGACAGCTCGCGGTCGTTGGCCACGTCGAAGTACACCGTGGTGCGCTTGGACAGGGCGTAGTGGTAGCCAATGGCGAACTTGCTGGAGACATCGCTGTCCGGATCGACCTCCTCGAGCTTGCCGTAGGCCAGTTTGACCTCGCCGGCGCCCACCGGGGCAGTGGCACCGATCATGTAGCTGCGGTGCTTGTCGGCACCGGTTTCCGGCGTGCCTTGCCCGTACGCGCCCACCAGGCGGAAGGCGCCGAAGTCGTAGCCAGCGGTGACCAGGTGCCAGGTGTTGTCGTCCACGCCGGACTTGTTGTAGCCATACGCCAGCGACAGCGGGCCCGCGCCATACGACAGGTTCACCCCGTAGAAGTCTTCGCCGGTGTCGGCTTCATCCAGGGCGTACTGTGCCTGCACGCGCAGCCCGCCGAAGCTGGGCGAGGAATAGGTGATGGAGTTGTCCTGGCGCGTGGGCAGGATGCCACCAAACAGGATGGGCTCCATCTTGCCCACGGTATCGCCGCCCCACGGATCGGCACGGTTGGCGATGTTGCGCGCCGGGGTGTATTCGCGGCCCAGCACGACCTGACCAAAACCGCCTTCCAAGCCCACCACCGAACGGCCAGCCCAGAAGGTGCTGTCGGCAGCGCCGGTGTCAGCCTTGAAGCGGTGCTCGATGTTGAACAGGGCCTTCAGGCCACCGCCCAGGTCTTCCACGCCACGCACGCCCAGGCGGCTGCCCGAGCCTTGCTCCAAACGCGTGATGTCGTCGCCCAGGCCGTACTTCAGGCCCAGGTCGACACGGCCGTACAGCGTGACGCTGGATTGAGCCTGAGCCGCGGCGGCCAGGCCGCCAAGCACGGCGAGCGCGATGAGCGATTTCTTCATGTCTTCTACCTCAGGGATGGGTTGACGTTCCGGGCGCTTTGCTGCGGCCCGGACGCTCGCGGGGGAACGCGACGCGCCGGCCGAAGTGAACCAGGGTAAACCCCGAAAACTCAGTAGAAACCCCAGTGTCAAGAACGGGTTTGCGCTGCATGCAACAGGCCCTCGGAGGCCGTGAAACCCTTGGACGAGGGCCCGCATCCCCTGTCTGAATGCGGGTTGTCGGCCGATCGGGCGGGTTGGTGTGAGCGATCGTTGCGGATTTGGCAATGGTCCATTGCCCGGACATGTCCGCTGTGCTGATAGCATGCGAACAAGCCGCACGATCGGGTGCGGCCCACGTCGCTCGGACGGTTCCGGGCGCTCACGTTGAAAGGCCTCCATGACCCGCACTGCAGGTCAGCGCCGCTTTGCGCGCATCGACCGTCTCCCCCCCTACGTCTTCAACATCACGGCCGAGCTCAAACTCGCCGCCCGCCGCCGTGGTGAGGACATCATCGACATGAGCATGGGCAACCCCGATGGTGCGACGCCGGCGCACATCGTGGCCAAGCTCGCCGAGGTGGCCCAGCGGCCCGACACCCATGGCTACTCGGCCTCGCGGGGCATCCCGCGCCTGCGCCGCGCCATCGCGCATTGGTATCAAGGACGCTACGGCGTGGACATCGACCCCGAGCGTGAGGCCATCGTCACCATCGGCTCCAAAGAGGGCCTGGCCCACCTGATGCTGGCCGCGCTGGACCGCGGCGACACCGTGCTCGTGCCCGACCCGAGCTATCCCATCCACATCTATGGCGCGGTGATCGCAGGCGCCGACATCCGCTCGGTGCCGATGGTGCCCGGTGTGGACTTCTTCGCCGAACTGGAGCGCGCCATCCGTGGCAGCTACCCCAAGCCCAAGATGATGGTGCTGGGCTTCCCGAGCAACCCCACCGCACAATGCGTGGAACTCGACTTCTTCGAGCGCGTGATCGCGCTGGCCAAGAAGCACGAGATCCTCGTCGTGCACGACCTGGCCTATGCCGACATCGTCTTCGACGGCTGGAAGGCGCCTTCCATCATGCAGGTACCCGGCGCCAAGGATGTGGCGGTGGAGTTCTTCACGCTGAGCAAGAGCTACAACATGGCCGGCTGGCGTGTGGGCTTCATGGTGGGCAATGCCGACTTGGTGGCCGCGCTCGCGCGCATCAAGAGCTACCACGACTACGGCAGCTTCACGCCTGTGCAGGTGGCTGCCATCGCCGCGCTGGAAGGCGACCAGCAGTGCGTGAAGGACATCGCCGCGCAATACCAGCGCCGCCGCGACGTGCTGGTCAAGGGCCTGCACGAGGCCGGCTGGCCGGTCGAGACTCCCAAGGCCTCGATGTACATCTGGGCGCGCATCCCCGAGCGCTACCGCGAGCTCGGCTCGCTGGAGTTTTCCAAGCAGCTGCTGGCGCGTGCCAAGGTCTGTGTCTCGCCGGGCATCGGCTTCGGCGACCATGGCGACGACCATGTGCGCTTTGCCCTCATCGAAAACGAATCGCGCATCCGCCAGGCGGTCCGCGGCATCAAGGCCATGTTCAAGGCCGACGGAGTGATCCCCGCATGAGCGAGCCCTTTGAACGCGCCAAGGCGCTCTTCTTCGACGGCCTGGCCCACCTGGAGTCCGGCCGGCTGATCGAGGCCGAACAAGCCTTCAGCGAATCGCTCGCGCTGGTGCCGGGCCGAGCGTCCACGCTGAGCAACCTGGGCGTCGTGCGCCGCCGCCTGGGCCGACTCGACGGGGCTTTGGCCGCCTTCGACGAGCTCGTGCGCGTGCAACCCGAGCAGGCCGAGGCCTGGCTGTGCCGCGGCGAAGTGCTGCTGCAGCTCGATCGCCACGAGGAGGCCCTGGCCGATTACGACCGCTGCCTGGCTATCGACCCGAACCGTGCGCTGGCCTGGAGCCGGCGCGGCAGCCTCCTGCGCCTGGCCGGGCGCCTGGAGGAAGCCGCCGATGCTTTCAAGCGAGCCCTCACGCTTGGCGACGACTCCGAGACCACGCGCTACTTCCTCGCGTCGGTGGCTGAGCGCCAGGCCCCGCCGGCGGTGGCGCCGGCCGGCTATGTACAAAGCCTGTTCGATGATTACGCCGACGACTTCGACCACCACCTGGTCGACGTGCTGCACTACGACGTGCCGCAGCGCCTGCTCGGCCCTCTGGCCGGGCGGCGCTTTGCCCAGGCGCTGGACCTGGGCTGCGGCACCGGCCTGTGTGCGCCGCTGCTGGCCCCACTGGCCGCAGTGGTCGATGCGGTGGACCTGTCCGAGCGCATGGTGGCCAAGGCGCGCGAGCGCGGCCTGTATCGCGACGTGACCCAGGCCGACCTGGTGGCGCATCTGCAGACGACCGAGCGCCGCTACGACCTCGTGGCGGCGGCCGACGTGTTCATCTACATTGGCGATCTCGCCCCCGTGTTCGCCGGCGTGCGCCGTGTGATCGAGCCCGGGGGCGTGTTTGCCTTCTCTGCCGAGCAGGGGGATGAGGCGCGCGACTTCGTGCTGCGACCGAGCCTCACCTACGGCCATTCATCGAACTACCTGAAGCGGCTCGCCGCCGAGCACGGCTTCGAGGTGGCCGACCTGCAGCCGCACGCTCTACGCGAAGACCAGCGCCGGCCTGTGCCGGGTTGGCTGGTGTGGCTGCGGCAGACCGCTTGAGGGTCAGGCGCCGCCGCCCGGCGCCCCATGGCACTTCTTGTACTTCTTCCCGCTGCCGCAGGGGCAGGGGTCGTTGCGGCCGGGTTCGGGGGGCTTGCGCACGGTGGCCACCGGTTGGCGCGAGGCGCGTTCGCGCCAGAAGTCGCGCAGGTCGTAGACGGCCCATAGGGCATCGGCCAGGCGCTCGTCGGGGCTCATCGCCCGGGCCTCGGGTGGCATCTCGGCCTCGTCGCTGGCCAGGATCTCGAAGAGCTGCAGGCAGCCGTCGACGAACTCGTTGCCGGGGTCGTCGGCCGGCAGCAGCCAGTCGTCCTCGAAGGCGTCCACGCATTGCAGGAAGCCACCGGCCCAGACGGCCCCCAGGCGGGGCCAGCTCTCCGGGGCGCCGCGCTCGGCCTCGGGCGTGTGCTCGCGCACCGCCTCCCAGTCGGTCAGCAGCGGGCTCAGGGCCCGCTCGTCGTCCAGACGCTGCACCGGGGCCTCGATGGCGCGCAGCACCTCGGCGGCTCGGCGGCCGGCCAGCTCAAGAAACTCCTGGCGCTGGGCCTCGTCGGCAAAGGGCGGGGGCTCCCCCAGCAGCACGGGCAGTGCCTCGTCCAGGGTCATGCGCCGCGGCCCGCAGGCCAGGGCGGCGAGGAAGCCGTCGAGCTGCTCCAGGTCGGGCACGGCCTCGTTGCGCTCGGCCAGCGAGTTCAGCAGTTGTTCCAGCCGGTCGAGCTCGGCTTCGGTCAAAGGGGTGTGGGAGGGGGCCATGGGGCGATTGTCGCAGCCCAGCCCCCCAACCGCGGGGCTGCCGGGTGCGGACCTCGTTGATTACCATCGATCATCACTTCGTCGCTGCTGCTCCCTCTGTGCTCACCGTCTACCTGGTCGAGGACGACCCTTTGCTCGCACGCCATGTGCTTGACGCCCTCGCCCAGGCTGACGGGATCGAGTGCGTGGGCCATGCCGACTGCCTGGCCGTGGCGCGCGAGGAGCTGCCCCGGCGCTGCCCGCAGGTGCTGCTGTCCGATCTGGGCCTGCCCGACGGGGACGGCACCGACCTGATCCGCGAGCTCAGCCTGTTCTCGGGCCCGTGGCGGCCGCACATCCTGGTCTACTCTGTCTTCGGCGACGAGGCCAAGGTGATCCATGCGATCGAAGCGGGCGCCGACGGCTATTTCCTCAAGGGCTGTGCGGATCGCGATCTGATCCATGCGGTGCAGCGCGCCGCCGACGGCGAATCGCCGATCTCGCCGGCGATCGCCCGCTACCTGCTCAGGCGCTTTGGCCATGCCGAGTCCGGCCCCTCGGGCTTTGACGGTGCGGCACCGTCGGCCGAGGACCCGCAGCTCAGCCCGCCCGAGCATGCCGTGCTGCGGCTCGTCGCGCAGGGCTACCTGGCCGAGGAGGTGGGCGAGCGCCTCATGATGTCGGCCCACACGGTGGCCACCCATGTGCGCGCCGTCTACGCCAAGCTGCAGGTGGGCCATCGTGCTGCCCTGGGTCTGGCCGGTTGAACCATGAGGGCACGGCGGTGCCGTGGGGTCCGCGGCTGGCTGTGGCTGCTGGCCGGGTTGGCCCTGGTGGGGTTCGGGATGGCCGCCTCGGCGCAGGGTTCCGATGTCCACCGCCTGGTGCAGGCCGAGCTGACCGACCACACCCAGCCTGCGCAGCCGCCCCGCCGTGTGGCGCTGCCCGATGCCTGGGAACACACCGCCCCGCACCGCGACGGCCGGGCGAGCTACCGCCTGGCGCTGCCGGCGCAGGCGCTGGCCGGCGAGCAGCCCGCGATCTTCCTGCGGCGGGTGGGCAACGTCTTTCGGGTGCGCTTCAACGGCGAGCTGGTCCTGTCGGTGGGCGAGGAGCGGCGGCCCCTGCCCAACTATGGCCAGGAGCCCCACCTGCTGCGCCTGCCGCGCCACTTGGTGCGTGCCCAGGGCAACGAGCTGGTGATCGACGTGATCGGCGAGCCGCGCCGCGAAGCCGGGCTGTCCAGCGTCTGGGTGGGGCCGGCCCCGCGACTGGAGCCGATGTACGAGCAGGCGATGAACCTTCAGGTGCGCGGGGCCTGGGTGCTCACCAGCACCAGCGCGACGCTGGGGGCGCTGGCGCTGCTGGTGGCCTGGCGCACGCGCCAGATGGTCTATGGCTGGTTCGGCCTGGGCAATCTGATCTGGGCCTGGCGGGTCAGTGCCTTGCATGTGCACGACCCCGGCATCTGGGCAGGCTTGCTGCACTGGGTTTTCGAGCTGTCGTACTCGCTTTTCGTCGCCTGCATGGGCATGTTCCTGCTGACGTTGGTGCAGCGCGACGGTCCCGTGGCACGTCGGTGGATGGGCAGCTTCGTGGCCGTGGCGGTGGGCCTGTCGCTGGCCAACGCGGTCTTCAACCTGCCGGTGCTGCGCACGGTGCACCTGCTGCTGACCTTGCTGGTGACCGTGATCACGGCCGGCTTCCTGGCGCGCCTGGCCCTGGGCCAGCGCACCCCCACCGGCTGGCTGCTGCTGGCGGCGGCGGCCACCGGCGGTGTCTTCGGGTTGCGCGACTGGATCGTCTTTCGCGTCTGGCACGACTACGAGGCCTACACCTGGACGCGCTATGCCATCCTGGCGCTGATGCTCGTGATGGTGTGGCAGCTCGTCGAGGACTATGCCCGCAGCCTGGCCGCGCAGCGCGAGGCCACGCGGCGGCTGCGCAGCGCGCTCGAAGCCAAGGAGCGCGAGCTCGAGCGCATCTACCAGGAGCGCCGCGACTCGGACCGCCAGCAGGCCGTGATGGCCGAACGCGACCGCCTGCTGCGCGACATGCACGACGGCCTGGGCGGCCGCCTGGTCAGTGCGATCGCGCTGGCCCGGCAGATGCCGCCGGGCGACGGCGACGCCGGTGCGGTGCAGGAATTGCGCATGGCCCTGGACGACTGTCTGACCGAGCTGCGCATCACGCTCGATTCCCTGGAGGCCGAGCAGCACAGCCTGGGCGAGTCGCTGGCCGAGATGCGGTTTCGGCTCGAACCCTCGCTGCGCGCGGCCGGTATCCGGCTGGTGTGGGACGTGCACGACGATGCGCTGGATGCGCGGCTGCCGGCCGGCCACACGCTGCAGATCCTGCGCATCGTGCGCGAGGCCTTCACGAACATCATCAAGCATGCCCAGGCCACGGTGGTGTGGCTCACGCTGGCGCGCGAGGGGCAGCGGCTGCGCATCACCGTGCTCGACAACGGCCTGCGCCAGCGCGCCGCTGCCGGCCAGACCCCGGCGCTGAGCCTGCAAGGCGGCAAGCGCGGCATGGCCAACATGCAGCGCCGCGCTGCGCTGTTGGGCGGCCAGGTGGAGGTGGGCCCGCACCCCGAGGGCTGGCAGGTGGATCTGCGCTTTCCGGTGCCTGCCCCGAGCGAGGCGCCACCAGACTCCGCCCTCGGCGGTGCCGTCGTATGACGACGCTCAGGCCTTCGGCGGGGCGGTGTCGATGAAGCTCTGGCGCTGGGCCAGCTTCTCGTACAGACGGGCGAGGTTGGGATAGGGTTCGCGCCAGTCGATCTGAGGGAAGCGGAAGTCGAGGTAGCCCAGCGCCACGCCCACCGCGATGTCGGCCAGCGTGAAGTGGATGCCGGTGCACCAGACTTTCTCGCCCAGGCCCAGGCTCATGGCCTTCAGGGCGGCGTGCACCTTGGCCAAGTGGCGGTCGATCCAGGCGGGGCTGCGCTGAGCCTCGGTGCGGCCGGGCCAGGTCTGTTCCAGCCGCACGGCGATGCTGGCGTCGAGCAGGCCATCGCCCAGGGCCTCCCAGGTGCGCACTTCGACCCGCTCGCGGCCCGAGGCCGGAATCAGCCGGCCCACCGGCGAGAGCGTGTCCAGGTACTCCACGATGACGCGCGAATCGAAGACCGCTTCGCCGCCTTCCATCACGAGGCAGGGCACCTTGCCCAGCGGGTTGGAGGCCGTGATCCGGGTCTCGGCCGACCAGACATCTTCCAGTTCCAGGCGATAGTCGAGTTTCTTCTCGGCCATCACGATGCGCACCTTGCGCACATAGGGGCTGGTCAGCGATCCGATGAGTTTCATGGGGGTTCCAGGTCAGACGAGCACTGCGAGCGATTCTAGCGAGCGCGCCTTCGCGGCATGGTGCTACAGTTCCCCCCAAACAGGGAGGCGCCTGGCGGACCGCAAGGCCATCGGCGCGCCAGGAGGAACGACCATGGACAACGCCTTTTCGTCGGCGGCCCACGGGGCGCCTGTGCCCTCGGGGGCCCGCATCGACAGCCGCGCCCTGCACGGCGTCGTCAGCTCGATCGGCGGCCCGGGCCCGGCCAACAGCGCCTTCTCGCGCTTGCTGCGTCCCGACCAGGCCCATCACATCCCCCTGGAATTCACCGGCTCGGGCAGCGAGTACTTCCGCCTCTGGATCGTCAACCTGCTGCTCACGCTGGTCACCCTGGGGATCTACTACCCCTGGGCCAAGGTGCGGCGGCTGCGCTACTTTTATGGCAACACCCTGGTGGCCGGCCATGCGCTGGACTTCCATGGCGAGCCCAGGAAGATGCTGCGCGGCTCGGTGCTGGCGGGCCTGCTTTTCATCGTGTATTCCCAGGCGCTGGAGGTCTCGCCGCTGGCTGGGCTGATCGGCGCGGTGCTGGTGGGCGCGCTGTGGCCGCTGCTGCTGCGCGCGGCCCTGCAGTTTCGCACCGCCCACACCAGTTGGCGCGGCTTGCGTTTCGGCTTTGCCGGCAGCACGGCTGAAGCCTACCAAGCACTGGCCGTGCCCTTGGCGCTGTCGCTCGTGCCGTTGGCGCTGATGGCCTATGCGGATGCCGTGCGCAGCGGGCCCGAGGCCGCGTCCGCGGCCTCTGTTGGGCCGCTGGTGCTGGGCGGCGTGTTCGCCGTCTTCCTGGTCACCCTGCCGTATTTCCACTGGCGTCTGAAGAAGTACCAGCACAACCACTACCGGCTCGGGCAGCTCCAGTCCGAGCTGCGCGTGGGGCCGGGGCCGGTCTATGGCGTGTACCTGCGCACCCTGGGGCTGGCTTTGCTGCCGGCGCTGCTGGCCGGCCTGGTCGTGGGCTTGTTGTTCGGCGGCCTGCCAGGCACCGGCCGCGGGGCACCGGTGCTCTTTCTGCTGCTGATGTTCCTGGGCGTGCTCTTCGTGGTGGGGGGACTGTACTTCTACATTGTGGTGCTGCCCTACTTCACGGTGCGCATGCAGAACCTCGTGTGGACCAAGACCGGCAACCGCTACCTGCGCCTGCGCAGCGAGCTCCAGGTTGGGCGCTACCTGGCCTTGCAGTTCAAGAACTACTTGCTGATCCTGCTGACGCTGGGCCTGTACTGGCCCTGGGCGGCGGTGGCCAACCAGCGCATGCGGCTGCAGGCGGTCACGCTGGTCAGCCGGGTCGACCTCGACGAGCTCGTGATGGCCATCCGCCCGAAGGCCGGCGATGCCGCCGCCGAGATGGGCGACGAGCTGATGGGCCTCGATGTC
The DNA here is from genome assembly GCF_056746695.1 of Caldimonas hydrothermalis. Lineage (NCBI taxonomy): Bacteria > Pseudomonadati > Pseudomonadota > Betaproteobacteria > Burkholderiales > Sphaerotilaceae > Caldimonas > Caldimonas hydrothermalis. Next base: position 114,428 of record NZ_JBWQXA010000011.1, on the reverse strand, counting down.
GGCCTCTGAGGTCCGCGGCGACTACTTCGACGGCCGCACGAGCCGGCCCGTCCCGGCCCGTGCGACGCTGGAGCCGCAGGGCCTGCGCCTACAGGGCGAGACCCTGGACCGCGTGGTGCCGCTGGCGCAGGTGCAGTGGCCCGAGCGCACGCGCCATGGCCGGCGCATCGTCCACCTGGCCGACGGCGCCAGTTTCCACGCCGATGACGCTGCGGCCTTCGATGCCTGGCGTGCGGCCGCCGGGCACCGAGGCTCGTGGATCGAGCGCGCCCAGCAGAGCTGGCGCGGTGCGCTGGGGGCCGTGGTCCTGCTGGCGGTGCTGGCCGGTGTGCTCTACCAATGGGGCCTGCCGGCTGCCGCCCGGGGTGTGCTGAGCTTCGTGCCGGCCTCGGTCGATCAGCGCCTGGGCGAATCGGCGCTGCACACCCTGGGGGGCCAGATCCTGCTGCCCAGCACCCTGCCCCCGGCCCAGCAAGAGCACCTCAAGCGCTCCTTCGACCGGGCTGTGGCGGCGGCCTATCCCCCCGGCCAGGCCCCGGCTTACCGCGTGTACTTCCACCGCAGCCGCATCGGCCCCAATGCCTTTGCCCTGCCCGGCGGCCTCATCGTGATGACCGATGAGCTGGTGACGCTGGTCGATGGCGATGTCGAGGTGGTGGTGGGCGTGCTGGCCCATGAACTGGGCCATGTCGAGCACCGCCACGGCATGCGCCTGGTGGTGCAGACCGGTGTGCTTGCGGTGATCACCAGCCTGGCCTTTGGCGACTTCAGCGGCTGGCTGGCCACCGCCCCGGTTGTGCTGGGTCAGGCCGCCTACTCGCGGGCGGCCGAGCGCGAGGCCGACCAGGCCAGCATCCGCATCCTCAAAGCAGCGGGCCTGTCGCCGCTGGCGATGGTGCGCTTCTTCGAGAAGATCGGGGCCCAGGAAGGCGGCCGAGACCGCTCGTTGCTGGGCATCGCCTTTGCCAGCCACCCGGCCGATGCCGAGCGCATCGCCGTCTTTCGCGATGCGGCGCGCTGAAACGCCTGGCTGCGCCCAAGTGCCTAAAATCATGGGTTTTCCCTGACCCGCTCTTGCGGCCTGCCTGCCATGGACCTCTCCACCCTGACCGCCTTGTCGCCGCTCGACGGCCGCTATGCCGCCAAGGTGGCCGCGCTGCGGCCGCTGCTGAGCGAGTTCGGCCTGATGCACCGCCGTGTGCAGGTCGAGGTCGAGTGGTTCATCGCCTTGTCCGATGCCGGCTTTGCCGAATTCAAGCCGCTGAGCGACGGCGCCCGCGCCTACTTGCGTTCGTTGGTGAGCGGCTTTTCGCTGGTCGATGCTCAGGCCATCAAGGACATCGAGAAGACCACCAACCACGACGTGAAGGCGGTCGAGTACTGGATCAAATCGCGCTTCGACGGCCAGCCCGAGCTGCAGGCCGCCAGCGAGTTCGTGCATTTCGCCTGCACCAGCGAAGACATCAACAACACCAGCCATGCGCTGATGCTCAAGGCCGCGCGCGAGCAGGTGCTGCTGCCGGCGCTCGATGGCGTGATCGCCAGCCTGCGCGCCCTGGCCCACGGGCTGGCCGACGTGCCCATGCTCAGCCGCACCCACGGCCAAACCGCCAGCCCCACCACGGTGGGCAAGGAGGTGGCCAACGTGGTGGCCCGCCTGGCGGCTGCGCGCGAGCGCATCGCGCAAGTGAAGCTGCTGGCCAAGATGAACGGTGCGGTGGGCAACTACAACGCCCACCTCGCGGCCTACCCCGAACACGACTGGGAGGCCTTCAGCCGCCGCGTGGTCGAGCAGCAACTGGGCCTCGTCTTCAACCCCTACACCATCCAGATCGAGCCGCACGACTACATGGCGGAGTTGTTCGACGCGGTCACGCGGGCCAACACCATCCTGATCGACTGGTCGCGCGATGTGTGGGGCTACATCAGCCTGGGCTACTTCAAGCAAAAGACCCAAGCGGGCGAGATCGGCTCGTCGACGATGCCGCACAAGGTCAACCCCATCGACTTCGAGAACGCCGAGGGCAACTTCGGCCTGGCCAGCGCGGTGCTCACCCACCTGAGTCAGAAGCTGCCGATCAGTCGCTGGCAGCGCGACCTCACCGATTCGACCGTGCTGCGCAACATGGGGGTGGCGCTGGGCTATGCAGTGCTGGGCTACGACTCGCTCGCGCGCGGCCTGGGCAAGCTGGAGGTGAACCGCGAGGCGCTCGCCGCCGATCTGGACGCTGCCTGGGAGGTGCTGGCCGAGCCCATCCAGACGGTGATGCGCCGCTACGCCTTGCCCAACCCCTACGAGCGCCTGAAGGAGCTCACCCGCGGCAAGGCCATCACGCGCGAGGCCCTTCAGCAGTTCATCCAGGGGCTGGAGCTGCCGCAGGCTGAGAAGGACCGGCTGCTGGCGATGACGCCGGCGGGCTACACCGGCCTGGCCGAGGTGCTGGCGCGACGCATCTGAGCGCCGGGGCGTTCAGCGCGCCTCGATGAGGCGATTCTGGGCAGCGAACCACCCGGCCGCAGCCGCCCCCAGCGTGACCGCCGTGAACAGCGGCCCGGCGGCCGACCAGTCGCCCAGCAGGTCGTGGCTCAGGCCCAGAGCCAGCGGGCCCAGCGAGGCCAGGGTGTAGCCCACGCCCTGCGACATGCCCGACAGCCGTGCCGCGGTGGGCGCATCGGGCGAGCGCAGCACGATGAGCAGCAGCGCCACACTGAACTGCCCGCCCTGCCCCAGACCCTGCAGCACGGCCCACAGCCACAGGCCCTGCAGCGGCCCGGCCACACAGCCCAGCCAGCCCACCAGCGCCAGGCCCAGCATCAGCAGCAGGGTCGGCCGCTGGTCGCGCCCCAGCCGCATCGCGATCCAAGGGCCGGTGAAGGCGGTGACGAGCTGCACCAGCACCGACACCGACACCACCAGGCCCGCCTGCAGCGGCGCCACGCCGCGATCGATCAGGATGGGCGGCAGCCAGCCGAACACGCAGTAGGCCAGGGCCGACTGCAGGCCCATGTAGAGCGTCACGGCCCAGGCCAGGCGGTCGCGCCACAGCGGCGCACCCGGCGGCATCGGCGCGGCGCCGGCCTGGGGGCGCACCTGGGGCCACCACAGCGCCGCCGCGGCCACGGCGAGCACGGCCCAGGCGGCCAGAGCGCCCCGCCAGCTTCCGTCCAGCGCGTCCATCAGCGGCACCGTGGCGCCGGCGGCCATCGCGGCGCCCAGGCACAGCGCCATGGTGTAGACGCCCATCATCGTGCCGATGTGCCGGGGAAAGTCGCGCTTGATCAGGCTGGGCAGCAGCACGCCGATCACGCCGATCGAGGCGCCGGCCAGCAAGGCCCCGAGGAACAGCCCGGTGACGCCCAGCACCGCCCGCAAGGCCGTGCCCGCGGCCAGCACCAGCAGCACGACGAAGACGGTGCGCTCCGACCCCAGGCGGGCGGCCAGGCGCGGTGCCAGCGGCGCGAACAGGCCCAGGCACAGCACCGGCAGCGTGGTCAGCAGGCCGGCCGCGGTGGCCGACAGGCCCAGGCTCGCCTGGATCCAGGCGAGCACCGGCGAGACGCTGGACAGTGCCGGGCGCAGGTTGAGGCTGACGAGGACGAGGCCAGCGATCAAGAGGCCCACGCAGCGGGCGGGACGGGGGGCAGCGGTCAACTCAGGCTTCCGGGGACGCAGGCGGCGGGGGCAGGGGGTCGAGAGCGTCGAGGATGGGTTGGAGCAGCTCGCGGGCGGCGCGGGCCGCGCCTTCGGGGTCGCGGCGGGCGATGGCCTCGGCCACGGCCGCGTGCGCCGCGTAGTCCGGCTCGGGCAGGTCGGGGCGGGCCATCATGCCCTTGAGCGTGGCCCGCACGGCGCGCGCGAAGAAACCATAGAGCTTGCCCAGCGCCGGGTTGTGCGCGGCATCGACGACGGCGCGGTGGAAGGCCAGGTCGTGCTCGATGAAGACGTCCTTGCGCCGCTTGTCCGGCCGCTCGCCGCGCAGCGCCAGGGCGGCGAAGATGCGCTCCTGGTCCTCCGGCGTGCGGCGCTGGGCGGCCAGCCGGGCGGCCTCCACCTCCAGCATCGCGCGCACCTCCAGGTGCTCGCGCAGCGAGGCGCCGCTCAGGCCCTGGGCCATGTCGGTGGTGTCGAGCGCCGAGCGCACATAGGTGCCGTCGCCCTGGCGCACTTCCAGCACCCCGCTGAAGGCCAGCACGCGCACGGCCTCGCGCACCGTGTTGCGGCTCATGCCCAGCTCGGCGGCCAGTTCGGGTTCGATGGGGATGCGCTCGCCCACACGCCACACGCCGCGTTCCAGCCGCTGGCGCATCGCGTCAACGGCGACGTCCACGAGGGAGCGTCGAGGAGGGGTGGGCGTGTCCATGGGCGGCTTCAGTCATTCATCGGATGATTGTAGGACGCGATGCGCCCGGGCGCCGGCCTGGCAGCGCAAAGCAGTCCCACCCGGGCGGCGTGCAATGACGCCATTCGCACCGATCTGCGCGGGTCTCCCGGTTTGTCCCAGTGTGGCGGCAGCGCGGCGCGCCTACGATGCGCTTGACGCGTCCGATAGGAGACATTCTCATGAAAACCTGGATCCAACGCGGCCTCGTGGCCGCTGCCGCCACCCTGGCGCTGTCGGCCGGGGCGCAGGAGGTCACGCTCAAGTTCCACCACATCTGGAACACGCAGGCCATGGCCTCGCAGCGTGTCATCACGCCCTGGTGCGACAAGGTCGCGGCCGAGTCGAACAACCGCCTGAAGTGCCAGATCTTCCCCGCCATGTCGCTGGGCGGCACCCCGCCCCAGCTCGTGGACCAGGTGCGCGACGGCGTCACCGATCTCACCATCACCTTGCCGGGCTATACCGCCGGGCGCTTCCCGATGATGGAGGTGTTCGAGCTGCCCTTCATGACGCGCTCGGCCGAATCCGGCGCGCAGGCTGCCTGGGACTATCTGCAAAAGCATGCGCTGAAGGAATTCCCCGGCACCAAAATCCTCGCCGTGTGGGTGCATGACCAGGGCTATGTGCACACGCGCGATCGGCCCGTGCGCACGCTGGCCGACTTCAAGGGCCTGAAGATGCGCGCGCCCACGCGCCAGACCAACAAGCTCTTGACCAAGCTCGGCGCCTCGCCGGTGGGCATGCCGCTGCCGGCCATTCCCGAGGCGGTGAACAAGGGCGTGATCGACGGCTTCCTGCTGCCCTGGGAGGTAATGCCCTCGCTGCGCCTGCAGGAGATGGTGAAGTTCCATGCCGAGACCGATCCGGCCAAGCCTGCGCTGTACTCGGCCGTGTTCATCTTCGGCATGAACCAGGCGAAGTACGACAGCCTGAGCGCCGACCTGAAGGCGGTGATCGACCGCAACAGCGGCATGGCGCTGTCCAGGCAGATCGGCCAGATCTGGGACGACAGCAAGGCGGCGGGCCGCAAGGCCGCGGTGGACCGGGGCAACACCTTCTACATGGTGCCGGCCAGCGAGCTGGAGAACTGGATCGCGGCCTCGGCCTCGCTCTATGACGAATGGGTGGCCGACATGGACAAGCGTGGGGGCAGCGGCAAGGCACTGCTGCAAGACGCGCGCGACCTGCTGGCCAAGTACGGCGGCAAGTAGGGCCTACAGGAGGGCCCTTCTACAATCGGGGCATGCCTTTCATCGACCAGCTCCACGCCGCCGAACGCCTCAATGACTCGCTGATGTGCGTGGGGCTGGACCCCGATCCGGCCAAGTTCCCGCCGCCCTGGCGCGGCGATGCCTCGCGCATCTTCGACTTCTGCGCGGCCATCGTCGAGGCCACACGCGACCTGGTCATCGCCTACAAGCCGCAGATCGCCTACTTCGCCGCCCACCGCGCCGAAGACCAGCTCGAGCGGCTGATGGCCCATATCCGCACGACAGCGCCTCAGGTGCCGGTGATCCTCGACGCCAAGCGCGGCGACATCGGCGCCACCGCCGAGCAGTACGCCCGTGAGGCCTTCGAGCGCTACGGGGCCGATGCCGTCACGCTCTCGCCCTTCATGGGCTTCGATTCCATCGAACCCTACCTGCGCTACCCGCACAAGGGCGCGATCCTGCTGTGCCGCACCTCCAACCCCGGCGGCTCGGACCTGCAGAACCAGCGCCTGGCCGAGGTGGACGGGCAACCTCGCCTGTACGAGCACCTGGCTCGCCTGGCCCAGGGCCCCTGGAACACCACCGGCCAGCTCGGCCTGGTGGTGGGCGCCACCTTCCCCGCCGAAATCGCCCGCGTGCGTGAGCTGGCCCCCACCGTGCCGCTGCTGATCCCCGGCGTGGGCGCCCAGGGCGGGGACGCCACCGCTACCGTGAAGGCCGGCTACCGCGAGCAAGCCGGCCGTATCACCGGCCTGGTGGTGGTCAACGTGGGCCGCAGCGTGCTCTATGCGAGCAGCGGCCCCGACTTCGCCGCGGCCGCGCGGCGCGCAGCAATGGCCACGCGCGACGAACTCAACGCGGCGCGGCGCTGAGCCGGGCTGCGGCGAAAGCGGAGTTCAGTTGGAGGCCTGGACTTGGATGTAGACGGAACGCGCAAGCGTGTACGTAAGCCCCGCCCGGGTGACAGAGACATTGATGCCGATGCGCCCTTCCCAAGGAACCGCGGCAATGCCCGATACGACGCCAGTGTGAGGATCCAGCGCCAAGCCTTGCGGCACCACCGCACTGCCCTCTCCGTTGTCGGCCACAGAAAAAGCCAAGGTTGCCTCTTCCGGAATGCCAAACAGGTCTGGAGTGACGGTGATACTCCCGCCGACTTGCAGCGGTGCGGGATAGGGATAGCTCACGTGGTAGGGCGGGGCAGCAACCAAAGGGGTGTAGACGTCCGACAGGAAGAAGCGCGTTCGTCCTTCGCGCGTGATTGTGGCTGCGACCCGGAAGTACCCTGCGCTGTCGGCGACGACCGGACGGCCGCTGATGGTGCCTGTTTGAGTGTCGAACACCAAACCTTCAGGCAGGGTTCCCTCCAGGCTAAATGCGTAGGTATCGCCCTCTCTCGGGATGGAGGTGCCGTTGCCGAACTGGGGCAAATAGCTCACCGGCTCTCCCCACGCCATGGGGGTCTGTAGTTCATCGATCTGTGGATAGCGAAGCTGAGGCTCCAACGAGCTCAGCCGGAGGTCTGTATCGACATGTCCTGAATAGCCCTCGACCGTGAGTCGGACCGTGGCCTCGAACACACCGGTGTCAGAGGTGGTACCTGAGATCGTGCAATTCCGGTTGACCACCAGGCCAGGGGGCAGCGCGCCGCCGACCAAGCGGCACCGGGGCGTGTTGCCCTCCAGGCCAGTGATGAGGGGTGTCATGGCTACCTCATGCCAGACGACGATGGGGGTGCCTGAGTCGTAGCTGAAATCCACCGACAGATCCTCATTGTCACCGCCACCGCCACCGCCACCGCCGCCGCAAGCGGCTATCAGGCCTGCTGCAAGAAGCCCGACGCCTCTACCGGCGACTCGTCGCCATGATCCCACGCTCTCCATGTGTTTCCCTCAAGGTCCGCTGTGTTTTTGGCGTGAGGAGCATAGACGCAAGGGGTTGGATGTCGATCCCCACAAAGGGGGTGTCGGAGATGTTCTCTTCTGTTCTCTTCTTTTCTCAACCGACGGGCTGCAGCCGGATGCAAAGGACGGGCTCAGACCGCGGGGAGTCCCAGCAACGGCAGCCGCCGCACCCGCTCGCCCGTCAGCACAAACAAGGCATTGACCAAGGCCGGCGCAGCCGGTGGCGTGGCGGGCTCGCCCACGCCGCCGGGCGGCAGGGTGCTGGGCACGATGTGGGTTTCGATCACGGGGGTCTCGGCCAGCGTGAGCAGGCGGGCGGTGTCGAAGTTCTTCTGCACCACCTCGCCGTGGCGGATGTCCACCCGCCCGTAGAGCGCAGCGCTCAGCCCGAAGATCACGCCCCCTTCCATCTGCTGGGCCACGATGCCGGGGTGCACCACCGTGCCGCAGTCGATCGCGCACACGACGCGGTGCACGCGCGGGCGGCCGTTGTGCAGCGACACCTCCATCACCTCGGCGACGATGGAGCCGAAGCTTTCGTGCAGGGCCACGCCGCGGGCGCGGCCGGGGGGCAGCGGCCGGCCCCATTGGGCCTGGTCGGCAGCAAGCTGGAGCACGGCGGCAAAACGCGGGTGCCTGTCCAGCAGGCTCAGGCGGAAGGCCACCGGGTCCTGGCCGGCTTCGTGGGCCAGTTCGTCGATGAAGCACTCGGTGAAGAAGGCATGGTGGGAATGGCCCACCGAGCGCCAGTAGCCGATGGGCACGCCGCTGCGTGTGGCCTGTTGCGCGATGCGCTGGTGAGGCACGTCGTAGGGCAGGTCGAAGAAGCCCTCGGCGGCCGTCTTGTCGGGTGCGTCGAAGCGCGTGGCCCAGGCCGGGCGGTTGCGTGCGATCCAACGCGGCGTGATGGCGTCGCCGGCCACGGTCATGCGCAGGGCCTGGGGGCGGCCGCGCGCGTCCAGCGCGGCACGCATCACGGCCACGCCGGCGGGGCGGTAGAAGTCGTGGGTGAAGTCTTCCTCGCGCGGCCACACCAGTTGCACCGGGCGACCGCCGGTTTCCATGGCGACGCGCACGGCCTGGGCCACGTAGTCCACGTCCAGGCGACGGCCGAAGCCGCCGCCCAGCAGCGTGACGTGCAGCTCGACAGCCTGCACGTCCACGCCGGCCACGCGCGCGGCCACCTCGCGGGCGAAGGTGGGCGCCTGGGTGGGGGCCCACACGGTGACGCGGCCGTCGCGCACCTGGGCGGTGCAGTTCATCGGCTCCATCGTCGCGTGGGCCAGGTAGGGGGCGTGGTAGACCGCCTCGTGATGGCGCGCCGCCGCTGCTTCGGCCGCGTCCACATCGCCGCGGCGATGGAAGGGCAGGCCGGCCGCGGCCTGCTGCGCCTGGCGGGCGGCCTGTTCCAGGGCCTGGTCGATGCGCTCGGTGTCGAGCAGGCCCAGGGCCGGGTCGTGGGGCGGGGGGCGCCACACCACGTCCATCGTGCGCGCGGCCTGCATCGCATGCCAGGTGCTGCGCGCCACCACGGCCACGCCCGAGGTGGCCCCGGCCGTGCGGCCCAGGCGCACCACGCGCTCCACGCCGGGACGGCGCAACGTGGCATCGACATCCACCCGGGCCGGGCTGCCGCCGATCATCGGACAGTGGCGCACCACGGCGTAGAGCAGGCCCTCGGGCTTGACGTCCATGCCAAAGACCGCCGAGCCGTTCACCTTGGCGGGCACGTCGGTGCGCAGGGGTTGCCGGCCGATCAGTTGCCAGGCTTCTCGCGGTTTGACGCGGATGTTGCGCGCGCTGACGGTCAGCGCCGCAGCCTGCCGCGCGAACTCGCCGAAGTGCCCGCGCATCCCCGACTCGTGTTCGATGACCCCGCCCACGATGCGCAGCTCGTCCACCGGCAGCCGCCATTGCAGCGCGGCGGCCCCCAGCAGCTCGGCACGCGCCGTGGCCGCGGCCAGTGGCAGCACTTCCCAGGCGTCGGCGATGCTGGACGACCCGCCGGTCACGTTGATGCCCAGCTCGCGCGCCAGCTTGGCCACGAACCAGCGGCCGGCGCGCACCGTGTGTGTCTCATGGCCGGGTTCGCGGTCGTCGGGGTGGAAAGGCAGGGCACCCAGGAACATCGCGACGTTGCCATACAGCGATTCGGGCCCGGCCTGTTCGAGCCGGATGCGCTCCAGGCCGATATCGAGCTGCTCGGCCACCAGCATCGGCAAGGCGGTGTGCACGCCCTGGCCCATCTCGCTGCGGTTCATCGCCAGCACGACCTGACCGTCGGCCGCGATCTTGAGCCAGCCGTTGAGCCGGACCTCGCGGTCGTTCGACGTCAGGGAGCCGCGGCGCCCGATGCGGTCGCGCACCGGCCAGGCCCCCCAGCCCACCACCAGCGCGCCACCGGCCGCCGCGGCACTGAGCAGGAAGTGCCGGCGCTTCATGCGGACTTGAGCTTCAACGGCGGGCGCACAGGCCGCGCCGGCCGCATCTGCACCGCGGCCGTGCGGATGGCCTCGCGCACGCGCGGATAGGTGCCGCAGCGGCACAGGTTGGTGATCGCCGCATCGATCTGCGCATCGGTGGGCTCGGGCGTGCTCTCCAGCAGGGCCGCCGCGGCCATCAGCATGCCGCTTTGGCAGTAGCCGCACTGGGGCACCTGGTGGGCGATCCAGGCGGCTTGCAGCGGATGCGGGGCCTGCGGCGTGCCCAGGCCCTCGATGGTCTGGATGGACCGCCCGGCCACCGAGGCCAGTGGCGTGACGCACGAGCGCACGGCCCGGCCGTCCACCCGCACGGTGCAGGCCCCGCAGGCGGCGATGCCGCAGCCGAACTTCGTGCCGGTGAGCTGCAGCACATCGCGCAGCACCCACAGCAGGGGCATCGACGGATCCGTGGCCTCGTCGGGCACGGTGTGGGGGCGGCCATTGATCTGCAGCTGCATGAGGAATTCAGCGAAAGCTCAGAGGTTCAGGGATTGTGACCCGGAATCGGGCGCTTCCGTTTTCTGGGCGCTCCATGGCATGGGCACAGCTCTTGCGTACACAACGGTGCAACGTCTTGTGCAACCTTTGAGGAGTGAACACATCATGAAGTTGTCTTCCCGTCATGCCGCCCGGCTCGGCGCGGCCGTGGCCTTCGGCATGGGCGCCTGTGCGGGCGCACAGGCCCAGTCGTCCGTCCAACTGTACGGCTTGATCGACATGGCCGTCGGGTCCTACGAAACCAGCGGAAGCCCGCGCCTGGGCCGGGTCGAGTCCGGCGGCATGACCACGAGCTACATCGGCTTCAGCGGCAAGGAGGACCTGGGCGGCGGTCTGGCGGTCCACTTTGCGCTGGACCACTTTCTGCGGGCTGACACCGGAGAGGCAGCGCGCTTCAACGGCGACACCTTCTGGGCCCGCAATGCGAACGTGGGCCTGAGCGGCAGTTTCGGGACCGTCACGCTGGGACGGCGGTCCACGCCGATGTTCGTCTCGACGCTGCTGTTCAACCCCTTCGGTGACTCCTTCGGCTTCTCGCCGGCCATCCGCAGCTACTACGGCGGCACGGGCACGCTGGCGGGCGACTCGGGCTGGAGCAACGGCATCACCTATGCCTCGCCGCGCTTGGGCGGCCTGAGCGCCACCGTCACCTACGCCCTGGACGAGACGCCCGGCGCGCGCGATGCCAACATCGGCGGCAACGTGCTGTATTTCGCCGGCCCGCTCGGGCTGAGCATCTCGGCGCAGCGTGTCCAGGCCGTGTTCGACAGCGGCGACGAGACGGCCGTGCAGCTGGGTGCCAGCTACACGATCGGTGCGGCCAAGCTGTTCGGGCAGTACGGTCAGATCCGCGAAGACCAGGGTGCGGTGGACAGCAAGGACAAGATCTTCCAGCTCGGCGCGTCCTACAAGATCCGCGAAGGCGCGGTGCTGGCCTCCTACGGCTCGCGCAAGACCACCGGCACCACCGAGTCGAAGCGTGACATCGCCAGCCTGGGCTACGACCACTTCCTGTCCAAGCGCACCGACGTCTACGCGGTCTACATGTACGACAAGATCCGCGACACCGACAGCGGCAACACGGTGGCCTTCGGCATCCGCCACCGCTTCTGAGCTTTTGTCAGGACCGGGTCAGCCTCGGCAGGGGCTGCCCGTCCACAAAGGCGATCAGCTCTCCCGGCGCAAAAGCGGTCCAGGCCTCGTCGCAGGTGAGCGGCTCCGTCACGATCACGGCCACCCGGTCCTGGGGCGATGCCAGCTCGGCGAAGTTCACGCTCAGGTCCTCGTCCTGCAGCCGGGCCGCTCGGAAGGGGTGCTCGCGCACGAGGTAGTGCAGGCGCGTCGAGCAGTGGGCCCACAGCGCATGTCCATTGCTCAGCATGAAGTTGAACGTGCCGTGCCGCGCGACCTGAGGCACCAGTTCGGCCAGGGTCTCGGTGAGCTGGGCCGGCGTGGGCACCATCGCATGGTTCTTGGCCAGCTCCTGCATCAGCCAGCAAAAGGCAGCCTCGCTGTCGGTGTCGCCCACCGGCCGGAAGGCCGCATGCAGGCGGGGGACAAAGCCCTGCAGGTCGCCGTTGTGGGCGAACACCCAGTAGCGTCCCCAGAGTTCTCGCACGAAGGGGTGGCAGTTCTCCAGCCGCACGTCGCCTTGGGTGGCTTTGCGGATGTGGGCGATCACGTTCGTGCTGCGAATCGGGTAGCGACGCACCAGCTCGGCCACAGGCGAGTGCAGGGCGGCTTGCGGGTCCACGAAGAGCCGCACGCCCTTGCCTTCGAAAAAGGCGATGCCGAAGCCGTCGGCATGCTCGCGCGAGCGCGTGGCGAAGCCCGTGAAGCTGAACACGATGTCGGTGGGGGTGTTGCAGTTCATGCCGAGCAACTGGCACATGGGACGATGCGGCGAAGAAGACCTCGACCCCCGCATTGTGCCCCCCCGGAGGCGGGACCACAGACCCGGCTGTGGCCACGCCTCAACGCCAACCCGTCTCAGCTGGCAGCGCCGGCCTTGACGCGCAAGCGCCAAGCATGCAGCAGCGGCTCGGTGTAGCCGCTGGGCTGCTCCACGCCCTTGAAGACCAGATCCAGGGCAGCCTGGAAGGCGGCGCCCTCGGGGTGGGCCACCAGGCTCTTGTAGGCGGGGTCGCCGGCGTTTTGACGGTCCACCACCGCGGCCATGCGGGCGAAGGTCTCACGCACCTGGGCCTCGCTCACGACGCCGTGCAGCAGCCAGTTGGCGATGTGCTGGCTGGAGATGCGCAGCGTCGCACGGTCTTCCATCAGGCCCACATTGTGGATGTCGGGCACCTTGGAGCAGCCCACGCCCTGGTCGATCCAGCGCACCACGTAGCCCAGGATGCCCTGCACGTTGTTGTCGAGCTCCTGCTGCTTCTCGGCGGCGGACCAGTTCGGGCTCGGGGCCACCGGCACTTGCAGCAAGTCGTTCAGGATCGCATCGCGTTGCGCATCGGCGTCGATGTTTTCCAGCTCGCGCTGGACCGCCGCCACGTCCACCTGGTGGTAGTGCAGCGCATGCAGCGTGGCGGCGGTGGGCGAGGGCACCCAGGCGGTGTTGGCGCCAGCCTTGGGGTGGGCGATCTTCTGTTCGAGCATCGCGGCCATCAGGTCGGGCATGGCCCACATGCCCTTGCCGATCTGGGCGCGCCCGCGCAGGCCGCACTTCAGGCCCACCAGCACGTTGTTGCGCTCGTAGGCGGCGATCCACTTCGTGGTCTTCATGTCGCCCTTGCGCAGCATGGGGCCGGCGCGCATGGCGGTGTGGATCTCGTCGCCGGTGCGGTCGAGGAAGCCGGTGTTGATGAAAGCCACGCGGCTGGCCGCCGCGGCGATGCAGGCCTTCAGGTTCACGCTGGTGCGGCGCTCCTCGTCCATGATGCCCAGCTTGACGGTGCTGTCGGGCAGGCCCAGCAGTTGCTCGACGCGGCCGAACAGCTCGCTGGCGAAGGCCACCTCGGCCGGGCCGTGCATCTTGGGCTTGACGATGTAGACGCTGCCGGTGCGCGAATTGCGCAACCCGCCCTGGCGCTGCAGGTCGACGAGCGCGATGGTGGTCGTGATCACCGCGTCCATGATCCCTTCCGGGATTTCCTTACCGCCGTCGTACAGGATGGCCGGGTTGGTCATCAGGTGACCCACGTTGCGCACGAACAGCAGTGAGCGGCCATGCAGCACCACCGGTCGGCCGTCGGGCCCGGTGTACTCGCGGTCGGGGTTCATGCGGCGCGTGAAGGTCTTGCCGCCCTTGGAGACCTCCTCGGTCAGCGTGCCTTGCAGGATGCCCAGCCAGTTGCGGTAGCCGGCCACCTTGTCGGCCGCATCCACCGCGGCCACCGAGTCCTCCAGGTCCAGGATGGTCGACAGCGCGGACTCCAGCACCACATCGGCCACGCCGGCCGGATCGGTGGCGCCGATGGCGCTGTGGCGGTCGATGCGGATCTCCACGTGCAGGCCGTGGTGGCGCAGCAGCACGGCCGAGGGGGCGAGCGGCTCGCCCTGGTAGCCGACGAACTGGGCCGGGTCTTGCAGGCCGGTGCTGCCGCTGCGCAGCGTCACACGCAACTGGCCGCCTTCGACGCGGTAGCCGGTGGCGTCCTTGTGCGAGCCCTGGGCCAGCGGCGCGGCCTGGTCGAGGAAGTTGCGCGCGAATGCGATCACCTTGGCGCCGCGCACCGGGTTGTAACCCGTGCCCTTTTCGGCACCGTCGGTCTCGGGGATGGCGTCGGTGCCGTACAGCGCGTCATACAGCGAGCCCCAGCGCGCGTTGGCGGCGTTGAGCGCATAGCGGGCGTTCAGGATGGGCACCACCAGCTGCGGCCCGGCCTGCACGGCCAGCTCGTCGTCCACGTTGGCCGTGGTGGCCTGCACGTGCGCAGGCTGGGGCAGCAGGTAGCCGATGCGCTCCAGGAAGGCGCGGTAAGCCGGCAGATCGGTGATCGGGCCGGGGTGGGCGGCATGCCAGGCGTCGAGCTCGGCCTGCAGGCGGTCGCGCTCGGCCAGCAGCGCCGCATTCTTCGGGGCCAGATCGTGCACGATCGCATCGAAGCCGGCCCAGAAGGCGCGGCTGTCCACCCCGGTGGCCGGCAGCACCTGGTCTTCGATGAATCGGTACAACTCGGTGGCGACTTGCAGTCGATGGACGGTGGTGCGGTTGCTCATGGGTCGTGTCCTCGGATGAAAGAAGAAGGGGATCGGGCCGGGGGCTCAGGGGCGGGCGGGGCGGGGCGCCACACCGTCGACCAGGGCCAGCAGCTCGCGCAAGTGGCGGCCCTCGTAGCTGGGGGCGGTGCCCAGTTCCTCCGGCGCTGCGCCGCTGCGGTTGAGCCAGAAGGTGGTGTAGCCGAACCAGGTGGCGCCCACTGCATCCCAGCCGTTGCTGGAGACGAACAACACCTGGCGGGGCGTCAGCGTGGGCTGGCGGCGACGCAGCACCTCCAGGCCCAAGGCATAGACGCGCGGGTCGGGCTTGAAGCAGCGCACCGGCTCGACGCTGATGACATGGTCGAGCACGTCAGCCAGACCGGCGCTCTTGACGGCCACCTCCAGCATCGCCGGGTCGCCGTTGCTCAGGATGCCGGTGGGCAGCCCCCGGGCGCGCAGGGCCCGCAGCGTCTCGCGGTTTTCGGGGAAGGCGCTGAGGTGGCGGTACTGGTTCATCAGCCGCTCCTCGCGTTCGCGCGACAGCGGCAGCCCCAGGCGCGCACAGGCGTGGCGCAGCCCGTCGCGCGTGAGCTCCCAGAAGGGCCGGTAGCGCGCGCCCTGTGCATCGGCCATGCTCACCAGCCGGGTGTATTCGATCTGCTTGTCGCGCCACAGCGCGGCCAGGGCCTCGCCACGGCCGGGGAAGAGCTGCTCGGCCACCAGCGCCACGCTGTACACGTCGAACAGCGTGCCGTAGGCGTCGAAAAGCACGGCCTGGAAAGGCAAGGGGGAGGTGGCCATGAGTGGCACTGTATTCAAACCAGACTCAACAATTAATCCCCGAAAAATCGCTTGATCTTTGACTTTTCGAGGCGTAGTCTGGCGGATGATTTGTGACGAATCCGTCATGGATAGACTCAAACAGATCGAATCTTTTGTCCAGGTGGCCACCAAAGGCAGCCTGACGGCGGCGGCCAACCTCGAAGGGGTGGCGCCGGCCGTGATCGGTCGGCGCATCGATGCGTTGGAGGCTCGGCTGGGCGTGAAGCTGCTGGTGCGCACGACACGGCGCATCAGCCTCACGCACGAGGGCAGTGCCTTCCTGGAGGACTGCCAGCGCCTGCTCACCGACCTGGCCAACGCCGAGGCGAGCGTCTCGGCCGGCGGCGTCAAGGCCAGTGGGCACCTGCGCGTGACCGCGCCGGCCGGCTTCGGGCGCCGCCATGTGGCCCCGCTGGTGCCGCGCTTCCTGCAACTGCACCCCGAGGTCTCGCTGTCGCTGAACCTGTCCGACCGGGTGGTGGACATCGTCAACGAGGGGTTCGACTGCGCGGTGCGCGTGGGCGACCTGCCCGACTCCAGCCTGGTGAGCCTGCGCCTGGCCGACAACCGCCGCCTGTGCGTGGCCTCGCCGGCCTACCTCCAGCGCCGGCCCGCGCCGCAGCATCCGTCCGAGCTGAGCCAGCACGACTGCCTCACCCTCAGTTCGGATGCCAGCCAGACGCGCGGCTGGGCCTTCACGGTGGACGGGGCGCTCGTCCACGTGCGGCCTCCCTCGCGCGTGGACTGCTCCGACGGCCAGGTGCTGCACGAGTGGTGCCTGGCCGGCCTGGGCCTGGCCTGGCGCTCGACCTGGGAGGTGGAGGGCGACATCGCCGCCGGCCGCCTGGTGAGCGTGCTCGACGACTTCGCTGCCCCGCCCAATGGCATCTATGCCGTCTTCGCGCAGCGCAAGCACCTGCCGCTGCGCGTGCGGCTGTGGATCGACTTCCTCAAGCACACCTATGGCGATGCGGCCTACTGGCGTCCGCCCGCGCCCGCCCAGACCCCTCAGGAGCCCTGACGATGCTGCTCGAAGCCCTGCTGGCCTATGCCCACATCGCCGCCATCCTCGGCCTGGTCGTGTTCATGACCAGCCAGGCCGCGCTGTGCCGTGTGGAGTGGATGAACGCCGCGGTGGTGCACCGCCTGGGCCGGCTGGACCGCCTGACCGACGCGGCGGCCCTGAGCGTGCTGGCCACCGGGCTGGCGCGGGCCTGGTGGGGCGCGAAGGGCTGGGACTGGGCCTGGGCGCAGCCGCTGCTGCACCTGAAGCTCACCGTCTTTGTCGCCATCGGCCTGATGGCCATCCCGCCGGCGCGGGCCTACCGCCGCTGGCGCGCGGCGCTGGCGGCCGGCCAGGGGCTCCCCCCGGAAGGGGAAGTGCGCCAGGCGCGCCGCTGGGTCATGATCCAGGCCCATGCGCTGTTGCTGCTGCCGCTGGCAGGCGCCTTGCTGGCGCGCGGGGTCTGGACGCGCTGATCAGTCCTTCCTGAGGCAGTTGCTCATGAAGGCCTTGCGCTCGTCGCCCTTCAGATCCCCGGCCTGCGTGTTGCAGGCCTTCATCTTGTCCTGTTGGGCCTTGCGCTTGTCGGTCAGGCAGTCCTTCATGAAGGCCTTGCGTTCCTCGCCCTTGAGGTCGGCGGCCTTCTGGTTGCACTCGGCCATGCGGGTCTGCTGGCGGGTGGGCTCCTTGGCTTGCTGGGCCAGGCAGGCACTGGCCGCCAGGGCCAGGGTGGCGGCGATCAGGAGGTTCTTCATGACAGGGGTCTCCAGGTGTGGAAGAAACGGCATCACAGGATGCGCTGAGGGTGTGACAAGGCTTCGTGCGCCGCATGCAGACGGCGCACCAGCACCGCGATGAAGGCCTCGTTGAAGCGGTCGCGGCAGGCCAGGCTCATGCGGCGCAGGCTCTCGGGCGTGAAGGCGATCGTGGTGGCCGGCTCGGTCACGACCACGTCGGCGGTGCGCAGCCGCGGCTCCTTGCTGGGCGCGAGATACGCCATCTCGCCCACGGTGGAGCCCGCCCCGAGGGATTCGACGCGCAGCCCGTCGCGCAGCACATCCACGGCCCCCTGCGCGATGACGTGGAAGTCGCGCCCGCGCTCGCCGCGCGACATCAGCTTGTGGCCGAAGCCGAAGCGCTGCCAGCGGGCCTGGTGCACCACCTCCCACAGCTCGACGTCATCGAAGTGGCGGAAGAAGTCCAGCGAGCGCAGCAGGCTGAAGCGTTCGGAATCGAGCACGGCCTGGAGGTTGCCGCGCGGCACCTGGCGGCTGGCGATCAAGCCGGCCAGCGCGTGGGCGAAGTCGTCCCAGTGGTCGTAGCGGTCGGCCGCAGCCTTGTTCAGCGCGCGCAGGATCACCTCGTCCACCGCGGTGGACACGCCCTGGCGGCGCTCGCTGGGCGCCACCACCGGCCCGTACAGCACCTGCTGGATCATCTCGCCCTGCGAGCGGGCCTCCACCGGCGGGTGGCCGGTGATCAGGTGGTAGAGCACCGCAGCCAGGGAATACATGTCCGATTGGGCGCTCAGCGGCGCCCCGTCGATCTGCTCGGGCGACATGTAGGCCAGCGAGCCCACGCGGTGCACCTGGGTGGTGTCGGCCTGCAGGTGCAGCACGCTGCCGAAATCGGTGAGCTTCACGTCGGTGATCTGACCGGCGCTGGTCACCGCCAGGATGTTGGCCGGCTTGATGTCGCGGTGGATCAGCCCCTGGCGGAAGACGTAGCCCAGCGCCATCGCGCACTTGAAGCCGATCTCGACGATGAGCTCCAGCGGCAGCAACTGGTCGGCCCGGCAATACGGCTTGAGCGTGGTGCCCTCGACATACTCCATCACCAGGTAGGGCTCCTCGGGCCCGTCCACCGCATCGAACAGCTGCACGATGTGGGGGTGGTGCAGCCGACCGACCAGCGAGGCTTCGGCGGCGAAAAAGCGCGAGTAGTAGCGCCCGTCCACCGGGTCGCGCAGCGCGGCAGGGCGCACCCGCTTGACGGCCACGTCGCGGTCGTGGAAGGCGTCGCGACACAGGAAGACCTCGCTGGTGGCGCCCTCGCCGAGCTTGCGCACCACCCGGTACTCGCCGATGTGGGCGGGCAGGCCGGCCGGCGGCCCGGCGGGCGTCTTGTCGGTGGGGGCAGGCGGGGGCGTCATGACCTGCGCATCATTTCATCGCGACCGGCGCCGCGCAAGCCGGGGCCGCCGCAGATGTATCGAACTGTGTCTACCTGCGGGGGCGGCCCGGGCGGGGCGCAACCGTAAAATCCCCGGATGATCCGCGCCAAGCAAGAACTCCTGGACGACCTGGCCGCCGAACTGGCGGCCCTGGCCCCCGACGCCGCTGCGGTGGCCGCCTTCGAAAGCCCCAAGCAGGCCGCACATGGTGATCTGGCGATCACCTGCGCGATGCAGCTCGCCCGAGCGCTGAAGAAGAACCCGCGCGAGCTGGCGCAGGCCCTGGTGGACGGCCTGCGCCGGCGCGAGGCCTTCGAGCGCTGGGTCGACAGCCTGGAGGTTGCCGGTCCGGGCTTCATCAATCTGCGCCTCAAGCCCGCGGCCAAGCAGGCCGTGGTGGCCGACATCCTGGCCAGTGGCGAGGCCTACGGGCGCCAGGCCGCCACCGGCCGGCATGTGATGGTGGAGTTCGTCTCGGCCAACCCCACCGGGCCGCTGCACGTCGGCCATGGCCGTCAGGCCGCGCTCGGCGATGCGATCTGCCGCCTGTTCGAGACCCAGGGCGACCAGGTCACGCGCGAGTTCTACTACAACGACGCGGGCGTGCAGATCCAGACGTTGGCGATCTCCACCCAATGCCGCATCAAGGGGCTCAAGCCCGGCGACCCCGGCTGGCCCGAGTCGGCCTACAACGGCGAGTACATCGCCGACATCGCCGCCGACTTCCTGGCCAAGAAGACCGTCAAGGCCGACGACCGCGAGTTCACCGCCTCGGGCGACCCGGACGACCTCGACGGCATCCGTCAGTTCGCGGTGGCCTACCTGCGCCACGAGCAGGACCTGGATCTGCAGGCCTTCGGCGTGAAGTTCGACAACTATTACCTGGAGTCGAGCCTGTACACCAGTGGGCGCGTCGAGCGCACCGTGCAGCGCCTCATCGAGGCAGGCAAGACCTACGAACGCGACGGCGCCCTGTGGCTGCGCACCACCGACTACGGTGACGACAAGGACCGCGTGATGCGCAAGTCCGACGGCACCTACACCTACTTCGTGCCCGATGTGGCCTACCACATCGCCAAGTGGGAGCGGGGCTACACCAAGGTCATCAACATCCAGGGCTCCGACCACCACGGCACGATCGCTCGCGTGCGCGCCGGCCTGCAGGCCGCCGGGGTGGGCATCCCCGAGGGCTATCCGGACTACGTGCTGCACAAGATGGTCACTGTGATGCGCGGTGGGCAGGAGGTGAAGATCTCCAAGCGGGCCGGCTCCTACGTGACCCTGCGTGACCTCATCGACTGGACCAGCCGCGACGCGGTGCGCTTCTTCCTGATCAGTCGCAAGGCCGACACCGAGTTCACCTTCGACGTGGACCTGGCGCTCAAGCAGAACGACGAAAACCCGGTGTACTACGTGCAGTACGCCCACGCGCGCATCTGCTCGGTGGTCGAGCAATGGCGCCAGCAGCATGGCGGCGATCTGGCCGGCTTGCCGCGCGCCGACCTCGGCCGCCTGGTGATGCCGGCCGAGGCGGCGCTCATGCTCAAGCTGGCCGAGTACCCCGGCATGCTGTCGGCGGCCGCGCGCGACCTGGCGCCGCACGACGTGGCCTTTTATCTGCGCGACGTGGCCAGCGCCTTCCACACCTACTACGCGGCCGAGCGCTTCTTGGTGGACGACGCCGAGCTGGCGCGCGCACGGGTGGCCCTGCTGGTGGCCACGCGCCAGGTGCTGCACAACGGCCTGTCCGTGCTGGGCGTGAACGCGCCGGCCAAGATGTGACACCGGGCGCTGCGCCACAATGGGGTGCATGTGCCCGTTCCTGCAAGGACAACCTTCCCGATGAAAAAGCAACGCGGCGGATTCGCCCTGGGCCTGGTGGTGGGGGTGCTGGTCGGCCTGGCCCTGGCCCTGGCGGTGGCGCTGTATGTCACCAAGGTGCCCATTCCCTTCATCAACAAGGTGCCGGCGCGCACGGCCGAGCAGGAGGCGGCCGAGGCCGAGCGCAACCGCCACTGGAACCCCAATGCCCCGCTGCAGGGGCGCAGCGCCGCGCCGCCCGCCCAGGCGCCGGCGGCCTCCCAGCCGCTGCCTGACGTGCCGCCGGGGCTGCGCCAGGGCACGGCGCGGCCGGCCGCACGCGACCCGGCGGCCATCCTCTCCGGCGCCGACCCGGCACCGGCCGCGGCCACCGAGGCGGCGCTGGTCTATTTCGTGCAGGCTGGGGCCTTCACGCGCGCCGAGGAGGCCGAGCAGCAGCGCGCCCGGCTGGCGATGATGGGCTTAAGCGCCCGCGTGACCGAACGCGAGCAGGGTGGCCGCACCGTCTACCGGGTGCGCCTGGGTCCCTTCGACACCCAGGCCGAGGCCGACCGCGCCCAGGACCGGCTCAAGAGCAACGGCATCGATGCGGCCCTGGTGCGCATGCAGCGCTGAACGGGAGGGCCCAGGCGACGGGCGGCTGAACTTGCGCTGGTCGGCCGGATCCACCCGGGCTGCGTTATGTCGTGAAGAATGAAAGGATGACTCGATGAAGCGACGCGAATTCACCACCGTTGGATGGGCGGCTGCCCTGGCGCTGGCCGGCCTGGGGTCTGGGGCGGCGCGGGCCCAGGCCCCCAAGGCGGGCAGCGATTACGTGGTGCTGCGCCCGCCCCTGGCCGGCGGTGCCGAGGGCAAGATCGAGGTCGTCGAGTTCTTCTGGTACGGCTGCCCGCATTGCAACCGCTTTCAGCCCATGATCGAACCCTGGGCTGCCAAGCTGCCGGCCGATGTGGTCTACCGCCGCGTGCCGGTGGCCTTCCGCGACGAGTTCGTCGTGCACCAGCGCATCTACTACGCGCTGGAGGCCCTGGGACAGGTCCAGGCCCTGCACAAGAAGGTCTTCCATGCGGTTCATGTCGAACGCAACCCGCTGAACAAGCCCGAGGCCATCGCCGACTTCATGGCTCGCCAGGGGGTCGATCGCGCCAAGTTCCTCGAGGCCTTCAATTCTTTCGGCGTGCAGACCAAGACCCGCCAGGCCAAGCAGATCGCCGAGGGCTACAAGATCGACGGCGTGCCGGCCATCGGCATCAACGGCCGCTACTGGACCTCCGGGGCCCTGGCCGGATCGCTGGAGCGTTCGCTGCAGGTGGCCGACTACCTGATCGGCCAGGCGCGCGCCGGCCGCTGAGCGGCCTGTTCGGCCCGCCCCGGCACGAAACCTGCTGCCGGCCCTCGCGCGAGGGCCGTTCCCTGGGCTAGAATGGCATGGAACTGCAAGTTTCATGCCGTCATGAGCCCTTCCCTCCCCCCCCTCGGACGACCCTGGCGCAGCACGCCGGGGCTGGCCCTGGCCTTGGCGCTGTTGCTGGGCCCGGCGGCCTGGGCCGAGAGCGAGCGGGACCAGCCCTTGCATTTCACGGCCGACAGCCTGCGCTATGACGATGCGCGCCGGGTGAACGTGCTGACTGGCCGGGTCGAGCTCATCAAGGGCCCCTTGGTGCTGCGCGCTGACCGGGTGGAGGTGCGCCAGTCTGCCGAAGGCCACCACAGCGCCACGGCCACCGGGGCGGCCGAACCGGCCACCTTCCGCCGCAAGCGCGACGGCGTGGACGAGCACATCGAAGGCCGCGCCAGCCGCATCGACTACGACAGCCGCACCGACACGCTGCGACTGAGCGGCCAGGCCGTGATCCGGCGCCTGCGCGGCCCGGAGCTGGCCGACGAGATCAGCGGCCAGACCATCACCTATGACAACAGGGCCGAGACCTTCAGCGTGCAAGGCGGCGCCGAGGGCAGTGCAGACGGCCGGGTGCGCGGGGTGCTGACCCCGTCGTCGTCCGGCGCAGGGCGTGGAGACGCGCGTTGACACCCTTGCGCACGCCTGTGCCGCCCGGGGAGGGCAGCCGTCTGGAGGTCTCGGGCCTGCAAAAGCGCTACGGCGCGCGTCAGGTGGTCAAGGACGTGCACCTGTCGGTCAGAAGCGGCGAGGTCGTGGGCCTGCTGGGCCCCAACGGGGCAGGCAAGACCACCAGCTTCTACATGATCGTGGGCCTGGTGCCGGTGGACGCCGGCGAGATCCGCATCGATGGCCGGCGCGTCGAGCGCCGGCCCATCCATGAGCGTTCACGCCTGGGCCTGAGCTACCTGCCGCAGGAGGCCTCGATCTTCCGCAAGCTTTCGGTCGAGGAGAACATCCGCGCGGTGCTGGAGTTGCAGCGTGACGCGCAGGGCCGGCCACTGGACGAGACGGTGATCGCGCACCAGCTCGACGAGCTGCTGGCCGAGCTGTCGATCGAGAAGCTGCGCCATGCGCCGGCCCCGTCGCTGTCGGGCGGCGAGCGCCGCCGCGTGGAGATCGCGCGGGCGCTGGCCACGCAGCCGCGCTTCATCCTGCTGGACGAGCCCTTCGCCGGGGTCGATCCGATCGCGGTGATCGAGATCCAGCGCATCATCGGCTTCCTCAAGGCGCGCGGCATCGGGGTGCTCATCACCGACCACAACGTGCGCGAGACCCTGGGCATCTGCGACCACGCCTACATCATCAGCGAGGGGCGGGTGCTGGCCCAGGGCACGCCCTCCGAGATCGTCGAGAACGCCGACGTGCGAAAGGTCTATCTCGGCGAGCACTTCCGCATGTAGGTCAGGGACGATGCGATGAAGCCCTCCCTGCAGGTCCGGCTGTCCCAGCACCTGGCGCTGACGCCGCAGTTGCAGCAATCCATCCGGTTGCTGCAACTGTCCACGCTCGAGCTTCATCAGGAAGTCGAGCAGATGCTGGAACAAAACCCCTTCCTCGAACCCGAGGACGACAGCGGCGAGCCGGTGCCGGGCCCGTCCTTGCTGCCCGAGGCGCCGGCGACCCGCGAGCGCGAAGCCCAGGCCGACGCCGAGGCTGGCGACGGCTTCGAGGCGGCCGAGGCCGGCGGGGTCGATACGCTGGAGGTCGGCGCCACCGAGCGCGATGACTGGGAGAACGGCACCGAGCGCGACGACTTCGACGGCATCGGCGAGACGCCGGCCAGCCGCAGCGGCAGCGACGACGAGCTCGACCCCATCGAGCGGGCCAGCCCCGGCATCAGCCTGCAAGATCATTTGCGCCAGCAGTTGCTGGGCATGCGCCTGTCGCCCGAAGATGCCGCCGCGGTGCAGGTGCTGATCGAGTCGCTCGACGAAGACGGCTACCTGGCCGATGCGCTGGAGGACATCGCCGCCCACCTGGCCGGCGAGGACGAGGCCTCGCGCGAAGAACTGCTCGAGCGGCTGCGCTGCGCGCTGAAGTGGCTGCACAGTCTGCAGCCCACTGGCGTGGGCGCGCGCGACCTGTCCGAGTGCCTGTGTCTGCAGTTGCGCGCCCTGCCGCGCAGCGAGGCCCAGATCATCGCGCTGATGATCTGCCAGGGCCACCTCGAGGCGCTGGCACGGCGCGACGTGAAGAAGCTGATGGCCGCCACCGGCGCCGACGAGGAGCTGATCAAGCAGGCCCAAGCCCTGATCGTGGCCTGCGAGCCCAAGCCGGGTCGGCCCTTTGCGCGGGCCGAGGCCCACATCATCGTGCCCGACGTGATCGTGCAGAAGGCCGGCCGCGGCTGGAAGGTGGTGCTCAACCCCGACGTGATGCCGCGCCTGCGCATCAACGATCTCTATGCCCAGGCCATCCGGCAGCAGCGCGGCAGCGAGTCCAGCCAGGCCCTGGGCGCCAGGCTGCAGGAGGCACGCTGGTTCATGAAGAACATCCAGCAGCGCTTCGACACCATCTTGCGCGTCTCGCAGGCCATCGTCGAGCGGCAGAAGAACTTTTTCACCCATGGCGAGATCGCGATGAAGCCCTTGGTGCTGCGCGAGATCGCCGACGAGCTGGGTCTGCACGAATCGACCATCTCGCGCGTGACCACGGCCAAGTACATGGCCACGCCCTTCGGCACCTTCGAGCTGAAGTACTTCTTCGGCTCCTCGCTGAACACCGAGGCCGGGGGCAATGCCTCCAGCACCGCGGTGCGCGCGCTGATCAAGCAGCTCATCGCCTCGGAGGACCCGGCCCGGCCCCTGTCGGATAGCCAGCTCAGCCAGATGCTCGAGGAACAGGGCATCCAGGTGGCGCGCCGCACCGTGGCCAAGTACCGCGAGGCCCTGAAGATCGCGCCGGCCAACCTGCGCAAGGCCCTGTGACCTCATGAGACTGCAGCTTTTCCTTCCGTGTGCCGGTGGCGTGGAGGCCTGGCTGGCCGAGGAGGCGATGAGCCTGCTCGGGCCCGACACCCACGGCACGATCGAGCGCGGCGGCATCGCCCTGAGCGGCGACGCGCGCGCGGTGATGGTGCTCAACCTGGAAAGCCGCCTGGCCCAGCGCGTGCTGGTGCAGCTCGCGCGCGGCCCCTATCGCCAGGAAGACGACCTCTATGCCCTGGCCCGCCAGGTGCGCTGGCCCGACTGGATGAGCCCGGCACAGACCTTCAAGGTGGACGTGACCGCCCAGCGTTCGCCGCTGCGCAGCCTCAACTTTGCCGGGCTGCGCATCAAGGACGCGCTGTGCGATGCGATGCGCGAGGCCGCCGGCCAGCGGCCCAGCGTGGACACGCGCCACCCCGACGTGCGGGTGATGCTGCACCTCACCGAACAGGACGCCACTGTCTACATCGACACCTCGGGCGAGCCGCTGTTCAAGCGCGGCTGGCGCGAGGACAAGGGCGATGCCCCGCTGAAGGAGACCCTGGCCGCCGCGATGCTGGCCGCCGCGGGCTGGCGCGGCACGCCTCAGGCCGGCGGGGCTCTGCTCGATCCGTGTTGCGGCTCGGGCACCATCGCGATCGAGGCCGCCCAGATCGCCTGCGGCATCGCGCCGGGCCTGAAGCGACGCTTTGCCTTCGAACACCTGGCGCCCTTTGCCGGGCCGCCGGCGCGGGCCCAATGGCAGGCCTTGAGGCAGGCCGCGCGCTCACGCATCCACCCACCGGCCGTGCCGGTGTTCGCCAGCGACGTGTCGTTTCGCATGGTCGATTTCGCGCGCCGCAATGCACAGCGTGCCGGCGTGGCCGATGCGATCGAATTCCATGGTGGCGACGCGCTGGAGCGGCCGGCCCCGCGCCTGAGTGAGGGCCTGGCGCGCACACTGATGCTCAACCCGCCCTATGGCGAGCGCATCGAGGCGCGCGGCAGCGTGGCGCGCAGCGCCGAGCAGACCGGCCTGGCCGACGATTTCTATCCGCGTCTGGCGGCCCACTGGAAGCGCCATTTCGGCGGCTGGACGGCCTGGGTGCTCAGCCCCGAGATGAAACTGCCCAGCCGCATGCGCCTGAAGGAGGCCCGCCGCATCCCGATGTGGAACGGCCCCATCGAATGCCGCCTGTTCCGCTTCGACCTGGTCAGCGGATCGATGCGCGGTGAGGCTCAGCCCCCCGCGGCCAGATAACGCTCGACGAGCGCCACCGAGTAGCGGCGCGCCACATCCTGGACGAAGGCGGTGAAGTCCACATGGGCCTGATCGTCGGCCCGGTCCGAGATGGTGCGCAGCACGGCCAGGGGCAGGCCGTGGTCGTGACAGACCTGGGCGACGGCCGCGCCTTCCATTTCCACCGCCAGGGCATCGGGCAGCTCGCGGCGCAGGGCCGCGCTTTCGGCGCTGGTGGACACGAAACGGTCGCCGCTGAGGATCAGCCCGCTGTGCACGGCGGGCGTGCCGATGCCGAAGGCCGCCAGGGTGTCGGCGCCGAGCACCCTGGCGGCCTCGGCGGCCACCGAACGCGCCGCCTGAAGCAGGCGCTGGCTCATCGCCGCATCGGTGCGCAGGCGCGACAGGCCGTACAAGGGCAGCTCATGCCGCGGAAAGATCGGCGAGGCGTCCATGTCGTGCTGCAACAGCTCGGTGGCCACTACCAGGTCACCCACGCGCACGCCCTCGCCCAGGCCGCCGGCCACGCCGGTGAAGAGCAGAGCCTGCGCCCCGAAGCGCTGGATGGCCAGCGTGGCCGTGGTGGCCGCGGCCACCTTGCCGATGCCCGACAGCACCGCCACGACCTCGCGGCCGCCCAGATGCCCCACCCAGAAGTCCCGACCGGCCACACGTTCACGCCGCTCGTCGGGCATCCGTTCGAGGACGGCCGCCAGCTCCTCGTGCATCGCGGCGATGAGGGCCAGCGTCATGGCTGTGCGTCGTCAGGCCTCATTTCTTGTCCCGCAGCTCGCGCCGCAGGATCTTGCCCACCGGGGTCTTGGGCAGCTCGGTGCGGAACTCGATGACCTTGGGCCGCTTGTAGCCGGTCAGGTTCTGCTCGCAGTAGGCCCGCACATCAGCCTCGGTGAGCGCCGGGTTCTTCTTGACGATCACGAGCTTGACCGCCTCGCCCGACTTCTCGTCGGGCACGCCCACCGCAGCCACTTCCAGCACGCCGTCCATCTGGGCCACGACATCTTCCACTTCGTTGGGGTAGACGTTGAAGCCCGACACCAGGATCATGTCCTTCTTGCGGTCCACGATTCGGAAGTAGCCGCGCTCGTCCACCGTGCCGATGTCGCCGGTGCGGAAGAAGCCGTCGGGCGTCATGACCTTGGCGGTCTCGTCCGGGCGCTGCCAGTACCCGGCCATCACCTGAGGGCCGCGGATGGCGATCTCGCCCGGGGTGCCGATCGGCACCTCGTGGCCTTCATCGTCGAGCAGCTTGAACTCGGTGGAGGGCAGCGGCAAGCCGATGGTGCCGGTGAACTCGGTGCTGTCGGTGGGGTTGCAACTGGCCGAGGGCGAGGTTTCCGACAGGCCGTAGCCTTCGCAGATGGGGCAACCGGTTTTCTGCAGCCACAGCTTGGCCGTGGCCGACTGCACCGCCATGCCGCCGCCCACGCTGAGCTTGAGCGTGCTCCAGTCGACCTTGTGGAAGTCGGGGTGGTTGGCCAGGGCGTTGAACAGCGTGTTGACGGCCGGGAAGCTGTGGAACTTGTGCTGCGACAGCTCCTTCAGCACGGCGGGGATGTCGCGCGGGTTGGGGATCAGGATGTTGCAGCCGCCCATGCGCATGGACAGCATCATGTTCACCGTGAAGGCGAAGATGTGGTAGAGCGGCAGCGCGCAGACGGTGACGGTCTGCTCGCCCGGCGGGATCTTCTTCAGTGCCGGGCCGTTCCAGGCCTCGGACTGCAGCACGTTGGCGATGATGTTCCGGTGCAGCAGCACGGCGCCCTTGCTCACGCCGGTGGTGCCGCCGGTGTACTGCAGCACGGCGATGTCGGTGGCCTTGATCTCGGGTTTGCGCAGCGTGAGGCTGCGGCCCTTGGCGATGGCATCGTTGAAGCGCACGGCCCCGGGCAGATCGAAAGCCGGCACCAGCTTCTTGACCTTTCGCACCACGTAATTGACGATGGCGCCCTTCGGAAAACCCAGCAGATCGCCCATCGCGGCCAGCACCACATGCTGGACCGGTGTCTTGGCCAGGCACTCCTGCAGGGTGCGTGCGAAGTTCTCGATGATGACGATCGCCTTGGCGCCGGAGTCCTTGAGCTGGTGCTCGAGCTCGCGGGCGGTGTACAGCGGGTTGACATTGACGATGACGTAGCCCGCACGCAGGATGCCCGCCACGACGATGGGGTACTGCGGCACGTTGGGCATCATGATGGCCACCCGGTCGCCCTGGCTCAGGCCGAGCGACTGCAGGTAGGCCGCAAAGACGCGCGAGTACTCGTCGAGCTGGGCATAGGTGAGCGTCTTGCCCATGAACTTGAAGGCGGGACGCTCGGCGTATTTGGTGAAGCTTTCCTCGAGCAGCGCGACCAGCGACGGGTACTGGTCGGGGTTGATCTCGTGCGGCACGCCTTGCGGATAGTGCTTCAGCCAGACTTTTTCCATGGGTTCCTCCGAATGAACCGGGAATTCTGACGCATGGCTGACGCAAGCCCCATCAGGTGTTTCGCTAGACGGATTTGGAGTGAAGCCTCTACTTTGATGTCCCGCAGGAGACGGCGACCCCGTTCGATACCCTGTCTCGGGGCACCGTCTCAGCGGTCCAGGATCTGGCTGAGGAACTGGCGGCTGCGTTCGCTGCGCGGATTGCTGAAGAATGCCTCGGGGGTGTTTTGCTCGACGATCTCGCCTGCATCCATGAAGATGACCCGGTCGGCCACGGCCCGTGCAAAGCCCATCTCATGGGTGACGCACAGCATCGTCATGCCTTCGCGGGCCAGATCGATCATCGTGTCGAGCACTTCCTTGACCATCTCCGGGTCGAGTGCCGAGGTGGGTTCGTCGAACAGCATGATCGAGGGGTTCATGCACAGCGCGCGCGCAATCGCCACGCGCTGCTGCTGGCCGCCCGAGAGTTGCCCCGGGTATTTGTGGGCCTGCTCGGCGATGCGCACGCGCTCCAGGAAGCGCCGCGCGGTGGCCTCGGCCTGGGCGCGCGGCTGCTTCTTCACCCAGATCGGCGCGAGCGTGCAGTTGTCCAGCACGCTCAGGTGCGGGAACAGGTTGAAGTGCTGGAACACCATGCCCACGTCGGAGCGGATGGCATCGATGTTCTTCAGGTTGTCGGTCAGCTCCACGCCGTTGACGACGATGCGGCCCTGCTGGTGCTGTTCGAGCCGGTTGATGCAACGGATCAGCGTGGACTTGCCCGAGCCCGACGGTCCGCAGATCACGATGCGCTCGCCCTTGGCCACCTCCAGGTCGATGTTCTTCAGCACATGGAAGTCGCCGTACCACTTGTTCAGGCCTTCGATGCGGATGGCCACCTCGCCGGCGGCGGAAGTCTTGAGGGCAGCATCTGCCATGGAAGTCTCCGGATGAGGGTCAACGCTGGTGGCCGCGGGCGAGGTCGCGCTCGAGCCATTGGCTGTATTTCGACATCGCGTAGCAGAAGATCCAGTAGATGAGGATCGAGAACAGGAAGGCTTCGATGAAGAAGGGCTTCCAACTGAAATCGGTCTCGACGGACTTCTTCACCGCATAGGCGAAATCGTAGATCGCGATGATGACCACCAGCGAGGTGTCCTTGAACAGCGAGATGAAGCTGTTGACGATCGGTGGGATCGACAGGCGCAGCGCCTGGGGCAGGATGATCAGCCCCATCATCTTCCAGTAGGGCAGCCCCAAGGCTTCGGCCGCCTCGTACTGCCCCTTGGGCACGGCCTGCAGGCCGCCGCGCACCGCCTCGGCCAGGTAGGCCGCCACGAAGAGGATGATGGCCACCTGGGCGCGGATGAGCTGCTCGATGCGCAGCCCCTCGGGCAGGAAGAGCGCGAACATCACCGAGGCCATGAAAAGCACCGTGATGAGCGGCACGCCACGGATCACCTCGATATAGATGATGGAGAAGGCGCGGATCAGCGGCAGCTTCGAGCGCCGGCCCAGCGCCAGCAGCACGCCCAGCGGAAAAGCCAAACCGATGCCGAAGATCGACAGGATCAGCGTGACCGGCAGACCGCCCCACTGCTCGGCGCGCACGGGCGTGAGCCCCAGGCCGCCGCCCATCAACCAGAAGGTCAGCGCCAGGCCCACGACCCAGATCAGGATGAGCCGGGCGTTCCAGAAGCGCTTGAGGGCCGAGACGACCAGCAAGCTGCACATCACCCCGATGGACAGCGCCGCGCGCCAGCTTTCCTCGTAGGGGTACACGCCGAACATCATGAAGTGGAACTTCTCCCACACCACGGCCCAGCAGGCGCCCTGGCCGCGCGCGGCCTGGCATTGTTCGAGCGGTGCATGGCCCCAGACCGCATCGAACACCGCCCAGCCGAGCACCTTGGGCAGCACCCAGGCCAGCAGGGCCAGCGTGACGAGCGTGATGCCGGTGTTCAGCGGCGTGGAAAAGAGGTTCTCGCGTGCCCAGGCCCAGGCGCTGGCGTGGCGCTGTGGCGGGGGCAGGCCGGCGCTGGCGGGCGCAAGGGTCTTGTCCATGGTCGTTCTCACCGTTCCACCAGCTTCACGCGTTCGTTGTACCAGTTCATGAACAGCGAGATCGCCAGGCTGATCGACAGATACACCGCCATCAGGATGGCGATGGCCTCGATGGCCTGCCCGGTCTGGTTCATCGTGGTGTTGGCCACGGCCACCAGGTCGGGGTAGCCGATGGCCACCGCCAGCGAGGAGTTCTTGGTCAGGTTCAGGTATTGGCTGGTCATCGGCGGGATGATCACGCGCAGCGCCTGAGGCAGCGTCACCAGGCGCAGGCGCTGGCCGGCATTCAGACCGAGGGCCTGCGCCGCCTCGGTCTGGCCGCGGTCGACGGCCAGGATGCCCGCGCGCACCACTTCGGCCACGAAGGCCGCGGTGTAGGTGGACAGGCCCAGCAGCAAGGCGGTGAACTCTGGCGAGATCGAGCGGCCGCCTTGCAGGCTGAAGCCGCCCAAGGAGGGCACGTCCATCGCGGTGGGCGCGCCCATCGCGGCCCAGGTCAGCACGGGCAGGCCCAGGATCAAGCCGGCACTGACCCAGCCCACGGGCCAGCGCTGGCCCGTGGCCTGCTGATGCCGGGCCGCGGCGCTGCGCCAGGCCCAGGACAAGCCCAGGCCGGCGAGCAGGGCCCAGCCGGCGCCCGACCAGGCGGCATGCTCGGCCGGCCAGGCGAACCAGAAGCCGCGCTGCGTGGCGAAGAACCAGTCGCCCAGCGTGAGGGCCTCGCGCACCGGCGGCAGCAGCTCGGTGAACAGGCCATACCACACGAAGAGCTGCAGCAGCAGCGGCACGTTGCGCATCACCTCGACATAGCCCGAGGCCAGCCGGGCCAGCAGCCAGTTGCTCGACAGCCGGGCGATGCCGATCAGCGTGCCCAGCACCGTGGCCAGCACGATGCCCAGTGCGGCCACCTTCAGCGTGTTGAGCAGGCCCACCGCAAACGCGCGTGCATAGGTGTGGGTGGCGTCGTAGGCGATCAGGGTTTCGGCGATCTCGAAGCCGGCCTCACGGCCGAGGAAGCCGAAGCCCACCTGGATCTGCCGCGTGGACAGGTTGTGCAGGGTGTTGGACACCAGGTACCAGCCCACGCCGATCACGGCGGCCAGCAGCAGCACCTGGTAGACGATGCCGCGGACACGTTCGTTGCTGAACATCGGTGCGTCGACCTCTTGAGCGGGACGGGATGCGTGGATGCAAGGCGGCCCGCTTGCGCGGGCCGCCGACCTCAGGGCAGGGGAACGGGCCGGGTCAGCGCAACGGCGGCGCGTACATCAGGCCGCCGTCCTTCCACAGCGCGTTCTGGCCCCGCTCCAGGCCCAGCGGGCCGATGTTGCGCTGGTAAATCTCGCCATAGTTGCCCACGGCCTTGATCGCGCGCACCAGCCAGTCGTTGTCCAGCCCCAGGCCCTTGCCCACGTCGCCCGAGACGCCGACGATACGCTGCACCTGCGGGTCCTTGGATTCGGCCTTGAGCTTGTCCACGTTCGCCGAGGTGACGCCGTATTCCTCGGCTTCGATCAGACCGAAGAGCGTCCACTTCACGATGGTGAAGAACTCCCAGTCGCCGCGCCGCACCATCGGGCCCAGGGGCTCCTTGGAGATCGCGTCGGGCAGGATCACCAGGTCGTCCTTGTTGGGCGCAGCCAGGCGCGTGGCGGCCAGGCCCGAGATGTCGGTGGTGAAGACGTCGCAGCGCCCGGCGAAGAAGGCCTGCTGGATCTGCGCCAGATCGCTGATCACCACCGGCTTGAACGTCATGCGTTTGCTGCGGAAGTAGTCGCTCAGGTTCAGCTCGGTCGTGGTGCCGGGCTGCACGCAGATGGTGGCGCCGTTGAGCTGCGAGGCGTTCTTCACATTGGCCGACTTCTTCACCATGAAGCCCTGGCCGTCATAAAACCAGGTGCCGGCGAAGACCGAACCCAGCGTCGAGTCGCGCGAGGACGTCCAGGTGGTGTTGCGCGAGAGGATGTCCACCTCGCCCGACTGCAGCACCGTGAAGCGGTTCTGCGTGGTGGTGGGGACGAACTGCACCTTGTTGGGGTCGTTCAGGACGGCGGCGGCCACGGCACGGCAGAAGTCCACGTCCAGGCCCGTCCAGCGGCCCTGGGCATCGGGGGCCGAGAAGCCTTGCAGGCCGCTGTTGACGGCGCAGCGCAGCGTCCCGCGGGACTTGACCGCATCCAGCGTCGGCCCGGCCGAGGCGGAAAGCGGCAGCATCGCGGGAAACGCAACGGCTGCGGCGGCGGCCAGGCCCTTGATCCAACGTGTCTTCATCTCGAGAACCCTTTCCTTTTGCATCTGGCAGGTGGTGCCGCCCCACCGGTTCGGTGCGGCAGCGGACGGTCACGACAGCAGGGCACGGCTTGTGGCGCGCCCAGGCCCAAAGCATGCAAAGAATCGAGGCAAAAGGCTTCATGGGAAACGCCTAGTCCCACAACCCCGCACCGCTTTGCCCCCGCTTCACTCAGGGTTGGCCCCCTCAGGACCAACCCTCGATGCGGGACGACCGATAGGAAGCAAGATCGGGGCCTGGCGTGGTCCCCACGCTGCTGTCTTGGAACGAGCGTCTGGGCGAACCGCCCCCCTTGATGCCTTGTGCTGCGCCGAGCCGCCCCAAGTTTCCTTGACCCCCGCGGGGGCCGGGCTGGGTGCAGCCCGGCCCTGGGGGCGCTCAGAGTTTGCGTGGGGCGAATCCAGCCTGAGTCACTCCACCGCCTTCACCATGTCTTCGACGACCTTCTTCGCATCGCCGAAGACCATCATGGTCTTGTCCATGTAGAAGAGCTCGTTGTCCAGGCCGGCGTAACCCGCGGCCATGCTGCGCTTGTTCACGATCACGGTCTTGGCCTTGTAGGCCTCCAGGATGGGCATGCCGTAGATGGGCGAGCCCTTCTGCAAGGCCGCGGGGTTCACGACGTCGTTGGCGCCCAGGACGATGGCCACGTCGGCCTGGCCGAATTCGCCGTTGATGTCTTCCATCTCGAAGACCTGGTCATAGGGCACCTCGGCCTCGGCCAGCAGCACGTTCATGTGGCCCGGCATGCGTCCGGCCACCGGATGAATGGCGTACTTCACCGAAATGCCCTTGTGGGTGAGCTTCTCGGCCAGTTCTTTGACGGCGTGCTGGGCGCGCGCCACGGCCAGGCCGTAGCCGGGCACGATGATCACCGATTCGGCATTGCTCAGGATGAAAGCCGCATCATCGGGGCTGCCGCTCTTGACCGTGCGCTGAGCTTGACCCGAGGCCGCAGCGGACGAAGCATCCCCGCCGAAGCCGCCCAGGATGACGTTGATGAACGAGCGGTTCATCGCCTTGCACATGATGTAGCTCAGGATGGCGCCCGAGGAGCCTACCAACGAACCGGCGATGATGAGCATGGGGTTGTTCAGCGAAAAGCCGATGCCCGCGGCCGCCCAGCCCGAATAGCTGTTGAGCATGGACACCACCACCGGCATGTCGGCCCCGCCGATCGGGATGATGATGAGCACACCCAGCACGAAGGCCAGCGCGATCGAGGCCCACAGCGCGGCCTCGCTCTGTGTGACGGTGTAGAACGCCACCAGGGCCACCATGGCCAACCCCAGCACCAGGTTGACGAGGTGCTGCCCCGAAAACACCACCGGCGCGCCCTGGAAGAGGCGGAACTTGTAATTGCCGCTGAGCTTGCCAAAGGCGATGACCGAGCCGCTGAAGGTGATGGCACCGATCACCGCCCCCAGGGCCAACTCCAGCCGGTTGCCGGTGGGGATGGCCGCGTCCTTGGCCGTGATGCCGAAGGCCCAGGGCTCCACCGCCGTGGCCACCGCGATGAAGACGGCCGCCAGGCCCACCATGCTGTGCATGAAGGCCACCAGCTCGGGCATCTTGGTCATCTCCACGCGCTGGGCCATCACCGTGCCGATGGCGCCGCCGGCCAGCAGACCCACGAGCACCCACACCATGCCCGAGGCGCCTGGCTGGCCCATGCGGCCGGCCGTCTCGACGATGAGTGCTGCGGTGGTGAGGATGGCGATCGCCATCCCCGTCATGCCAAAGATGTTGCCGCGGATGGACGTGGTGGGGTGGCTCAGGCCCTTGAGCGCCTGGATGAAACAGACGCTGGCCACCAGGTACAGCAAGACGACGAGGTTCAGGCTCATGCTTGGCCTCCCGAGGCCGGGGCCTTCTTCTCTTTCTTTTTGAACATCTCGAGCATGCGGCGCGTCACCAGGAAGCCGCCGAACACATTGACGGCGGCCAGCGCCACCGCCAGCACGCCCATGGTCTTGCCCAGGCCGGTCTCGGTGAGCGCGGCGGCCAGCATGGCGCCCACGATCACGATGGCCGAGATGGCGTTGGTCACCGCCATCAGCGGCGTGTGCAGGGCGGGCGTGACGTTCCACACCACGTGGTAGCCCACGTAGATGGCGAGCACGAAGATGATCAGATTGATGATGACCGGGCTGAGCGTGTCCATGCCGGCGTCTCCTTCAAAGTGTCAGAACTTGCGGATCTCTTGGATGCGGTTGCCCTCGCCCAGCAGCACCACCCGGGGCTTGTGGTCGCGGGCCTGGTCCTCGCTCATCGGCGCGTAGGTGCAGATGATGAGCAGATCGCCCACTTGGGCCTTGCGGGCCGCCGCACCGTTGAGCGAGATCGTGCCGCTGCCGCGCGGGGCCTTGATGATGTAGGTTGAAAAGCGCTCGCCGTTGTTGACGTTGTAGAGGTCGATGTGCTCGAACTCGCGCATGTCGGCCGCGTCCATCAGGTCCTCGTCGATACCGCAACTGCCCTCATAGTGCAGATCGGCCTCGGTCACGGTGGCGCGGTGCAGCTTGGCGCGCAGCATCACGCGCTGCATCGGGAAAGGCATCATGTGCGCGTCACCTGTCCGTCCTGTGTCATGCGGCAGGCCGCGACGATGTCGTCCTCGAGGTCGATGCTCAGCGTGCCTTCCTTCGTGACGATGAGCTTGAGGAAATCGAGCACATTGCGCGCGTACAGGGCCGAGGCATCGGCGGCCACCAGCGCAGGCAGATTGGTTTCGCCCACGATGGTCACGCCATGCCGGATGACGGTCTGGCCGGGCTCGGTCAGCGGGCAGTTGCCGCCCTGGGGCGCGGCCAGGTCCACGATCACCGAGCCGGGCTTCATCGACTTCACCATGTCCTCGGTCACCAGCACCGGCGCCGGGCGGCCGGGGATCAGCGCGGTGGTGATCACCACGTCGGCCTGGGCCACGCGCTTGGCCACCTCGACCTTCTGGCGGTCGAGCCAGCTCTGCGGCATGGGCCGGGCGTAGCCGCCCACGCCTTCGGCGGCTTCCTTCTCCTCGGCGGTCTCGTAGGGCACGTCGATGAACTTGGCGCCCAGCGATTCCACCTGCTCCTTCACCGAAGGCCGCACGTCGGACGCCTCGATCACCGCGCCCAGGCGCTTGGCCGTGGCGATGGCCTGCAGGCCGGCCACCCCCACGCCGAGCACCACCACGCGTGCGGCTTTCACCGTGCCAGCGGCCGTCATCAGCATCGGGAAGAAGCGCTGGTAGCGATCGGCAGCGATCATCACCGCCTTGTAGCCCGCCACGTTGGCCTGCGAGGACAGCACGTCCATGCTCTGTGCCCGCGTCGTACGCGGCGCAGCCTCCAGCGCAAAGCTGGTCAGGCCGGCGGCAGCCAGTCGCTGCAGGCCCTCGGCATCGAAGGGGTTGAGCATGCCCACCAGCGTGGTGCCTGGTTTCATCAGTGCCAGTTCCTCGGCCTTCGGGGCGCGCACCTTGAGCACCAGCTCACAGCCGAAGGCGCCGGCGGCATCCACGATCTCGGCCCCGGCGGCCACATAGGCCTCGTCCGGCGCGGCCGCCTTCACGCCGGCGCCGGACTGAACGCGCACGACATGACCCTGCGCCTTGAGTTTCTTGGCCGTCTCGGGCGTGACGGCCACGCGGGTCTCTCCCGCCACCGTCTCGAGCGGTACGCCTATGAGCATGAAACCTCCTCGTGTGGTTCTCTGAAACTGCGGCACGCCCCCCGAGAAGGTGCGCTGCCAAATCCTGCGCAGCTTACACAAGCTGACAGGGTTCTGTGGTTGTAACGGGGTTACAAGTTTCAGGGAATTGCAAGGTGTCGCGGGGGTGACGGCCATCGCGTCGGGCGTGTTCACGCGTCCCACCGCGACCGAAGGGACGAGATGTCGGGCCTGGCGACCCGCTTCCCGTCTCCCGAAGCGGCCGCTCAACGCCAAGGTCAGAACCAGCAAACCTTGGGATCACTCGCTTCACACCGCTTGACTCGGAAGACGGTTACTCAGAGCGGCCGGGCCTGAACGAGCGCACCGAAGCGGCCGAAGAGTCCTGCCCCCAAGTGATGCAAGGTGTGCAACTCGGCGTTGTCCTCGCGCACCGACCATCGCCCGTTCTCGAAGATGCGCGCATCGGCCGCGGCCGACAGCACTTCGGCGAAGCAGGTGTCGTAGGCCTGCTCGGTGTGGGGCTCGGGAATCAGCCGGCATTCCATCCAGGCGGCGCAGCCTTGTTCCAGCAAGGGCACACCGGTCACGGCCCCGGCCCGCGCTGCGATGCCGAAGCGTTCGAACTTGTCGATCTCGCGGCCGCTCACGCTGCCCACGGCGTAGGTGAGATCGGCCAGCGCGGCGCCGGGGATGCAGACACCGAAATGACCGCTCGCCTGGATCAGCTCGCGCGTGAAGGTGCGCTTGTCGATCACGATGGCGATGCGCGGCGGCGTGAACTCCACCGGCATCGACCACGCTGCGGCCATGAGGTTGCGACGGCCACCGTGGGCGCTGGTCACGAGCACGGTGGGGCCATGGTTGACGAGGCGGCTGGCGTGGGCCAGGGCCACGGGCCGGAACGGAGGTGCGGGGTTCATGCTTGGGGATCATGACAGAGGGCGCGCCTCACGGGCAAACCCCTGCGCCACATGCCCTTCGATCTGGGCTAAGGTGGCGCCATGGAAGACCTCGACATCCGGGTGCTGCGCACCGCGTACGAATGGCTGGGCCAGGGGTGGCCCGTGGTGCTCGTCACCGTGGCGCGCACCTGGGGTTCGTCGCCGCGTCCAGCGGGCTCGCTGATGGCCATCAACGCCCTGGGCCACACGGTGGGCTCGGTCTCGGGCGGCTGCATCGAGGACGACCTCATCCACCGCGTGCGCGGGGAAGGGGTCGAGGCCGTGTGTGCCGGCGGGCGGCCGACCACGCTGCGCTACGGCATCTCGGCCGACCAGGCGCACCGCTTCGGCCTGCCCTGCGGCGGTACGGTGGAACTGGTGCTGGAGCCGGTGTCGCAACGCAGCCGGTTGCCCGAGCTGCTGGCTGCCTGCCAGGCCCGGCGCAGCACCGAGCGGGTGCTGGACCTGCGCACCGGTGAGGTGGTGCTGCAGCCGGGTGCACGCGACGGGTTGCCCGTGCTGAGCGATACCCATTTGAGCACGCACTTCGGCCCGCGCTTGCGGCTGATCGTGATCGGCGCGGGGGATCTCTCCCGCTTCCTGAGCGAGATGGCGCTGAGCCTGGGCTTTGAGGTGGTCGTGTGCGACCCGCGTGAAGAACAGCAGCAAAGCTGGAGCCTGCCCGGTGTGACCCTGACCCGCGAGATGCCTGACGACCTGATCGTGCGCTTGCAGCCCGATGCGCGCACGGCGGTGGTGACGCTCACCCACGACCCCAAGCTCGACGACCTGGCGCTGATCGACGCGCTGCGCTCGCAGGCCTTCTACGTGGGCGCCATCGGCTCGCGGCGCCATGCCGCGCACCGGCGCGAACGGCTGCACGAGCATTTCGGCCTGACCCCCGCCGAGCTGCAGCGCCTGCACGGCCCGGCAGGCATCTACATCGGCAGCAAGACCCCGGCCGAGATCGCGCTGTCGATCATGGCCGAGCTGGTGGCCGCCAAGAATGGTGTGATCGCCGACGTTTCACGGCCGGTGGCCGCAGGCAAGGCGCTTCAGGACATCGCCGCGGGCGGCAGACTTGGGGCGGGTTGGCAGGATCGTGCATGAATCCCGGAGCATCGTGAGTGCCCCCTGCGCCAGCGGGTGGGCGGCGGCGCCGCGATAATTCACCCATGAGCGATCGTTGGAAACCCAGTGTCACGGTGGCGGCCATCGTGGAGCGCCAGGTCGAGGGACAGAGCCAGTTCCTGCTGGTGGAGGAGCACACGGCCGAGGGCCTGAGGCTGAACAACCCGGCCGGCCACCTCGACCCGGGTGAGTCGCCCGTGCAAGGGGTGGTGCGCGAGATGCTGGAGGAAACCGGCTGCGTGTTCACGCCCGAGGCGCTGGTGGGGGTCTACCTCTCGCGGTTCCATCGTCCGGCCACCGGCGAGGACGTGACCTACGTGCGCTTTGCCTTCTGCGGCGCGGCCAGCGAGCCGGCGCCGGGCTGGGTGCTGGACGAGGGCATCGTTCGCACGCTGTGGATGACCCCTGACGAGATCCGCGCCAGCCGCGAGCGGCACCGCAGCCCGCTGGTGCTGCGGTGCATGGAAGACTACCTGGCGGGCAGGCGCTACCCCCTGGAGCTGCTCACGGTGGACCCGACCGTCTATGCCCCCGAGATCAAGGTGAGGACACCATGACGCGCAAGTCGCGGGTGGTGGTGGGCCTGTCCGGCGGCGTCGATTCGGCCGTGAGCGCCTGGCTGCTCAAGCAGCAGGGCCATGAGGTCGTCGGCATCTTCATGAAGAACTGGGAAGACGACGACGACAACGAGTACTGCTCTTCGAACATCGACTTCGTCGATGCCGCCTCGGTGGCCGACGTGATCGGCATCGAGATCGAGCACGTGAACTTCGCGGCCGAGTACAAGGACCGCGTGTTCGCCGAGTTCCTGCGCGAATACCAGGCCGGGCGCACGCCCAACCCCGACATCCTGTGCAATGCCGAGATCAAGTTCAAGGCCTTCCTAGACCATGCCCTGCGGCTGGGCGCCGAGAAGATCGCCACCGGCCACTACGCCCGCGTGCGCGAGCGCGACGGCCGCTTCGAGCTGCTCAAGGGCCTCGACCCGGCCAAGGACCAGAGCTACTTCCTGCACCGGCTGAACCAGGCGCAGCTGGGCAAGACGCTCTTCCCCGTGGGCGAACTGCACAAGACCGAGGTGCGCCGCCTCGCTGCGGAGATCGGCCTGCCCAATGCGAAGAAGAAGGACTCCACTGGCATCTGCTTCATCGGTGAGCGGCCTTTCCGCGAGTTCCTCAACCGCTACCTGTCCAACACGCCGGGTCTGATCAAGGATGACCGCGGCCGCGTGCTGGGCGAACACGTGGGCCTGAGCTTCTACACCCTGGGCCAGCGCAAGGGGCTGGGCATCGGAGGCGTCAAGGACAAAGGCGCTCCACGCGGCGGCGGCGATCACGCCCCCTGGTTCGTCGCGCGCAAGGACCTGGCGACCAACACGCTGTATGTGGTGCAGGGCCATGACCATCCCTGGCTGCTTTCGCACCGCCTCGTGGCCGCTGATGCAAGCTGGACGGCGGGCGAGCCGCCCGAGCCCGGGGCATATGCGGCCAAGACACGCTACCGCCAGAGCGATGCGCCGTGCACGCTGGCGGGCCTCGAAGGCCCCCGCTTCACGCTCGACTTTGCGCAGGCCCAGTGGGCCGTCACGCCGGGGCAGTCGGCCGTGTTGTATGACGGCGAGGTGTGCCTGGGCGGCGGGGTGATCGACGCCGTGCCGGACTGACGCGCCCTGGCCTCAGCGTGGCGTGCCAAGGTTCTGCGTCCAGTACCAGCCGTAGCGGCTGCTGGGGTTGCGTGCGCAGGCCAGGCCCATGTCGCGGAAGTTCGGGTTCATGAGATTGGCGCAGTGGCCCTCGCTGGACATCCAGCCATTGATCACGCTTTGCGCCGAGGTGTAGCCCGCTGCAATGTTCTCGCCCGCGCGGCTCCAGGTGTAGCCGGCGGCCGTGATGCGCTGGCTGAAGGTGCGTCCGTCGAGGCTGGTGTGGCTGAAGTAGTTGTTGTCGGCCATGTCCCGGCTGTGGCCGTAGGCGGCTGTGGTCAGCGCGGCGCTCCAGTTCAGCGGTGTGGTGGCCGCAAAGCGGCCGCGGCTGCCGCAGGTGGCGCCGGTGGCGCGGCGCTCATTCACCAGACGCAGCAGCTCGGCCTGAAAGTTTGGCAGGCCGCAGGTGATGTCCACCGAAGGAGCCGGAGCGGGCGTGGGCGCGGGGGCTGCGGGCGGGTCTGCCGGTGCAGGGGCGCTGGTCTGCGTGGAAGAGGACTCGCTGGGCGCCCCGGGTGCATCGTCGCTGCCACCGCCGCCACAGGCCGACAGGGCCACTGCGGCTGCGGCCAGGCAGGCCACCCGGATCGACACGAGGGAGAGCATCGAACTTGGCGCGACGGGCATCGGGTTGTCTGGCAAGACGCAAAGCGCGCATCTTGGCGCGAAACTCTTCGTCCAGGGATAACCAATTGCAACCGCGCGTGTGGATGTCACAACAGGAAGGTCGCGTCATATGTCAGCAGCATGACGGCAGATGACCCCACAACGCCCCCGAAAGAGGGAGGAGGCGTTGACCGCACACGCGCATAATCGTGAAGATCTGCACAATGCCGGCCCCTGGCCCACCGGGTTCCCCCCCCAACGTGGTGCGCCTGCTGCCCGGGCCGTCCTCCTCGAGTCCTCCATGAAGCTTCGTCGCTGCCTTGCCGTGTTCTCCTCTTGCCTGGGGCCGCTTCTGTGGTTCGGCACAGCCCAGGCCCAGAGCGCGTCGGTCCATGGTGGGGCAGCGATGGTCCAGGTCCGGCCCTTCGGCGACGTCGCCGTGCGTCCGCAGCGCGAGGCGCCGGCGGCCGTGGTGGCGCGTAACCAGGCCCGGGTGGCGGCCGAGGTGGCGGGCACGGTGCTGCGCTGGCGGGTGGACGCGGGCGCCAGCGTGCGCCGCGGTGACCTGCTGGCCGAGATCGACCCCACCGACTTCCGTTTGGAGCGCGACCGTGCCCAGGCGGCGCTGCAGGCCACGCTGGCGCGGGTGAGCCTGGCGCAGACGCAATTGCAGCGCACACGCGAGCTGGTGGCCCAGAACTTCCTGTCGCAGGAGGCGCTGAACCAGCGCGAGACCGAGCTCAAGCTCATGCAGGCCGAACTCGCCGCCAATCGGGCGCAGTTGGCCACGGCCGAGCGGGCCCTGGCGCGCACGCGCATCACGGCGCCGTTTGCGGCCACGGTGAGCCAGCGCCTGGCCCAGGCGGGCGAGTACGTGGCGCCCGGCACGGTGCTGTATGTGCTGACCGAGACCGGCGCGGTCGAGGTGAGCGCCCAGGTGGCGCCCGACGACGTGGCGGGGCTGCGCTCGGCGGGCGACCCGCGCTTCGACGCTGGAGGCGGACGCACCGTGGCGCTCAAGCTGCTGCGCGTGGCCGGTGCGGTGACGGCGCCCGCGCGCACGGTGGAGGTGCGCCTGGCCCCGCAGGAGGCCGTGCTGCCGGGCACCGAGGGGCGCCTGCTGTGGACCGAGGATCGTGCGCACCTGCCCCCGGCGCTGATCGTGCGGCGCGAGCGCCGCCTGGGCGTGTTCACGGTGGCCGAGGGCCGGGCCCGCTTCGTGCCGTTGCCTGGCGCCCAGGAAGGCCGGGCAGTCGCGGCGACGCTGCCGGCCGACACGCCGGTGGTCATCAGCGGCCAGGCCACCCTGCAGGACGGCACCCCGGTGAGCATCGAGCGATGAAGCTGCTGGCCGCCCTGATCCGCAACCACCCGCTGGCCAACGTCACCTTCGTGGTGGTGCTGGTGCTGGGGGCGCTGAGCTACCTCTCGATGCCGCGCGCGCAGGACCCGGAGATCAACTTCAACTGGGTGAGCATCATCACGACCCTGCCCGGCGCGTCGGCCGAGGACGTCGAACGCCTGGTCACCAACCCGCTGGAAGACGGCATCAAGGGCGTGGCCGACGTGCGCTTCGTCGTCAGCAGCAGCCGCGAGAACGTCTCGAGCATCCTCGTGCGCTTCCGCGAGATCTCCGAGCGCACCTTCGACAAGCGCATTGCCGACCTGCGCCGCGAGATCCAGAACAAGGCCAACACCGAACTGCCCACCGAGGCCGAGGACCCGGTGGTGCTGGAGATCACCACCTCCAATGGATTTCCCACCGCCTCGCTGATGCTGCTGGGGCAGGCCGACGACGAGGTGCTGCGCCAGGCCGGCCGCCAGATCAAGCTCGACCTGGAGCGCATGGCCGGTGTGGACCAGGTGTATGCCTCGGGCCTGCGCGACCCCGAGATCCTGATCACCCCCGACAATGCCGCGCTGGTGGCGCGCGGCTTGAGCGCCACCGATGTGGCCGACGCGGTGCGCAGCGTCTTTCGCGACACCTCGGCCGGCACGCTCAAGACCGAAGGCGGGGCCTGGTCGGTCACCGTGCAAGGCATCGCTACCGATCCGCAGCGTCTGGCCGGCATCGTGGTGCGCAACCCGGCCAGGCCGCAGGCCACGGCGCGTCTGGACGAGGTGGCGCGCATCGAGCGCGCCCGCGCGCCGGCCGCCCAGCTCGCCAGCATGGATGGGCGCAGCGCCATCAGCCTGGCTGTGACCAAGAAGCCCGGCACCCACACCCTGGAGCTGGTGCAGCGGCTCCACGACTACATCGCCCAGCGCCAGGCGGCGCTGGCGGCCAGCGGCCTGACGTTGCTGCTCAGCGACGACCAGACCGTGCCCACGCGCGAGGCCATCGGCGTGATGGAGACCAACGCGCTGTTCGGCCTGGTCAGTGTGATGGGCATCTGCTGGCTGTTCCTGGGCTGGCGCATCGGCGTGCTCGTGGCCCTGGGCATCCCCTTTTCGCTGGCCGGCACGATGGTCGTGCTTGGCAGCCTGGGGCACACGCTCAACATCTCGGTGCTGCTGGGCCTGGTGATCGCGCTGGGCATGCTGGTGGACGATGCGGTGGTGGTCGTCGAGGCGATCTACTACCGCCTGCAGCGCGGGGCGGAAGCCTTCGAGGCCGCGATCGACGGTGTGCGCGAGGTCTTGGCGCCGGTGCTGTCGTCGGTGATGACGACGATGGCGGCCTTCCTGCCGCTGATGTTGCTGCCGGGCATCGTGGGCAAATTCATGTTTGTCATTCCCTTCGTGGTGACCCTGGCCTTGCTGATCAGCCTGGTCGAGGCCTTCTGGATGCTGCCCACCCATGTGCACGCGCTGAAACTGCGCCTGGACCAGCCCTCGCGGGCCCAGGCCTGGCGCAACGAGTTCAATCGCAGGCTGCGCCTGTGGTACGGGCGCAGCCTGGCAATGGTGCTGCGCCGCGCGGGCTGGTCGCTGGTGGTGGCCGCCGTGCTGGTGCTGGGGGCCGTGGGGCTGTTCTTCTCGGGCGCCGTGAAGGTGCAGTTCTTCGCCTTCGATCCGCTGCGGCTGTTCTACGTGAATGTGGACATGCCTTCGCAAGCCACGCTGGAGGAGACGCTGGCTGAAACCGAGGCGGTCGAGCAAGTGGTGCGCAGGCACCTGCAAGGCGTGGGGCCGCAGGGCGAGGCGCGCGCCGTCGTCTCGGTGGCGGGCATCAAGTTCACCGACACCGAACCGGTCTATGGGGATGCCTACGGCCAGGTGTCGGTGTCGCTGAACCCCCGCGGCGACGGCGGACGCGAAGTGAGCGAGGTCATCGAAGCCATGCGCGCCGAGGTGGAGGCGCTGCCCGGCCCTGGGCGCAAGAGCTTCACGCTGCTGTCGGGCGGGCCGCCCAAGGGCAAGCCCCTGAACGTGAAGGTGCGCGGCGACGACCCGGACGAGCTGCGCCGCGCCGCCGATGCGGTGAAGGCCATCGTGGCCGGTGTGCCCGGCGTGAAAGACGTCACCGACGACGACGTACCGGGCCGGCCCAAGCTCACGCTGCAGTTCGACCACGAGGCCCTGCGGCGCGCCGGGCTCGATGCGGCCTGGCTCGCGCGCATGCTGCGCATCCAGGTCGATGGCGAGATCGTGGCCTTCACCCGCGAAGGCGGCGACAAAATCGAGGTGCGCGTGCGTGGCCGCGACGACGCGCGCACCGACCCGGCGGCCCTGCTGGCCGAGCCGCTCACCTTGCCCAACGGCCAGGTCACGCGGCTCGACACCCTGATGACGACCAGCGTGGAGCCGGGCAAGGGCTTCATCCGCCACTACAACCTGAGGCGCACCATCACGGTGGAGGCCAACCTCGACGACCCCAAGGACAACCCCGAGGCCTTGAACACCGCCCAGGCCAATGCCCGGGTGCAGGCCGCCTGGCGCGAGGTGGCTCGCCAGTACCCGGGCATCGACCTGGAGTTCTCGGGCGAGCTGGAGGACATCCAGGAAAGCCTGGACGCGATGGGCCTGCTGTTTGCGCTCGGCGTGGGCCTGATCTTCCTGATCCTGGCCGCGCAGTTCGTCAGCTACTGGCAGC
Organism: Caldimonas hydrothermalis; assembly: GCF_056746695.1. Taxonomy (NCBI): domain Bacteria; kingdom Pseudomonadati; phylum Pseudomonadota; class Betaproteobacteria; order Burkholderiales; family Sphaerotilaceae; genus Caldimonas; species Caldimonas hydrothermalis. The sequence continues at coordinate 69,568 of NZ_JBWQXA010000011.1, read as the reverse complement.
CCTTCATGATCCTGGTGACGGTGCCCTTGGCCTTCACCGGCGTGACGCTGGGCCTGGCGCTCACGCAGAACCCGCTGTCGCTGTACACGATGTACGGCGTGATCGCACTGACCGGGATTGCCGTGAACGCGGCCATCGTGCTGATTGATGCGGCCAACGAGCGCCGCGCGCGCGGCATGGGCACGATGCATGCCATCGTCTGGGCCGCACGCCGGCGGGTGGTGCCCATCCTGATCACGTCCACCACCACCATCGGCGGGCTGTTCTCGCTGGCCACGGGCCTGGGCGGCAAGAGCCTGCTGTGGGGACCGGTGGCCGCCAGCATCGTCTGGGGCCTGGCCTTCTCGACGCTGCTCACGCTCTACGTGGTGCCGCTGCTCTACCTGGTGTTCATGCGCCGGCTCGATCGCAAGCGGCCGGCGCACCACGAGGCGCCGGCCGCGGCCTGAGCGTCAGGAGGCGCCGCCCTCGGCCAGCGTCGGGTCGTTGTGGGCCGGGAAGTCGGCCAGCGGGCCCAGCAGGGCCGCATCGCGCTTGAAGAGCGGCGGGCTCTGCACATGGGCCAGCAGCAGCTCGGCCAGCGCCATCAGCGAATCGACATGCACGCGCTCGTGGCCGTGCGAGGCATCGAGCCCGAAGCACACGAGGGCGGTGCGGATGTCGTTGCCGGCCTCCAGCGCAGCGGCGGCATCGCTGCGGTAGTAGCGGAACACGTCGCGGCTGTGCTCGATGCCGCGTTCGCGGCACAGCGCCAGCAGGTGGCGCGTGAGGTGCCAGTCGAAGGGGCCGGCCGAATCCTGCATGGAGATGGTCACACCGTACTCGCAGGTGTTCTGGCCTTCGGCCACCGTGCCGTTGTCGATGGAGATCAGCTCGGCCACATCGCCGTGCAGCACGTGCGAGGCGCCCACGCCCACCTCTTCCGAGATGGTGAACAGCAGGTGGCAGTCCACCGGGATGCGGGTGCCGGACTCGCGCAGCGCCCGGGCCACCGCCAGCAGGGCGGCCACGCCGGCCTTGTCGTCCAGGTGGCGGGCGTTGATGAAACCGTTGGGCAGGAACTCGGGGGCCGAATCCACCGCGATGGTGTCGCCCACGTTCACGCCCAGGCGGACGAGGTCCTCGTGCGAATGGCAGCGTTCGTCCAGGCGCAGCTCCACGTGGGTCCAGGCCACCGGCTGGGTGTCGATCTCCTGGTTGAAGGTGTGGCCCGAGGCCTTGCAGGGCAGGATGGTGCCGCGGCAGGTCAGGCCGTCGTCGCCGTAGAGCGTGACACGTGCACCCTCGGCAAAGCGCGAGGACCAAAAGCCGATGGGCACGAGTTCGAGCCGGCCGTTGGGCTTGAGCTGCTTGACCATCGCCCCCAGGGTGTCGAGGTGGGCGACGATGGCGCGGTCGGGGCTGTGGCGCTCGCCCTCGATGTCGGCGCGGATGGCGCCGCGCCGCGTGAGGCTGTAGGGGATGCCGAGCTGTTCCAGTTCGTTGGACACCTTCACGACGATCTCGTCGGTCATGCCCGAGGGGCTGGGCGTGAGCAGCAGGCGCTGCAGCACGTCGAGCAGGTAGTCACGGTCGATGCGGGGGGCGGTTGTTCGGGTCACGCGCTCTCCTTCATCTCCGGCAGCGGTGCGGCGCGGGTCTGCGGGAAGAGCAGGTCGATGAAGCGCTCGGCCGTGGGCTGGGGTTCGTGGTTGGCCAGGCCGGGGCGCTCGTTGGCCTCGATGATGGCGTACTCGGTGCCGCCCAGGTCGGGCACCATGAAATCGAAGCCCACCACCGGGATCTCGAGCGCGCGCGCGGCCTGCTCGGCCACCTGCCGCAGCTCAGGGTGGAGCTGGTCGGTGACGTCGTGGATGGTGCCGCCGGTGTGCAGGTTGGCCGTCTTGCGCACCGGCAGCACCGTGCCGGCGCTCAGCACCGTGTCCATCGTGTACCCGGCAGCGTGCACGCAGCGTTCGGTCTCGGCATCCATCGGGATGCGGCTTTCCCCGGCCGTGGCGGCCTCGCGGCGGCGGCTCTGCTTGGCAATCAGCTCGCGCACACTCGTGTGCCCGTCGCCGGTGATCTCGGCCGGCCGGCGCGTGGCGGCCGCCACGACCTGGTAGTCGATCACGACGATGCGCAGGTCCTGCCCGAGCATCAGCTCTTCCATGATGACGTCGTCGCAATGGGCGCGCGCTTCCTCGATGGCGCGGTGCACCTCGTCGAGCGTGCGCAGGTCGACTTTCACTCCGCGCCCCTGTTCGCCGCGGGCCGGCTTCACGACGATGCGGCCGTGGCGGTGCAAGAAGGCGGCCACCTGGGCCTCGTTGCGCACCAGGGCCTGCTCGGGCAGGCGCAGCCCGGCAGTGGCCAGCACCTTGCGGGTCACGCGCTTGTCGTCGCAGCGGCTCATCGCCACCGCCGAGGTGAGGTCGGTGAGCGACTCACGGCAGCTCACGGTGCGACCGCCATGCGTGAGGCGGAAAAAGCCGTGCTCGGCGTCCTGCAGCTCCACGCCGATGCCGCGGCGGCGCGCCTCGTCGATGAGGATGCGCGCGTAGATGTTGACCTCGGCGCAGTCGTCGGGCCCGGTGAAGAGCTTCTCGTTGATCGGGTTCTTGTGCTTGACGCAATACACCGGCACGCGCTCGAAGCCCAGCTTCTCGTACAGCGCGATCGCGTGCTGGTTGTCGTGCATCACCGACAGGTCGAGGTAGCGACGGCCCTGTGAGCGGTAGTAGTGGGCCAGGGCGCGCACCAGCGCCTCGCCCACACCGGGGCGGGTGGCCTGCGGGTCGACCGCGAGCGACCACAGGCTGGCGCCCTGCTCGGGGCAGCGGCAGGCGCGCACGTGGTCCACGCCGGTGACGGTGCCCACCACCTGATCGCTCGCCTCGTCGTGCACCACGAGCAGGATGACCGCCGGATCGCGCTGGCCGTCGGTGAGATAGCCCGGGCGCAGCGGCACCATGCGGCAGGCGCGGTAGATGCGGTTGAGCGTGGCCTCGTCGTCGGCCAAGGCCTCGCGCAGCGTGTAGCCTTCTTCGGGGGGCGGTTCGATGCGGTGGCGGCGCAGGTCGAGCCGGTAGGTGTGGGAGGGGTCGAGGAAGAGGTGCTGCGGCGCCACCGCGATGGCCACGTGCGGGTCACGGATGTACAGCGCCACGTCGCGCCGGCCTTCTTCCTCGCGGCGCAGTTCGTCGGCCAGGGCCTGGGGGCTGGCGAAGGTCTGACCCAGCAGCAGCCGGCCCCAGCCGCAATCGACATGGGCCTCGGGTTTCATCGCATCGAGATCCACGTGCGGCGGCGGGTCGCCCCAGTGCTTGAGGCTGGCCATCTGGGTCGGGTCGAGCGGGTTGTGTGAAGCGATCATGGTCTGGTCTCCTGCCGGCCTCACAGGCCGCGCGATTGCAGCCACAGCTCCAGCAGGGCCACCTGCCACAGCTTCGAGCCGCGCAGCGGCGTGAGGTGTTCGCCCGGATGGGCCAGCCAGGGGGCCAAGGTCTCGGGGCGGAACAGGCCGCGTTCGCGCGCGGCGCGGCTGTTCAAGGCATCGCGCACCATGTCGAGCACCGGACCGTCGAGGTATTTCAGCGCGGGCACCGGGAAGTAGCCCTTGGGCCGGTCCACCACCTCGCGCGGCAGCAGGCGGCGTGCGATGGTCTTGAGCACGCCCTTGCCTCCCTCCTTCAGCTTGTCCTGGGCGGGCAGACGCCCGGCCAGTTCCACCAGCTCGTGGTCGAGGAAGGGCACGCGGGCCTCCAGGCCCCAGGCCATGGTCATGTTGTCCACGCGCTTGACCGGGTCGTCCACCAGCATCACGGTGCTGTCCAGGTGCAGCGCCTTGTCCAGCGCTGTGGCCGCATCGACGGTGGCGAAATGCTGCTCGACGAAGGCGCGACTCACGTCACCGGTGTGCCAGCGCGGCTGCAGGGTGGCCTGGAGGGCCTCGTGGTCCCGGTCGAAGAAGACGCGCGCGTAGTCGGCTGCGGGCTGAGAACTGCTGGCGAGCTTGGGATACCAGTGGTAGCCGGCAAAGACCTCGTCGGCACCCTGACCGCTTAGCACCACCTTCAGGTGACGCGACACCTCGCGCGAGAGCAGGTAGAAGGCCACGTTGTCGTAGCTCACCATGGGCTCGCTCATGGCCGCGATGGTCTCGGGCAGCACCTGCAGCAGATCGGGCGTGGGGATGCGGATCTGGTGGTGCCCTGTCTCGAAGCGCTGGGCCACGAGGTCGGAGTAGCGGAACTCGTCACCCGCTTCGCCGCCGCCGGCCTCGAAGCCGATCGAGAAGGTCTGCAAGTCGCGTTGGCCCATCTGGGCCAGCAGCGCCACGATGAGGCTGGAATCGACGCCCCCCGAGAGCAGCACGCCCACCGGCACGTCGGCCACCATGCGCCGGCGCACGGCGGTGCGCAGGGCCTCCTCGACCAGGGCTTCGCGTTCCACGTCTTTCAGTGCGGCCAGGGCCGGGTCTTCGCGCACTGACAGCGTCCAGTAGCGGTGGTCGCGGCGCGTGCCGTCGCGCTCGAAGGTGGCGATGGTGGCCGGCGGCAGCTTGGTCACGCCCTGCACGATGGTGTGCGGGGCGGGCACCACCGCGTGCCAGCTCATGTAGTGGTGCAGCGCGATGGGGTCGAGGGTGGTGTCGATGTCGCCGCCGGCCAGCAGCGCGGGCAGCGTGGAGGCAAAACGCAGGCGCTTGGGCGTGGCGGCCAGGTACAGCGGCTTGATGCCGAAGCGGTCGCGTGCCAGCGTGAGGCGGCCGCTGTCGCGTTCCCATACCGCAAACGCAAACATGCCGTGCAAGCGCGTCACGCAGTCGCGGCCCCAGGCATGGAAGCTCTTGAGCACCACTTCGGTGTCTCCGTCGGAGAAGAAGCGGTAGTCGAGGGCCTCCAGCTCGCGGCGCAACTCGCGGTAGTTGTAGATGCAGCCGTTGAAGACCAGGGTGAGCCCCAGCGCCGCGTCGGTCATGGGCTGCTGGGCGTGCTCCGACAGGTCGATGATGCGCAACCTGCGGTGGGCCAGGGCGACGGGGCCCTGCTGGAAGAGGCCGGCGCTGTCGGGGCCTCGGGGTTGAAGGATCTCGCCCATGCGGGCGACCGTGCCGGGGTCGGCGGTGGAGGTGCCGAAGTGCACCTCGCCTGCAAAACCACACATCGGTGTGCTGCCTCCGTGGAAGGGGAAGAGCCAACCGACTGTGCCCCAAGACAGGGGTCAGATCAAATCTTCTGCCTTTAACTGCATGGCTGGGTGCGGCATCCCGCTGTCAACTTGCGCGATCTCGATTTGCTGCTCTCCCGCATGAACAGGGGCGATGCGGGCCATGACCCCTGCCCCAAGGGTCAAGTTGGGTTGACCGTTGCCGATATGGTGACGAGCATGTTTGTGATCCGAACCGTGGAGTGCTGTCGATGAATCGTCGTCGTTGGGCCCTGGCGTCCAGCCTGATCATGGCCCTGGGGGGCTGCGCCGCACCGCCGGTGCCCGTCGAGCCTGCGCCGCTGGCTCAGCCGGATCGTCCGGTCGCGGCGCCCCTGCGGGTGTGGGTGCTCACCTTTTCACATCAGCTTCTGCAGATCGATCCGGACCGTCCACAGCAGGTGCTGCAACGGGTGCCGCTGCAGGGCCTGGCCCATGGCGAGGCGATCGTCGGCATCGACTACCGCGTCGCTCGCGGCCAGCTCTATGCGCTGAGCAGCCAGGGCCGCCTGTACACGCTCGACCCCGCCCAAGGGCGGCTGCTACGCCTGGGCACGGCCGATTGGCCGCTGCGCCTGCACGGCGGCGCGATCGGTTTCGATTTCAACCCGGCCGCCGACCGCATTCGCATCGTCACCGGGCGCGGCCAGAACCTGCGCGCCCACCCCGACACCGGGGCGCTGGTGGACGCCGACCCGAACGCTGACGGCTTCCAACCCGACGGCGACTTGCGCTATGCCGATGGCGACCCGAACGCCGGGCGCAGCCCGCGCATCGAGGCCGCGGCCTACACCTACAACAAGCAGGACGAAAAGCTCACCACGAACTACGCCATCGACGCCGGCCTGGGGCTGCTGGTGCGCCAGGGTTCGCCGGAAGGCGCGCAGCCGATGGTGTCGCCGAACACCGGTCAACTCTTCACCGTGGGCTCGCTGGGCCTGCCCACGCCGCTGCGCCAGGTGTCCTTCGACATCGCCGACCTCGACAACACGGCGCTGGCGGCGGTGACGCTGCCGCGCGAGCGCGTGTCGCGGCTGGTGCGCATCGACCTCGACACGGGCCGTGCCCGGATGGTGGGCGTGATCGGTGCGGGCGAGCCGGTGCGTGCGCTGGCCATCGAACCGTGAGGGCGCTCGACCATGCGAGGCGGGCTGTTCCTGGGGTGGGGGGTCGTGGCGGCGCTGCAAGCGACCGCCGCCTGGGCGGCCGACGTCACGGTCAGTGTGGTCGATGCCCAGGGCCGCTCGCTCGACGAGGCGGTGGTGGCCTTGCTGCCCCGTGGGAGCGTCCCGCCGCTGCCGCCCGGGGCCCAGGCGGTCATCGAGCAGCGCGCACGCCAGTTCCTGCCGCGGGTGACCGTGGTGCAGACGGGCACGCCGGTGCATTTTCCCAATCACGACACGGTGCGCCACCACGTCTATTCTTTCTCGCCCATCAAAACCTTCGAGATCAAGCTCTACGTCGGCACGCCCGCGCAGCCGGTGGTCTTCGACAAGCCGGGCACGGCGGTACTGGGCTGCAACATCCATGACCAGATGGTGGCCTGGGTGCACGTGGTCGACACGCCCTGGTTCGCGGTGACCCGCGACGGCAGGGCCCGCATCACGCAAGTGCCTGCGGGCGCCTACCAGCTCCAGGTGTGGCATCCGCGCTGGCCGCAGGGGCAGGCGCCCCATCGCCAGCCGCTCACGCTCGAGGCCCGCGGGGCCGAGGTGGCGGTGCGTCTCGAGGTGAGTCCCTGATGCCGGCGCGGACCGATCGCACGCTGCGGGCTTGGCTCTCGCGCCGGCTGAGCCGGCGCATCGTCACGCTGTTTCTCGGGCTGCTGCTGGCGGTGCAGGCGCTGAGCTTCCTGGCCATCCGCGAGAGCGTCGCTCGCAATGCCCGCGGTCAGATCGCCCAGGAGCTGCAGCTCGGCGAGCGCGTGTTCCGACGCCTGCTGGCGCAAAACGCACAGAAGCTCAGTGACGGCGCCACGTTGCTGGCGTCCGACTACGGCTTCCGTTCGGCGGTGGCCACCAACGACACCGACACCATCGGCTCGGTGCTGCTCAATCACGGCGAGCGCATCGGGGCCTCGATCGCGCTGCTGCTCGACACGCGCTTTGCGCTGCGCGCCGCCGCCCAGCAGGAGGCGACGGCCCTGATGCCGGCCGTGCACCGCCTGGCCGAGCGCACGGCCTTTGGCACGAGCCAGCGGCCGGCCAGCGAAGTCGTCGCGTTGGGCGGCCAGGCCTATCAACTGGTGATGGTGCCCCTGCGGGCTCCGCTGGTGATCGGCTGGGTCGTGATGGGCTTCGACATCGGCCCCGCGCTGGTGCGCGACATGCGCGAGATCACCGCCTTGCAGACCAGCCTGCTCGTGCGTCCCGATGACCGCGGGTCGTGGCGCGTCGGGGCCTCCACGCTGACGCAGGACCTGGCGGCTGCGCTGACCACGGTGGACTGGGAGGGCAGTGCCCCCTCCGCAGCCGTGCAGCGCGCCTCCTTGATGATCGAAGGCGAGGACTTCAGCGCCCGCAGCTTCGTGCTCAACCCGGACGACGGCGGCAGCGTGCGCGCGGTGCTGATGCGCTCGGTGGACGAGGCCGTGGCGCCGTATCGGCAGCTCCAGCTCGTGATGGCGATGATCACCCTGCTGGGGGTGGTCGTCTTTGCGGCCGGCAGCGTGCTCACTGCGCGGCGCATCACCACCCCGGTGCGCGCCCTGGTGCGGGCGGCCGAACGCCTGGGCCAGGGCGATTACCACGCTCCCGTCGAGGTGAGCAGCGCCGACGAGATCGGCGAACTGGCCCAGGCCTTCGAGCACATGCGCGTGAGCGTGGACGCCCAGCAGCGCGAAATCACCCGCTTGGCCTACTGGGACAGCCTGACCGGCCTGCCCAACCGTGCCCAGTTCCGGGTGTCCGCCTCGGCGGCCCTGGCCGAGGCGGGCCGCCCTGCGGTGCTGGTGCCCGGGGAGCGTCGAGAGGGCTCCAGTGGGCATGTCTCGGTCCTCATGCTCGACATGGACCGCTTCAAGCATGTGAACGACGTGATGGGCTACGAGATCGGCGACCGCGTGCTGCAGCAGGTGGCGCAGCGGCTCGGGCAGGTCTGCGTGCGCCGGGGCGATCTCGTGGCGCGCCTGAGCGGCGACGAGTTCGCCGTGCTCCTACCGGCTGCCGACACCCGCGATGCCCTGCACGTGGCCGAGCGCGTGGCGGCCGCCTTCGAAGCCCCGCTGGTGCTGGAGGACCAGACCATCGACCTGCGTGCGAGCATCGGCGTGGCCACCAGCCCGGACCATGCCCAGGATGCCGACACCCTGCTCAGCCGCGCCGAGGTGGCGATGTATGCCGCCAAGCGCCGTGGCGCCGGTGCACTGGCCTACGACCCGGCCTTCGACTCGGGCAGCGCCCGCACGATCTCGCTGCTCAGCGGATTGCGCCGCGCCATCGACCAGGGCGAGTTGCGCCTGGTGCTGCAGCCCAAGGTGGCCTTGCACAGCGCGTGTGTCGAAGGGGCCGAGGCCCTGGTGCGCTGGCAGCACCCGCAGCGCGGCCTGGTGCCTCCGATGGAATTCATCCCCTTTGCCGAGCAGACCGGCTTCATCCGCACCCTCACCGCCTGGATCCTCGACGAATGCCTGCGCACCTGGCGTGACCTTCGCGCGCAGGGGCTGGCCGTGCCGCTGTCGGTGAACCTGTCCACGCGCGACCTGATGGACCTGGAGCTGCCGCAGAAGTTCGCCGCATTGCTGCAGCGCCATGGCGCGCCAGCCGAGGCCCTGTGCCTGGAGATCACCGAAAGCGCCATCATGGACGACCCGGCCCGTGCGCAGCACACGCTGGAACGCCTGAACGAGATGGGCCTGCGGCTGGCGATCGACGACTTCGGCACGGGCTACTCGTCCCTGGCCTATCTCAAGCGCCTGCCGGTGCACGAGCTCAAGATCGACAAGTCCTTCGTGATGCAGATGGAGCGCGACAGCGACGACGCCAAGATCGTGCGCTCCACCGTGGACCTGGCGCACAACCTTGGCCTGTCGGTGGTGGCCGAAGGGGTGGAGACGGCCTCCCACTGGCGCGCGCTCAGGAGCCTGGACTGCGACCTCGCCCAGGGCTACCTGATCGCCCGCCCCCTGCCGGCCGGCGAGTTTGCGGCCTGGGTGCGGCGGTGGACCGAACACGACGCACGGGTGCTGCAGGAAGCGCCCACGACCCTCCTCTGACCCGGTTCCGTCCCGGGGACCGCTGGACGCGCGTCCAGCCGCTGCGCGCGGCGCAATCCAGGCGTATTCCTTTCAGAATGCATGCGCCGGCCCCACGGCGCCTGTGGCCCTCGAAGGCACACACCTGGCCCCCTGCTTGTCCCACTGCCTGGTGGCCCCTGACGGCTCCGCCCGCGCCGACAAGGCCCGGGCCTTGGCGATGAAGATGACGCGCGAACGACGGGGCCCACGCGTCAGTGCGGTGCGTGGTGGTGCGCTGATCAGCCGACGGTGGTCTCGTCGGTTTGGGTGGCGCCGCGGTTGTCCACCCAGGTGACGGCGATGCGGTCGCCGGCCTTGGCCCCTTTCACCACGAACTGCAGAAAGGGGTTTTTGGAGATCGCCGTTCCCCAGTACGCCGTCATCACCACCTGGCCATTGTGGCGCACGCTCACCTGCTGGATGTACCAGGCCGGGATCACGGCGCCGGCGGCGTCCTTGCGCTGGCCGGTTTCCATCTCGTGGGCCATCAGCACCCGCACGGTGGCCTTGCCCCCCGAGGCCTGGGCCCGCAGTCGCATCCGTTCGGTCATGTCCTTGGCTCCTTGCCGTCCCCGCCGCTCAGAATCCGCAGCCGCCCAGCGTTACGCGCACCTCCTTGCGCGCGAACAGCACGCGGCCGTCGCCCATCACCGCCACACCGTAGACAGGGGATGACTCGCTCATCTTCACCCGCGTCGACAGGCTGGGCTCGATGGCCTCGGTGAGGTCGAACACGGCCGCCAGGATGTTGGGATTCTTCTCGATCAGCAGCAGCAGCCGCTTCACGCCGGTCAGCGCGGTGGACAGGCCCAGCGGCACCAGCGCGCCGTTTTCGGCGATGTCCGGTGCACTGAGATGAAGCTCGGTGCTGGCCACGGGGCGGGCGTGGCCCAGGGCCTTGAGCGCATCGTCCATCGAGCGCGTCTCGAAGGCGGCCTTGGGATAGCCACCGGCCTGGGCCAGCGCCACACCCGGCCACACGCCGGCTGCGGCCATCAGCGAGGCCACGGTGGCGGCATGGGCGAGGGCCTGTCTGCGGGTGGGCATGAGAAGTCCTGATCTTCGGGGCCGGCCAACGCCGGCAAGGCTGCCAATTGTCTCAGGCACCGCGCGGGGCTGCCATGCCGGCCGCCGGAAGCCGACCCGTGAGCCGGGTTGAAGCGCCCGCGGCTCAGCGGCCTCCATGCCGCCGTACTTGGCGCGCCACTGGTAGATGGTGGGTTTGCTGAACCCGCCGTGGCGGCAGACATCTTTGTTGACCGGCAGGCCTGACCCGGCCTGCTGCAAGGTACAAGGGCACACCCAGCACCTGCCCCGCGCGCGCCTCATGTTCGACAAGTTCCACGTCGTCTGGCGAATTCAGGAACGCACCAGGCGGCGGCGAGGGCTCGGCGCGCTCTCGCGGGTGTACCAGTGGGCCACGGCGTTGCTGAGCGGTTCATTCAGGAACACGGGCACGAGCACGCTGGTGTCGACATGGACCGTGTCAGTGCCGTGCCCCGCTGCGCAGTGCTTCGATCACGGGCTCGCTCATGGGCATGGCGTTGCGGGCCTCGGCCAGTTCCCGCGAAAGCCTTGCGGTCCCACTGCGCTGGCCGGATCGACAGGCGTGCCGTCCACGCTGAACTGGGCCTCGACCGTGGCCCCTTCACGCAACCCGAGCCGGCGCACGGTGTCGGCCGGGATCCGCAGGGCCAGGCTGTTGCCCCACTTTGCAACTTGCAGGCGCATCAGGCTCGCTCGTTCGAGCGAAAGCTCAAAACGGAATATCGTCATCCATGTCATCGAAGCCCGTGCTGGACTTCTGGGGCGCGGGCTTGGACGCCGCTGGGGCGCGGGCGGCCGGGCGGGAGCCACCACCGCCGCCTTCGCTGCTGCGGCTGTAGCCGCCGCCACCTTCGTCGCCGCCGCCGTCACGGCCGCCGAGCATCTGCATCTGGTCGGCGATGATCTCGGTGGTGTACTTCTCGACGCCGTCCTTGTCCTGCCACTTGCGGGTCTTCAGCCGGCCTTCCACGTAGACCGAGCGGCCCTTCTTGAGGTACTCGCCGGCGATCTCGGCCAGGCGGTCGTAGAAGACCACGCGGTGCCATTCGGTTTCCTCCATGCGCTCGCCGGAGGTCTTGTCCTTCCAGTTGCGCGAGGTGGCGATGGTCACATTGCAGATGGCGGCGCCATTGGGGGTGTAGCGCACCTCGGGGTCGCGGCCGAGGTTGCCGATGAGGATGACTTTGTTGATCGAGGCCATGGCCGGCTCCTGGGAAACTGAAAGTGTCGATTCAATCGGCCATTATGCCGGGCGCGGGTCTTGCAGGGGCTCCCCCATCGGCGGGCTGCGCTTACAGTTGGCAACCAGATGACCCCTCCCCACCATGAACCGGATTTCCTGGCCAATGTGCGCCGGGAGTTGAGCGACACCCGCGCCTGGGTCGATCGCCTCATCGTGCTGGCCTACGCCGCTGCCGCCGGCCTGTTCATCGTGGGCTTCACGCTGCTCAGCAACGCCGCGCTGCACCAGTTCGAAGGGCTCACCGGGCCGCGCCCGTGGCTGGCGCTGGTGTGGACGCCCGCCTGGGTGGTGGCCATCGTGTGGATCACGCAGCGCTTCTTTCCGGGCGCGGCCGGCTCGGGCATTCCGCAGGTCACGGCGGCGATGGACCCGTCGGTGGAGCCCGGGCCGCGCAAGCTGTTCGTCTCGCTGCGCCTGAGCTGCGCGAAGCTGGTGCTCACCTCGGGCTCGATGCTGGCTGGCTTGTCGGTGGGCCGCGAAGGGCCGGCGGTGCAGGTGGGCGCGGGCGTGATGCTGCACGCGCGGCGCTGGCTGTCGCCACGCTCGGGCATCGACGACCGCGCGCTGCTGGCCGCCGGCGGCGCGGCCGGCATCGCCGCGGCCTTCAATGCGCCGCTGGCCGGGGTGGTGTTCTGCATCGAGCAGTTCTGGCGCGGACTCGACAGCCGGGCCAGCTCGGTGGTGATCGGGGCCATTGTGCTGGCGGGCCTGATGGCGGTGTCGGTGTTCGGCAACTTCACCTACTTCGGCGTGATCCGCGTGGGCGCGCTGGACGCTGACCTGCTGCTGCCCGCCGCCGGCGTGATCGTGGCCAGCGGCCTGTTGGGCGGCCTGATGGCGCGGCTGCTGGTGGTGTCGATGACCGGCCTGCCCGACCGCGTGAGCCGGTGGCGCGCGCGCCATCCGCTGCGCTTTGCGGCGGCCTGCGGCTTTGCGGTGGCGCTGATCGGCTGGGTGAGCGGCGGGGCCACGTCAGGCGGCGGCGAGGCCCACACGCGCGAGCTGCTGGCCGGCCAGGCTGACCAGCAGCCCGGGCTCTTCGTGCTGCTGAAGTTCGTGGCCACCTGGCTGTCGAACTGGTCGGGCGTGCCGGGCGGGATCTTTGCGCCCTCGTTGTCCATCGGCGCGGGCCTGGGGCATGACGTGGCCGTGCTGCTGGGCCACCCGGCCACGCCGGCCTTGATCGCTATGGGCATGGCCGGCTTCCTGGCGGCGGCCACGCAGGCGCCGCTGACGGCTTTCATCATCGTGATGGAGATGGTGGACGGCCACGCGATGGTGCTCAGCCTGATGGCCGCGGCCATGCTGGCCAGCCTGGTGTCGCGCCTGCTCAGCCGCCCGCTCTACGGTGCGCTGGCCGAACTGCAGTTGCTGCGGCTGATGCCCAGGCCTCAGACCGCAGCGGAAGCGGGCCCGTCCGGCGAGGCGGGCGCGGCACGCTGACGCGAGGGCGCACGCATCGGCCAGGCCAGCACCAGCCAGGCCAGCAGCGCGCCTGCGCACACGTGGAAGACGGCGGCATAGCCCCAGTGCGTGGCCAGCCAGCCGCCCAGGGCGCCGCCGGCAAACAGGCCCAGCGACTGCGCGGTGTTGTACACCCCCAGCGCCAGGCCCTTGGCCGAGGGCGGCGCCACGCGCGAGACCAGCGAGGGCAGCGAGGCTTCGAGGATGTTGAAGCCCACGAAGAAGGCCAGCAGCAGGCCCACCAGCGCGGCCGGCACCTGCCACCACCAGCCCAGGCCGGCCAGCGTGAGCGCCAGCAAGGCCACGCTGCCCAGGAAGACGGCGCGCACGCGGCCGGCGCGTTCGCCCCACAGCAACGGCGGCAGCATCAGCACGAAGGACGCCAGCACCACGGGCAGATAGACCCAGCCATGGCGCTGCACCGGCAGCCCAAGGTGTTCGACCAGGGCCACGGGCACGGCCACGAACATCGCCATCTGCACCAGGTGCAGCACGAAGATGCCGCCGTTCAGGCGCAGCAGTTCGGGATGAGCCACCACCTCGGTCCAGCGCAGCGACGACGGCGCCGCGGCATGCCGGGGCGCGGCCGGCACCAGCCACAGCACCACGGCGATGCCCGCCAGGGCCAGGGCGCCGGTGAGCGCAAACAGGCCGTCCATGCCGATTGCCGCATAGAGCCAGGGCCCGGCCACCAGCGACAGCGCAAACACCAGGCCGATGGAGCCGCCCACCATCGCCATGGCTTTGGTGCGCACGGTCTCGCGCGTGCTGTCGGCGATCAGCGCGGTAACGGCGGCCGACACGGCGCCCGCGCCCTGCAGGGCCCGCCCGACGATCACGCCCGTCAGGCCCTCGGCCGCGGCCGCGACGAACGAGCCCAGCGCAAACACCAGCAGCCCGGCGACGATGACCGGTTTGCGGCCGAAGCGGTCCGAGGCCCAGCCGAAGGGCAGTTGCAGCGCCGCCTGCGTGAGACCGTAAATGCCGATCGCCAGGCCCACCAGCGTGACCTGCTCGGCCCCGGGCAGGCTGCGGGCATGCACGGCGAACACCGGCAGGATGAGGAAGAGCCCCAGCATGCGCAGGGCGAAGATGGCCGCCAGCCAGGCACTGGCGCGGCGCTCGTCGGGCGTGAAACGATGGGCAGGCGTGGACATGGGCGAAGTCTTCATTGTCCCAGATCGTCCGGGCTCGCGGCGCCGGCTTGGCGTAGCATCGCGGCTTGCCCGCCGGCCCGTCCCCGCTCCTGCCCGTCCCGTGACTGCTCCCAGCGACCCGCTGTCCATCCTCCAGGAAGTCTTTGGCTACCCCGCCTTCCGTGGCCGCCAGGCTGAGATCGTCGAGCATGTGACGGCCGGCGGCGACGCCCTGGTGCTGATGCCCACCGGCGGGGGCAAGAGCCTGTGTTACCAGGTGCCAGCCATCGCCCGCCATCGCCGCCGCTGCGGTGTCACCGTGGTGGTGAGCCCGCTGATCGCCCTGATGCATGACCAGGTCGGCGCGCTGGAGGAGGCCGGCGTGCACGCCGCCTTCCTGAATTCCACGCTGAGCCTGGAGCAGACCCAGCAGGTCGAGCGCGAGATGATGAGCGCTCGTCTCGTGCTGCTGTATGCCGCGCCCGAGCGCGTGACCACTGCGCGCTTCCTGGCCCAGCTCGATTCGCTGCACGAGCGCGGCCTGCTGAGCCTGTTCGCCATCGACGAGGCCCATTGCGTGAGCCAATGGGGCCACGACTTCCGTGCCGAGTACCTTGGGCTGTCGGTGCTGCACGAGCGCTACCCCGACGTGCCGCGCATCGCGCTGACGGCCACGGCCGACGAGCACACCCGCGCCGACATTCTGGCGCGCCTGGCGTTGCACGACGCCCGGGTCTTCATCAGCAGCTTCGACCGGCCCAACATCCGCTACCACATCGTCGAGAAAGACAACCCGCGCCTGCAGCTCCTGCGTTTCCTGCGCACCGAGCATGCGGGCGAGGCCGGCATCGTCTACTGCCAAAGCCGCAAGAAGGTGGAAGAGACGGCCGCCTGGCTCACCGCCGAGGGCATCCCGGCCCTGCCTTACCACGCCGGGCTCGAGGCGGCCGTGCGCCAGCAGCACCAGGACCGCTTCTTGCGCGAGGACGGCCTGGTGATGGTGGCCACCATCGCCTTCGGCATGGGCATCGACAAGCCCGATGTGCGCTTCGTGGCCCACCTGGACCTGCCCAAGAACATCGAGAGCTACTACCAGGAGACCGGCCGCGCCGGGCGCGACGGCGAGCCCGCCCAGGCCTGGATGGCCTATGGCCTGGCCGACGTGGTGAACCAGCGCCGCATGATCGACGACAGCCCGGCCACCGAGGAGTTCAAGCGCGTGCAACGTGCCAAGCTCGACGCCTTGCTGGCCCTGGCCGAGGCGCACGACTGCCGGCGCGTGCGGCTGCTGGGCTACTTCGGCGAAGACAGCGAGCCCTGCGGCAACTGCGACAACTGCCTGAGTCCGCCGGCGACATGGGATGCGACCGAGGCGGCGCGCAAGGCGCTGTCATGCATCTACCGTTTCCGGCCCAGGAGCTTCGGGGCGGGGCATCTCATCGACGTGCTGCGAGGCCAGCGCACGCCCAAGGTGCAGCAGTACGGCCACGAGGCGCTCAGCACCTTTGGCATCGGCGCCGACCTGTCGGAGCCGCAGTGGCGCTCGGTGCTGCGCCAACTCGTGGCCTTGGGCCATGTGGTGGCCGAGGGCGAGTTCAACACCCTGTCGCTGACCGACAGCGCCCGCGCCGTGCTGCGCGGCGAGGTGTCGCTGCGCCTGCGCGTGCCCGCCGATGGGGGGCGGGGCCGCGCGGCCGTGGGCCTGCGCGGCAAGGCCGCGGCCCGGGCCGCGGCGGCCGACCTGGACGCCCCCGCCCAGGCCCGCCTGCGGGCCCTCAAGGCCTGGCGCGCCGAGGTCGCGCGCGAGCACAACCTGCCCGCCTACATCGTCTTCAACGACGCCACCCTGGTGCAGATGGCGCGCGAGTGCCCTGCGAGCCTCGAGGCCCTGGCCGGCATCAGCGGTGTGGGCGCCAAGAAGCTGGAGGCCTACGGGCGTGAACTGCTGCGTGTTCTCGACAGCGTTTGACCCCTGCGTGCACGGCCGCAGGGTTGTTGCGATGCCGCAAGCCCTTGATGGCGGGGCGGTTTTCGGTGCTCTCTTGTTGTAACAAGACGCAACATTCGCCGTGGACGTCATGCGCTCTTGTCACACTTCGCGGTGGTGTCCTGCCGGCCTGTGCTGGCGGAGCTGCCGACCATTTGATGAATCAGGAGAAAACGACCATGCAAGAGACACCGACCTCGCTGCCGCGCCGCCATCTGCTGGTGGGCAGCGCCAGTGCGCTGGCCGGCGTGGGCTTGGCCACCTGGACCCGCGGGGCCGTGGCGCAGGCCGCCGCACCCAAGCCGCTGCCGGCCTATGTGAGCTGGAAGGACGCATCGGCCCTCATCGTGCACAGCAGCAGCACGCTGGAGACCAAGCGCAGTGCCTTCGGCACGAGCGTCATCACGCCCAGTGAGCAGCTCTTCATCCGCAACAACCTGCCGGCGCCGGACCCCTCCATCCTGGACAACCGCGATGCCTGGACGGTTTCCTTCCAGGGCGTGAAGTCCCCGCGCGACCTCACCCTGGCCGAGTTGAAGACGCTGGGCATCGAGACCGTGGCGATGGTGCTGCAGTGCTCGGGCAACGGCCGCGGCTTCTTCCCGCACAAGCCCAGCGGGACGCCGTGGACGGTGGGCGCGGCCGGCTGCGTGGTCTGGAGCGGCGTGCCGCTGAAGAACGTGGTGCAGGCCCTGGGCGGTCTGGTCGACGGAGCCCGCTACATCACCGGCACCGGCGGCGAGAAGATCCCCGAGGGCGTGGACCCGAACTCGGTGAAGGTCGAGCGCTCGGTGCCGATTGCCGCGCTCGAAGACGCGCTGCTGGCCTGGGAGCTCAACGGCGCGCCGATCTCGCTGGCCCATGGCGGCCCGCTGCGCCTGATCGTGCCGGGCTACACCGGCGTGAACAACATCAAGTACGTGAAGAACGTGGCCTTCACGCCGCGCGAGACCACCGCGGGCATCATGGCCAACCGCTATCGCGTCAGCCCCGTGGGCGCCAAGGGCGGCCCCGAGCACGAGTCGGTGCTGGGCATGAACGTCAAGTCCTGGATCAACGGCCCGCTGTCCGAGCACGGCCCGGTCAAGGCCGGCCGGGTGCAGATCCACGGCGTGGCCTTTGGCGGCATCGAGGCGCTCAAGGGGGTCGAAGTATCGATCGACGGCGGCAAGACCTGGCAGGCCGCGCGCCTGGTGGGCCCCGACCTGGGCAAGTACGCCTGGCGCCAGTTCGTGTTCTCGGCCGACCTCAAGCCCGGCACCTACACCCTGGCCAGCCGCGCCACCGATGTCAAGGGCAATGTGCAGCCCGAGCAGCGCATGGAGAACCAGGACGGCTACAACAACAACAGCTGGGCCGACCACGCGGTGAAGCTCACCGTGGCCTGAGACTGCGGCGGGGCCATGGGCCCCGCCCTGCAGGCCCTCGCACGCTGCTTGCGGGCGGCCTTTGCCTCTATCTTGCTGCGTCTTTTGCCTCGATGTCCCGACCATCCTTTCCGACGATCCTTTGCCTGCGCGCCGCGATCGCGGCAGCCGTGGTCGGCCTGGCCTTGGGCGCCCAGGCCAGCGAAGCCGACAAGCTGGCGCTGGGCAAGCAACTGTTCCTTCAGGGGGCCACGCCGGCCTGCGCCGTTTGCCATGCCCTGGCCGATGCCGGCGCGCGAGGGGCCGTGGGCCCCTCGCTCGACGAACTGCGCCCGGACGCCGAGCGCGTGGCCAAGGCGGTGCGCAACGGCTTCGGCATCATGCCGGCCTACGAGCAGACCCTCAGCGCTGCCCAGATCGAGGCGCTGGCGCTGTACGTGGCGCACGCCACCGGCGCGAAGCGCTGAGCCGCGGTCTCAGCGCAACACCAAAACCGGCACTTCGCTGACGCGCAGCAGCGTCGAGGTGGTGCTCCCCAGTAACAGCCTTCGCAGCCAGGAGTGGCCGAAGGCCCCCATCACCAGCAAAGCGGGCTTGTGCGCCTTCACCAAGGCGGGCAGCACGGCCTCGGCCGGCCCGCGGGCCCATTCACTCTCGGCCCTCACACCCTCGCTGGCGAGCGTGCGGCAGGCCTCGTCGAGCTGTCGGCGGGCCGCAGGCGTGTCCTCGCCCGCGCGAACCACCAGCACCGGCAGCCCCTGCAGCAAGGGATGGCGGGCGATGCGACTCAGGCTGCGCCGCGAGGCGGCGCCGCCATCGAAAGCCAGCACCACACGGGAAGGCGCCTCGAAATGCTCGGTGGTGGCCACCAGCACCGGGGCGGCGACGCCACGGATCACACGCTCCACATGATGTTCCCGGTGGACCCGGCCGCCAGGCGCGGCGTGGTGGTGCTCGCCCAGCACGAACAGACCGGCGTCGCCCTGCATCTCGATCACCGTCTCGACGAAATCCCCGTGCCGCAGCCGGCCATCATGGTGCAACACCCCGGCGGCCTCGGCGCGCGCCCGGGCAGCGGCCACCAGGGCGCGCCCGGCTTCCCGGGCTTGTCGCCCGCGTCGGGCGTCATGCTCGCTCAGGTCATGCAGCAAGGTCTCCTGCGCCCCCAGGCCGATGGCGCCGCTGTAGTCCTTGACCTCGGCCACGGCATCAGGGCGCTCGATGACGTGCAGGAACTCGAGCTGACCCTGCAGCCGCTGGGCGGACCAGATGCCCCAATCGATCACGGCATCCGAGTTGGAACGACCGTCGATGCATGCGTATACCTTGTCCATGGGGCGCTCCTTCTCAGTGCATCAGTTGTTCGACGGCGCCAGGCTTGTCGTGCACGGCGAAGCGGTCCACCAGCGTGGCGCTGGCTTCGTTCAAGCCGCGCACCTCGACCTCGGTGCCTTCGCGCTTGAACTTCAGCACCACTTTGTCGAGCGCACTCACCGCGGTGATGTCCCAGAAGTGGGCGCGGCTCACGTCGATGCAGACCTTGTCGATCACCTCCTTGAAGTCGAAGGCGCCGGTGAAGGTTTCGGACGAGGCAAAGAAGACCTGGCCCACCACGGTGTAGGTGCGCACACGGCCGTCGGCGCTGCTGCTGCGGTCGATGCGCAGCACACGCCCCACCTTGTGGGCGAAGAAGATCCCCGACAGCAGCACGCCCACGAACACGCCCTGGGCCAGGTCGTGCGTGGCCACGGTGACGACCACGGTGGTCACCATCACGATCGACGAGCTTGGCGGGTGCTCGCGCAGCTTGCGGATGGAGTCCCAGTTGAAGGTGCCGATCGACACCATGATCATCACGGCCACCAGGGCGGCCATGGGAATCTGGCTCACCCAGGGGCCCAGGAAGACCACCATCAGCAGCAGGAACACGCCGGCCGAGAAGGTGGACAGTCGCCCGCGCCCGCCCGACTTCACGTTGATGACCGACTGGCCGATCATCGCGCAGCCGGCCATGCCGCCAATGAAGCCGGTGACCATGTTGGCCACGCCCTGGCCCACGCACTCGCGGTTCTTGTCGCTGGCGGTGTCGGTGAGTTCATCGACGATGGAGGCCGTCATCATCGATTCCAGCAGGCCTACCACGGCCAGCGTGGCCGAATAGGGCAGGATGATCTGGAGGGTTTCCAGGTTCAGCGGCACGTCGGGCCACAGGAAGACGGGCAGGCTGTCGGGCAGCTCGCCCATGTCGCCGACGGTGCGGATGTCCAGGTCGAGCACCATCGCCACAGCGGTGAGCACGATGATGGTCACCAGAGGGGACGGGACGGCTTTGCTGAGGTAGGGGAAGCCGTAGATGATGGCCAAGCCGGCGGCCGTCATCGCATACACCACCCAGCTCACGTCGGTGAGTTCGGGCAGCTGGGCCAGGAAGATCAGGATGGCCAGGGCGTTGACGAAGCCGGTGATCACCGAGCGCGAGACAAAACGCATCAGCGAGCCCAGGCGCAGCCAGCCGGCGAGCACCTGTAGCACGCCGGTGAGCACGGTGGCGGCCAGCAGGTACTGCAGGCCATGCTCCTTGACGAGCGTGACCATCACCAGCGCCATGGCCCCGGTGGCCGCCGAGATCATGCCCGGGCGCCCGCCGGTGAAAGCGATGATCACCGCGATGCTGAACGAGGCATACAGCCCGACCTTGGGGTCGACCCCGGCAATGATGGAAAAGGCAATGGCCTCGGGAATGAGCGCCAGGGCCACGACGAGGCCGGCGAGCAGGTCA
This sequence comes from Caldimonas hydrothermalis, assembly GCF_056746695.1. NCBI lineage: Bacteria > Pseudomonadati > Pseudomonadota > Betaproteobacteria > Burkholderiales > Sphaerotilaceae > Caldimonas > Caldimonas hydrothermalis. The sequence continues at coordinate 49,121 of NZ_JBWQXA010000011.1, read as the reverse complement.
CCGCGGATGTTGGAGAACCACTCTCGGCGCGTGAAAACGGTGGACATGAAAAGACAGACGAGGCCCGCCGGCGCACCGGGAGCGCAAGAAAATCAGGGAATCGAAAGGGGGGAAGGCGGCGAACAGAGCATCGCCGCCCCGACAGCAAACGTACCAACCGGGCGGCCGAGCGACGTCAGGGCGGGGCGACCGCTCGAAAGAAGCCGCGCGCCAGACCCCAGCCGGGGTAGCAAGCCGGCACCGTGCCGTGGGAGAAGCGGCCTGTTTGTTGCATCGCAACATTGTAAGGCCTTTGTTTCCCGGGTGCGCGACACAGGACTTTGGTCTACCTTGGGGGCCTGTTCACCCGAAAGGAGACCTGGCATGAAGCGCAGCGCATCGGCCGCCTGGAGCGGCGGCCTCAAGGACGGCCAGGGCCGTCTGTCCGTGGGCAGCGGCCTGTTCACCGAGGCCCCTTATGGCTTTGGCACCCGCTTCGAGAACGGTCCGGGCACCAACCCCGAGGAGCTGATCGCTGCTGCCCATGCGGGCTGCTTCTCGATGGCCCTGTCGGCCCAGCTCGGCGCGGTGGGTCTGACGGCGCGCAGCATCCGCACCACCGCCACAGTGTCGCTGGAGAAGGTGGGCGAAGGCTTTGCCATCACCGCGGTGCATCTGGACCTGGTGGCCGAGATCCCCGGGGCCGACCGCGCCGCCTTCGAAGCGGCCGCCCAGCGCGCCAAGGAGGGTTGCCCCGTGTCCAAGGTGCTCAACGCCACGATCACGCTGGACGCGCGGTTGCAAGCCTGATTCGCCGCCCGCCCCAGACCCCTTACCATCGCCGACAGTGATTCCGGCAGGAGCGGGCGATGAAGTGGGCGGTGATGGGCGCGGGCGCGGTGGGCGGCTACTACGGCGGCATGCTGGCGCGTGCCGGCCACCAGGTGGTGTTGGTCGGACGGCCAGCGCATGTGCAGGCCATGCGCGCCCGCGGGCTGCGGCTGCAGACGGCGGCCTTTGACGAACAGGTGGCCGTGCAGGCCCACACCGAACCGGCGGCGGTGGCCGGCGCCGACGTGGTGCTGTGCTGCGTGAAGTCTCCCGACACCGAGGACGCCGCGCGGGCGATGCGGCCGCATCTGCGTGCCGATGCCTTGGTGCTGAGCCTGCAAAACGGCGTGGACAACGCCGAGCGGCTGCGGGCCGTGCTGACGCAGGAGGTGCTGCCGGCGGTGGTGTATGTCGCCACCGAGATGGCTGGCCCCGGCCATGTGCGCCACCATGGCCGCGGCGAGCTGGTGATCGGCCCCTCGCCGCGCAGCGCCGGCCTGGTCGAGGCCTTCGGTGCGGCCGGCGTGCCGGTGCAGGTGTCCGACAACGTGGCCGGGGCTTTGTGGGCCAAGCTCGTGCTCAACTGCGCCTACAACGCCTTGTCGGCCATCGCCCGCCTGCCCTATGGCCGCCTGGTGCAGGGCGAGGGCGTCGCCGAGGTGATGCGCGATGTGGTGGACGAATGCCTGGCCGTGGCGCGCGCCGAAGGCGTGACGCTGCCCGGCGATGCCCACGAGGCGGTGCGTCGCCTGGCCGGCACGATGCCGGCGCAGTATTCGTCCACCGCCCAGGACCTGGCGCGCGGCAAGCCCAGCGAGATCGATCACCTCAACGGCCTGGTCGTGCGCCGAGCGGCGGTGCACGGGGTGGCCACCCCGGTCAACCGTGCCTTGTGGGCCCTGGTTAAGCTGCTCGAGGCCCAGCCGCTCAGGGCAACACCGTGACCGTGACCGTGGCGCTGTCGGTGCGGCGGTCGGCCACGTCCACCGCGCGCGCGAAGTAGCCCACCGAGCCGCTGGCGTCCGACGGCACCGTGGTGGTCCAGGTGTAGGGGCTGCGTCCGACGCTGCCCAGCAGCACGGCGGTCTCGCCGCTGCGCCGGAAGAAGAGGACTTCGTCGATGCCGCTGTCGTCGCTGGCCGCGGCCGAGAGCAAGACGGTGGCACCGGCGCTCGCGCTTGCGGGCGAGACGACGAGCGACACGCTCGGGGGGTGGCGGTCCCAGCCCCCGTCCCAGCCAATCCAGCCCTGACCCCACTCGACGAACACGCCGCCTCCGCAGCCGGTCAGGGCCGCCAGGGCCAGGGCCGCCGGCAGCTGGCGTCGGCACCGTGCGGACAGGGGGATTGGGGGTGTCATGAGCGCATCCTAGCGTTTGCGCCGGGGCTTGTCCCGGCCCTTGCGGTCAACGCCCGTCGGCGTGGCGCACTATGATGGCCGGTTTAGCGTTCCTGCCGCGTCCCATGTCCCAGCGCCCGCCCGTCGCTCCCATCCTGTCGGCCGATGCCCCCCTGATCCGCGTGCGCGGCGCCCGCACCCACAACCTCAAGAACATCGACCTGGACTTGCCGCGCCAGCAGCTGGTGGTGATCACCGGGCTGTCGGGCTCGGGCAAGTCCTCGCTGGCCTTCGACACGCTGTATGCCGAAGGGCAGCGCCGCTACGTCGAAAGCCTGTCGGCCTATGCGCGGCAGTTCCTGCAGCTCATGGACAAGCCCGACGTGGACGTGATCGAGGGCCTGAGCCCGGCGATCAGCATCGAGCAGAAGGCCACCAGCCACAACCCGCGCTCCACCGTGGGCACGGTCACCGAGATCCACGACTACCTGCGTCTGCTCTATGCCCGTGCGGGCACCCCCTACTGCCCCGACCACGACCTGCCGCTGGAAGCGCAGAGCGTGAGCCAGATGGTCGATGCCGTGCTGGCCCTGCCCGAGGATACGCGGGTGATGATCCTCGCGCCCGTGGTGCGTGACCGCAAGGGCGAGTTCGTCGAGCTCTTCCAGGACATGCAGGCCCAGGGCTTCGTGCGCTTTCGCATCGGCTCGGGCGGACAGGCCGGTGTCGTCTATGAGGCCGCTGAACTGCCCAAGCTGAAGAAGACCGAGAAGCACGACATCGACGTGGTCGTCGACCGCCTCAGGATCAAGCCGGGGCTGCAGCAACGCCTGGCCGAGAGCTTCGAGGCTGCACTGCGCATCGCCGACGGGCGCGCCATCGCGCTGGAGATGGACTCGCTCACCGAGCACCTCTTCTCCAGCAAGTTTGCCTGCCCGGTGTGCAGCTACTCGCTGGCCGAGCTGGAGCCGCGGCTGTTCTCGTTCAACTCACCGGTGGGCGCCTGCCCCACGTGCGACGGCCTGGGCGAGGTCACGGCTTTCGATCCGCAGCGCGTGGTGGCCTTCCCCTCTTTGAGCCTGGCCAGCGGCGCGATCAAGGGCTGGGACCGCCGCAACGCCTACACCTTCTCGATGCTCGAAAGTGTGGCACGGCACTACGGTTTCGACCTCGACACGCCCTTCGAGGACCTGCCCGAGCCGGCCCGCCGGGTGATCCTGTACGGCTCGGGCGAGGAAGCCATCGAGTTCGTCTACGAGGCCGAAGGCAGCGCTGGGCGCAAGCGCAGCGTGAGGCGCTCGCATCCCTTCGAGGGCATCCTGCCCAACTTCGAGCGCCGCTGGCGCGAGACCGATTCGGTGGCCGTGCGCGAGGAACTGGCCCGCTACCAGAGCAACAAGCCCTGCCCCGACTGCCACGGCACGCGATTGCGCCGCGAGGCCCGACACGTGCGCCTGGTCGATGCCGCCAGCGGCAGGGGCACGCCGATCTACGAGATCTCGCGTGCCACGCTGGCGCAGGCGCTGCGCACCTTCGAGACGCTGCAGCTCAAGGGCGCCAAGGCCGAGATCGCCGACAAGGTGATCCGCGAGATCCGCTCGCGCCTGAGCTTTCTCAACAACGTGGGCCTCGACTACCTCAGCCTGGACCGCAGTGCCGACACCCTCAGCGGTGGCGAGGCCCAGCGCATCCGCCTGGCCAGCCAGATCGGCTCGGGCCTGACGGGGGTGATGTACGTGCTCGACGAGCCCAGCATCGGGTTGCACCAGCGCGACAACGACCGCCTGATCGGCACGCTCAAGCACCTGCGCGACCTGGGCAATTCGGTGCTGGTGGTCGAGCACGACGAGGACATGATCCTGGCGGCCGACCACGTGGTGGACATGGGGCCGGGGGCTGGCGTGCACGGTGGGCGCGTCATCGCCCAGGGCACGCCGGCCGAGGTGGCGGCCCATGAGGAGTCGCTCACCGGCCAGTACCTGGCGCGCAAGCTGAAGATCCCGGTGCCGGCGCGCCGCCGGCGGCTGGCCGACAGCACCGACCCGCAAGTGCTGCGCATCGTCAATGCACGCGGCAACAATCTGCGCGGCGTCACGGTCGAGATCCCGGTGGGTCTGTTCACCTGCGTGACCGGCGTGTCCGGCTCGGGCAAGTCCACGCTGGTCAACGATACCCTGTACGCCGCGGTGGCGCGCAAGCTCTACCAGAGCCACCTGGAGCCGGCACCGCACGACGAGATCGAGGGGCTGGACGTCTTCGACAAGGTCATCAACGTCGACCAATCGCCCATCGGCCGCACCCCGCGATCGAACCCCGCGACCTACACGGGGCTCTTCACCCCCATCCGCGAGCTGTTCGCCGAGGTGCCGATGGCGCGTGAGCGCGGCTATGGCCCGGGGCGCTTTTCGTTCAACGTGGCCGGCGGGCGCTGCGAGGCCTGCCAGGGCGACGGCGTGATCAAGGTGGAAATGCACTTCCTGCCCGATGTGTACGTGCCCTGCGACGTCTGCCACGGCCGGCGCTACAACCGCGAGACGCTGGAGGTGCTCTACAAGGGCAAGAACATCACCGAGGTGCTGGACCTCACGGTGGAAGACGCCTACGCCTTTTTCGACGCCGTGCCGGCGATCGCGCGCAAGCTCAAGACACTGCTCGATGTGGGCCTGGGCTACATCCGCCTGGGGCAGAGTGCCACCACGCTGTCGGGCGGCGAGGCGCAGCGCGTGAAGCTGGCGCTGGAGCTGTCCAAGCGCGACACCGGTCGCACGCTGTACATCCTGGACGAACCCACCACCGGGCTGCATTTCCACGACATCGGGCTGCTGCTGCGCGTGCTGCACCAGTTGCGCGACCACGGCAACACGATCGTGGTGATCGAGCACAACCTGGACGTCATCAAGACCGCCGACTGGGTCATCGACATGGGCCCCGAAGGCGGGGCCGGCGGTGGCACCGTGGTGGCCGCCGGCACGCCCGAGGACATCGCCCGCCACCCTGCGAGCCATACCGGCCGCTACCTGCGACCGTTGCTGAGCTGAGCCGGGGCCGCGTTCAGCGTTCAGTACGGGCAGTTGTTGTACGAGCGCGAGACCTCGTAGCTCGTGATCACGCGGTTGTACTCGGCCCCGCACACGAAGGGGCTGTAGCGCGTGTCGTTGTCGACGAAGCGCTTCATCCACGAGATGCCCAGCTTGCCCAGCGTGGCGTCATGGCCGCCACCGTTCATCACGCAGAAGTGGTCGTCGTTGCGGATCTCGACGTAGTTCTTGCGCGTGCTGCTCGGGATGGCGTTGTAGAACGGGATGGCATGGCTGGACACCGGCGCGATGCTGTCGTCTTGGCAGCCGAAGATCATCGTGGGCACGCTCACGGTGCGGAAGGCCGTGGACGAGGTGTTCCACGGCGCCATCGGGATGGCGGCCTTGTAGCTGGGGTTGTCACGCGCGGCCAGCAGCGAGCCGCCACCGCCCATGGAATGACCGGCCACCGCGCGGCGGCTGGTGTCCACCTTGCGATAGATCGGGCTGGAGCTGCGGCCGTTTTGTGTGGCCAGATAATCCAACGCGGCCTGGAGCTGACGGGCCCGGCTGTCGGGTTGGTCGTACAAGGTGATGGTGTCGATGACGAGCACGACGAAGCCGTGCGAGGCCAGGCGTTCGCCCCAGAAGGTCATCGTCGAGGACGTGCCAGTGAAGCCCGGCGACACCGCGATCGCGCCGTAGGTGCCGCTGGCCGTGGGGTAGTACAGGCGCCCGCCGCCAAAACCACTGACCGCATAGCGCGACACCGAGGTGCTGCGAATGGCAAACGGGCCGTTGCGCTCCAGAGCCGAGGCCGTGGGGTCGGGGCCTTTTTGATATTGGGCTTGAGCAGCGGCGGGCGCCAACAAGGCCGCACCAGCCGCAATCGCTGCGGCCATCGTCGAAAGAGTCCAAGATTTCATGAAGATGTCTCCGAACGTCATGCATGATGATGAATGCGCGGCCCTGGCTGGAACAGCCTGTTTCCGATTGAAACATATTAAAATGCACGGCCGTGCACTTTCATCATTGCACGCGCGGGCGTGCGTCTCCCACGGGTTTTCCCGAGACCGGGGAATGCCCCTGTCTCCCGGGTGTCATCTGCTGCCCGTGCATTCCCTAGATCCAAAGGGTTGGCGGCGGTGCAAGATGCGCGCATGCTGATCTCCCGACGCACTCTTGCCTGGCTTGCGGCCGCCGTCGTGGCCGTGGGCCTGGTGGCGGCCTGGCAGCTTTGGCAGTCGGCTCCCGACGAGCCCCGGGCCGGGGTTGCGCCGCAGGCGCGAGCCGTCTCCGAAGGGGCCATGCCGCAGGCTTCCGCCGCGGCGGATGCCAGCCCCGGCTTGCGCGAGCCCATCGATCTGATGGGCTTGACGGTCGATGTCGCGCGTTTGTTCGACATCGGCTACGCGGGGGGCTTGACGATCGACGAGCGCACCCTCGACGCCTTGGAGACGGTGCTGTCGCACATGCCCGAACACTGGGACGCCCAGGACTTGGAGCGCTTGTCCTGGACGCTGCGTGACGGTTTGCCGGCCGCCGATGCCCAGCGCGCGCTGGGCCTGATCCAGACCTATCGGGACTACCTGGGCCAAGCGCGTGCGCAATTGCAGCAATGGGGCATACCCGCCAACGCACAAGATGCGCAGCAGTTTTTCGATCGCATGCAAGCCTTGCAGCGGCAGCATTTCGGTGCCGAGACGGCGCAAGCCCTGTTCGGTGAGGGCATGGAGCATGGTCGCGTGGTGATGGAGGCGGCCTTCGTGGCCCAGGATGCCTCCCTCAGCCCCGAAGAGCGCAGCGCGCGTTTGCAAGCTTTGCGCGAACGACTGCCGCCGCAGCTGCAGCAGGCCATCGTCGAGGAGCCGTCGGTGGCCGTGTCTGGCGGATCCTGAGTGCACCAGGGGGGATCGCGGCGGCCCGGCTGCGCCGCGGTGAGGCTCGCCGTACAGTGCGCAAGCACTGCCAGGAGCGTCCCCATGACTTTGACCGTCGATTACTACCTCGCCCCGCAGTCGCCCTATGTCTACCTGGGCCATTTGCGTTTCTGGGACATCGCCCGGCGCCATCGCGCGACGATCCGCGTGCTGCCCATGGATCTGGGCGGCAAGGTCTTCCCGGTCTCGGGCGGGCTGCCGCTCAAGCAGCGCGCGCCCCAGCGCCAAGCCTACCGGCTGTTGGAGCTCAAGCGTTTCGGCGAGTACCTGAACATTCCCATCCACCCGGAGCCGGCCTACTTTCCGGTCGCCGGTGACGACGCGGCCAAACTCATCGTCGCGGTGGACCTCAAGGACGGCACCGAGGCGGCGATGCGCCTGGTCACGGCGGTCACGCGGGCTGTGTGGGCCGAGCAGCGCAACATCGCCGATGAGGCGGTGCTCGCAGCGCTGCTGCGCGAAAGCGAATTGCCGTCCTCGCGCATCGAAGACGCCCACAGCCAAACGGTGCACGAGCGCTATGAGGCCAACACCCAGCAAGCCATCGACGCCGGGGTGTTCGGTGCGCCCAGCTACGTCATCGACGGCGAGCTGTTCTGGGGCCAGGACCGGCTCGATTTCGTCGAGCGACGCCTGGCCCGGGGCTGAGGCCCGCGCGTGGCCGCCCGCAGCCCCGGGGGGCGAGATCCGAGGCCTTTCAGTCCACCTTCGCCCCCGAGGCCTTCACGACGGCCGCCCATTTCTTGATCTCGCTGTCGATCAGGCGGGCGAATTCCGCCGGGGTGTTGCCGCTCGGAATGGCGCCTTGGGACTGCAGCCGCTCCTTGATCGCCGGATTGGCCAGGGCCTTGGCGGTTTCCTGCTGCAAGCGGTTGACGATGTCGGCGCTCGTGCCTGCCGGGGCCAGCAGGCCGAACCACGAGCTGGCTTCATAGCCCTTGAGCGGGCCGGCCTCGGCAATCGTCGGCACGTCCGGCAGGGCCTCCGAGCGCGAGGCGCTGGTCACCGCCAGGGCCTTGAGCTTGCCGGCCTTGATGTGCGGCATCGACGAGGGCAGGTTGTCGAACATCAGGTCCATCTGGCCGCCGATCAGGTCGGTCACGGCCGGCGCCGAGCCGCGATAGGGAAAGTGGACCATGTAGGTGCCGGTCATGGTCTTGAACAACTCGCCCGCCAAATGGATGGACGTGCCGTTGCCGCTGGAGGCCATGTTGAGCTTGCCGGGGTGGGCTTTGGCATAGCGGATCAGGTCCGGGACGGTCTCGATCTTGTACTCGGCCGCCTTGGCCGGGTTCATCACCAGCACATTGGGCACGCCGGCCACCAGGGTCACGGGCGCGAAGTCCTTCTGCGGGTCGTAGGGCAGCTTGCCGTACAGCGAGACGTTGATGCCATGGGTGCCCACCGTGCCCATCAGGAGGGTGTAGCCGTCGGGCGCGGCGCGCGCGACCTCGGCCGCGCCCACGTTGCCGCCGGCGCCGGGTTTGTTGTCCACCACGAACTGTTGTCCGAAGGCCCGGCTGAGCTCGGGGGCCAGCGCACGGGCCAGGATGTCGGTGGTGCCGCCCGGGGCAAAGGGCACGACGATGCGCACGGGCTTGGTGGGCCAGGCCGACTGCGCCTGCAGGGCCGGCGCGAAGGCCAGGGCGAGGGCGGCCAGGCACAGGCCGCGGCGGGTGAAGCGTTTCATGAGGTCTCCGTCGTCGATCGAAAGTCTCCCGCAGTGTGGACGCAGCCGCCGGCGGTCTGCATCGGGGCGATCCCCGGGTCGGTCCGCCGGCGCGGCGATCGGCAATAGTGCACGTTCGCGCCGTTTGCGTGGTGTCGGCCAGGTCTTTCCTAGGGTGAGCGCGTAGACCTGCCGTCCCAGGGTGGCTCCTAGAATCCGGGGCGCCTTTCCCAACCGCCCTATGACAGCCGCGTGATCCCTGTCCAGGAGCACCGAGTGCTCGCGCCCTTGGTCAGCGCCGCCCCGCGCTGGCCCGCACCCGCCTATGTCCTCCTGGCTGCGGCGGGGGCGCTCGCCATCCTGGCCTTCGGCGGAGCCTTCGCAGGCCTGGGCGCCTGGACCCGCTGGGCCGGGGGGGCCGGGGTGCTCGGGCTGGCGGCAGTGCTGGCCTGGCACATGCGCATGCTGCTGCGCGAAGCCCGCACGCAGGAGCGTCGCTATCGGCGCCTGTTCTCGCGCTCGCCCTCGGCCCTGGTCATTCACCGTGCGTGGCAGATCGTCGTCTGCAACGAGGCCGCGGCCCGCATCATGGGCCTGGCCCGGCCCGAGGACCTGATCGGCCGTGACCTGCTGTCCTTTTTCGACGAGGACTCGCGTGAGCGTGCACGCGCACGGCTGCAGGCGCTGGCCGCGTTGGCGCCGGACGAGAGCCTGCCGCTGGCGGACCTGGTGATCGTGCGGCCCGACGGGCGTCAGGTGATCGTCGAGGCCACGTCCACCCGGGTGGAGCTGCCCGATGGACCGGTCACCGAATCGATGTTCCTCGACGTGACCGAACACCGTGAGGCCCAGGCGGCGCTGCGTCGCTCGGAGGCCCTGCTGACGGGCCTGTTCGAGGCCTGTCCCGACATCATCACGGTCACCGAGCCCGAGACCGGGCGGTATGTCCGGGTCAATCGCCGCTTCACCGACGTCATTGGCTATGCCCCGGAGGAGGCCGTCGGCCGCACCGTGCTCGAGCTGGGCATGCTGCCCAGCCAGGCCGAGCGGGAGCGCTTTCTCGGTGTGATCGAGCGCGAGGGTCGCATCGTCAACTTCCCGATGCGCTACCGCACCAAGGACGGACGCGAGATGCCCATGCGGATCGCCGGCACCTTCTTCGAGGTGGGTGGCCGGCGCTACCTGCTCGTGATGTCGCGTGACATGAGCGAGCACCAGCGTGTCCTGGCCGAGTACCGCGCCATCTTCGACAACGCCTCGGTAGGCATCGTGCTGGTGCGCCGGGGCCGGATGCGCCAGGTCAACGAGCGCTTCGAGCGCATGCTGGGCTGGCCCGCCGGCAGCCTGGCCGGCCGGTCGGTGCGCGACATCTGGCCCAGCGACGAAGCCTTCGCGCGCGTGCGGGCGACGGCGCAGCGAGCCATCGCCTCGGGGCAGCCGCTGGACTTCGAGTGGCAGATGTGGCGGCGCGACGGCAGCCCCTTCTGGGCCCGCTCGCGGGCCACCGTGCTGAGGGACGTGCCGTCAATGACGCCGGCGCATGACGGGCGTGACACGATCTGGATCGTCGAGGACGTCACCACCGAGCGCGAGGCGGCCGCCCAGCTCGCCGCCGCCACGGAGCGGGCGGAGGCGGCCAGCCGGGCCAAGAGCGCCTTCCTGGCGAACATGAGCCACGAGATCCGCACGCCGTTGCATGGTGTGCTGGGGCTGGCCCAGCTCGCGGCCCTGCCCGAGGTCGAGCCCGACCGGCGCAAGGACTACCTGCAGCGCCTGGTGGAAAGCGCCCGCTCACTGTCGGCCGTGATCTCGGACATCCTGGATCTGTCCAAGATCGAGGCGGGCCGGCTCAAGCTCGAGTCCATCGAGTTCGACCTGCCCGAGCTGCTGCAGGCCCTGCACGACACCTATGGCGAGCTCGCACGCGCCCAGTCGCTGGACTTCGAGCTCGAGCGGCCGGACGACCTGCCGACGCGGGTGTGCGCCGACCCGGTGCGCCTGCGCCAGATTCTGGGCAACTTCCTGAACAATGCGCTGAAGTTCACCGAGCGCGGCCGCATCACGCTGCGCGTGGACCGTGGCCGCCGGGGGGGCTGGCGCTTCGAGGTGGAGGATACCGGCCCGGGGATCGATCCGGCCTTGCACGACCGCCTCTTCGAGCCCTTCATCCAGGCGGACGACTCCATCACGCGCCGCTATGGCGGCACCGGGCTGGGCCTGTCGATCTGCCGCCAACTGGCGCGCCTGATGGGCGGCGAGGTGGGGGTGCGCAGCCAGCCGGGCCAGGGCAGCGTGTTCTGGGCCGAACTGCCCCTGCGCGAGGTGCAGCCGCACACCCTCCCTCAGGCCCTGGGCGGTCCGGATGCGCAGGCACTGCAGGGCGCGCGTGTGCTGGTGGTGGAGGACAACCCGGTGAACATGATGATCGCGGTCAGCATGCTCGAGCGCTGGGGCATCGAGGTCGTGCAGGCGTGTGACGGGCAGCAGGCCCTGGAGGCGGTGGAGCGCGACCAGGGCCGCTTCGATGCCGTGCTGATGGACGTGCACATGCCCGACATGAGCGGCTATGACGTCACCGCACGGATCCGGCGCCGCCACGGGCCCGAGGCGCTGCCCATCATCGCGCTCACCGCGGCCGCCATGGTGAGCGAGCAGCGCCGTGCGCGCGAGGCCGGCATGAACGACTTCGTGCCCAAGCCCATCGACCTGGACGACCTGCACGCCACGCTGCATCGCTGGGTGCGCCCGCGCGCGTCCTGACCACCCCCGCGAGCCGGCCGGGGCCAGGCGCTGCGGACCTCAGCGGCTGCGGCCGAAGAGCTGCTGCAGGGCCGCGTCGATCAGCAGGCCCAGCGCACTGTAGATCAGCGAGCCGATCAGCGCGGCCGTGAAGCTGGGCACCGTGAGCCCGGCCAGCAGGTAGCCCGCGAAGTAGAACAGCAGCGCGTTGATGACGAAGAGGAACAGGCCCAGCGTGACGACCGTGACCGGCAGCGTGAGCACCACCAGCACGGGGCGCACGACGGCATTGAGCAGGCCCAGCACCAGGGCCGCGACCAGCGCGGCGCTGAAGCTGGCCACCTGCACGGCCGGGTAGACATAGGCGACGAAGAGCAGGGCGGCGGCCAGCAGGCCCCAGCGCAGGAGGATGAGCATCATGCGTCCAGCATAGCGCAGGCCAGCGCGACGGCGCCCGGCTCCCGCACGATCGCGGCCTGGGCGGGTCGCTCAGGCTTCCGACAACGCGACCAGGGCCCCCAGTCCGAAGAGCAGCAGGGTCGTGCGCCAGGCCGGCCGCGCGCGTTCGCGGGGCGGCTCGATCGGAGCGCTCGCCTTGGGGCGTCGCAGGTCCACGACTTGATCGGGCCGCAGCGTGCCCAGCAGCTCATCGAGCGGTCCGCGGGCCAGCACGCAGCGCACCCGCAGGCCGTGGGCCGCCAGCCAGGGCTCCAGCTCATCGAACAGTCTGTGGGCCCACTTGGTGCGCCAATGCTCGCGAGCTCCGTGCGAGACCCACTTGGACACCCGGTGGGTCATGCGTGGCGCGCAGCCGACCAGGACGATCTCGTCGGTGTCGGTCTGCAGCGCAGCCGGCCGGCCCTCCAGCAGGGGCAACAAGCGCTCCCGGGTGTGAGAGGCATCGTCCACGAGAAAGACCGTCGTGCGCATGGGGTTCCTTGTCATTGGGGGGGACTGTCGTCGGATGGTCAAGTCTGATCCGCTGGGCTGTCCATCGGCATAAAGCCCCATCGCTTGCCGGGTTATGGTGGGGGCCGCGACAATCCCGACTGTCGAAAGGGGAGTAGCACACGGTTCCCCACCGTGGCGACGGCCCGTCAGTACGGACGCATCCGCCAGGATGTGCCCGGGTCCCGCAGGAAGCCGGCCCGCCAGGGCTGCGACTTCGCCCCGCAAGACCTTTCGGCGCAATCAAGCTTTTGTGGAGTGTTCATGAACACCATTGCGCCCGATTGGCTGTGGGTCTTCTTTGTCGTTTCCGTCCTCGTGGCCCTGTTCATCGACTTCGTCGTCCTGCGCAAGCAGGGGGCGCATGCGGTGTCGGTGAAGGAGGCCTTGAACTGGTCGATCGTCTGGGTCGCGTTGAGCTTTGCCTTCAACGGCCTGTTCTGGTGGGCCGTGGCCCAGGACCACGGCACGGCCGTGGCCAACGTCAAGGCCACCGAGTTCCTCACGGGCTACCTCATCGAGAAGTCGCTGGCGGTCGACAACATCTTCGTCTTCCTGATGATCTTCACCTACTTCGCGGTGCCGCCGGCCTATCAGAAGCGGGTGTTGATGATCGGCATCATCGGCGCCATCGTGCTGCGCACGGTGATGATCCTCCTGGGCAGTTGGCTGGTGGCGCAGTTCCACTGGCTGCTCTATGTGTTCGGCGCCTTCTTGCTCATCACCGGCATCAAGATGTGGTGGGCCTCGGGCCAGGAGCCGAACCTGGAGGACAACCCAGCGCTCAAGCTGTTGCGCCGGCTCATGCCTGTGTCGAAATCGTTCGACGGTGAAAAATTCTTCACGATCGAAAACGGCAAGCGCATCGCTACGCCTTTGCTGCTGGTGGTGGCCCTGGTGGGTGTGATCGACGTGATCTTCGCAGTGGATTCCATCCCGGCGATCTTTGCGATCACCACCGACCCCTTCATCGTGCTCACGTCGAACATCTTCGCCATCCTGGGCCTGCGGGCGATGTATTTCCTGCTGGCGGCCATGGCCACCAAGTTCCACCTGCTCAGCTACGGCTTGGCGGTGATCCTGGCCTTCATCGGCACCAAGATGCTGCTGATCGACGTGGTGAAGATCCCGGTTTTCGCCTCGCTGGGCGTGGTGGCGGCCATCCTGGCGATCACGATGATCCTGAGCGTGCGCACTGCGCCGAAGCTGCCGGCACGCCGCCCCGGGGAATGAACCCTGCGCGTGCCCGGGCGCGTTGATCGCACGCGGCACGCGCCCCTGCGCATACAACACGAACGAGAATTGTTATCATTTGTGATGGTTTTTGTTCGAAGGTGTATCCGCCAGCCATGAGCCCCCGTCGTCGGGGAGCCTCTCGCCAGCCAAGACGACTTTCGAGCCTGTCTTGCCACCCTCAGTTGGAGAGAAGCTTTCATGGCACGCTCAGCTCGCGCCAAGGCGCGTTTGCGCCGTTCGGTTCGTTCGCATGTTTCGGGGGCGGTGGCCCCGGCCCGGATGGGGCCGGCCGCTGCCTTGATGGCCAGTCTGGCCGTGGGCGGTGCGTGGGCACAAACGTCCACACCCTCTGCCACCACGCAGTCTTCGGCGCTGCCCGAAGTCAAGGTGCAAGCCACCGCTGAACAAAACCCCAAGGAGAGCCTGCGCGTCAACCGCACGGGCATCGGCAAGGGTGATCAGGCGCTGCGCGACATTCCGCAGTCGGTCACGGTGATCACCGAGCGGCTGATGGACGAGCGCAATCTGGACGACTTCCGCGAGGTGCTGCGCAGCACGGCCGGCGTGACCTTCCAGGCCGGGGAAACCGGCGAGGAGGACATTCGTCTGCGCGGTTTCTCGCTGCTGCAAGCCGGCGATGTCTACATCGACGGCCGCCGCGACCCCGGCCTGCAAGAGCGCGACACCTTCAATCTGGAGCGCATCGAAGTGCTCAAGGGTTCGGCCTCGATGCTCTTTGGTCATGGCTCCACCGGCGGGGTGGTCAACCAGGTGAGCAAGCGGCCCTTCCTGATGAACCGCCACGAGGTCAACGTCTCGGTGGGCTCGGGTGACTATTACCGCCTGACCGGTGACTTCAATGCGATGACCGGGCCCAACGCGGCGCTGCGCATCAACACCCTCATCCACGAGGCCGACAACTGGGGTGCCAGCGTGGACAAAAAGGGCATCGCGCCGACGTACAACTGGGGGATCGGCACGGCCGATGAATTCCAAGTGGGCTTCTATCACTTGGAATACGACAACAAGCCCTTGTACAACCACCCCTGGTTCAACATCGACGGCAAGATCAAGCCGTCTTTGCCGGCGAAAAACTACTATGGCCTGGACAGCGACTACAACAAAGGTGGCTCCACCTATGGTTCCTTCCAGCACATTCACCGCTTCTCGGGTGATGCCGAGCTGAAAACCTCGCTGATGCACGGGCGCTTCAAGCGCGATTTGTGGGCCTCGGTGATCCGCTTCGCCGGTGCGGCCAGTCAGCCCAACGGACAGGCCGTCACGCCTGACAATCTGGGGCCGGACACGGTGCTCACGCGCACCGGCAAAGGCCGTCGCGGGGTGAGCGACATCACCACCTTGCAAAGCGATTACTCCGACCGCTTCGAGGCCTGGGGCCTGCGTCACCACCTCATCGCCGGCCTGGAGTTCAACCGCGACGATGCGCAGCGCAACAACAATGCCGCCGGACCGGCACGTCCCACCACCACCGTGGGCACGCCCGACGATGGCGCCAGCATTGCGGATACGCGCGTCATCCCGATGAACCGCTTTGACGCGCGCACCTACAGCGCCTATGTGCAAAACACGGCGGAACTCAGTGCCACGGTCAAACTGGTGGCCGGGGTGCGCTTCGACCGCTTCACGGCCGACTTCCGCGACACCGCCGGCAACAGCGCCGAGATGAAGGAATCGCTGTGGAGCCCGCGCGTGGGCCTGCTGTTCCAGCCCAACGACTGGTCGTCCTACCACGTCTCGTACGGCACGTCGTACAACACCTCGGCCGATACCTACCAGCATGCGATCAACGCCAACCTGGGATCGACGAATGTGCAGCGCCTGATCAACACGCCGCCGGAGAAAAGCCGCAACTTCGAGATCGGCGGCAAGTTCGATTTGCTGGACAACCGTCTGTGGGTGAGCTCGGCGCTGTTCTACTCGGAAAAGTACAACGAGCGTAACACCGACCCGGACACGGCGGCGAACCAGGAGCTGCTGTCAGGCAAGCGCCATGCCGCGGGCCTGGACCTGGACGTGGCCGGCCGCATCACGCCCAAGTGGGAGGCTTTCCTGTCGTACACCTGGATTCCAGATGCGCGCATCGACGAGAGCAATGTCACCAGTGGCAACGCGCAGCAAAAGGGGGACCGTCCGGGCCTCACGCCCAAGCATGCCGCCAGTTTGTGGACGACTTACCGGGTGCTGCCCAAGTTGCGCGTGGGCGCGGGCTTGAACCACCGTGGCAAGCAAAACCCGGAGGGCAACCGCACCATCGAGGCGCCCAGCTTCACGACGCTGGACTTGATGGGCGAGTATGCGTTCAACGAGTCCTTGTCGCTGAAGGTGAACGTGAACAACGCCACCGACAAGCTGTATGCCGACTCGCTGTATCGCGGCTTCTATGCACCGGGCGCGCCGCGCACCGTGCAGGCCACGCTCAAGGCGGTGTTTTGATCTGAGCCTGGGTCGCTGGGCGGCCCAGGCGAGACAATGCAACCGCTGCGCCATCGGGTGCAGCGGTTTTTCTTTTATCGACGGTGGAAGTAGGGGAGCGTCATGCTGCTGCATTTACGCAAGGTATTGAGCGAGCAAGAGCTTGCCCAGGCGCGACGTTGGTTGCGCGAGGGGCCCTGGATCGACGGACGCAGCACCGCCGGCGCCTTGGCCGTGCATGCCAAGCACAATTGGCAGCTCAAGCAAGACAGCGAGGCTTCGCGCCAGCTGCAAGCGCTGATCCTGCAAGCCGTGGAGCGCCATGCCGAGTTCTTCGCCGCGACCTTGCCCAAGAAGATCTTCAACCCTTTGTTCAATCGCTATGGCGGCGAGGCCAATACCTATGGGGCCCATGTGGACGGGGCGGTGATGCACTCGCGCAGCACCGGCCAGCGAGTGCGCTCGGATGTGAGCTGCACGGTGTTTCTGTGCGATCCGCAGGACTACGAGGGCGGCGAGCTGGTGATCGAAGACACCTATGGCAGCCAGCGTGTGAAGCTGCCGGCTGGCGATGCGGTGATCTATCCGGGCACCAGCGTGCATGCGGTCACCCCGGTCACGCGCGGTGAGCGCCTGGCCAGCTTCTTCTGGGTGGAAAGCATGGTGCGCAGCGATGAGCAGCGCCGCTTGCTCTACGACCTGGACCGCCACTTGAGCCAGTTGCGCGCAGTGGCCGGCACGCAAGAGGCGGTGGTGGGCCTGACGGGCACGTATCACAACCTGCTGCGCATGTGGGCCGACACATGAGCGCGCCGGCCATCAGCCCTGCCGACTACGAGGTGCTGGCGCGCCAGCGGCTGGACGACAACGCCTGGGCCTATCTGGCCGGAGGGGCGGGCGACGAGCTCACGCTGCAGGCCAATGTGGAGGCCTGGCGCGCCTTGCGCCTGCAGCCGCGTGTGCTGCGCCGCACGGCCGGCGGGCACACGGGCTTGAGCCTGCTGGGGCGCCGCTTGGCGCATCCCATTTTGCTGGCTCCGGTGGCGCACCAGCGACTGGCCCATCCCGATGGTGAACTGGCCACGGCCTTGGCGGCCTCGGCCCTGCAGGCCGGCATGGTGCTGAGCCTGCAGTCGAACACGCCGGTGGAGACGGTGGCCCAGGCGTTGCGCGGCGAGCCCGAGGCCGGGCCGTTGTGGATGCAGCTCTATCCCCAGTCCGACCGCGGCTTTTGGCGCGAACTCGTGCAGCGGGCCCATGCGGCCGGCTGTGAGGCCCTGGTCCTGACGGTGGACGCCCCGGTCAGTGGCGCGCGCGACCGGGAGCGGCGTGCCCAGTTCCGGCTGCCGCCCGGCGTGTCGGCCGTGCATTTGGCGGGCCGGCCGCCGGCAGCGGCAGCACCCGCCAGCGGTGCAGGCAGCGCCTTGTTCGACGGCCTGTTGCATGCCGCGCCCACCTGGGACGATGTGGATTGGTTGTGTGCGGCCACCGAGCTGCCGGTGCTGCTCAAAGGGCTGATGCACCCGGCCGATGCGCGCGAGGCCCTGCGCCATGGCGTGGCCGGGCTGATCGTCTCCAACCATGGCGGACGCACCTTGGACACGGCCGCACCCACGGCCCTGGTGTTGCCGCGCATCGTGCAGGCCGTGGAAGGCCGCTTGCCGGTGCTGGTGGATGGAGGCATCCGCCGCGGCACCGATGTGTTCAAGGCGCTGGCCTTGGGCGCGCGCGCCGTGCTCGTCGGACGCCCTCAGGTGTGGGCCCTGGCGGCCGCCGGCGCGCGCGGGGTGGCACATGTGCTGCGCTTGCTGCGCGATGAGCTGGAAATCGCGATGGCCCTGTGTGGTTGCGCCACGCTGTCGGACATCAGCCCGGAGTGCTTGTTCGATCCACCGCGCGCTTGAAGGGCTCAGTGCGGCTGGGCGGCCGCCCAACGCTCGGGCAGGCGTTCGAGCACCTGCCGGGCGTCGAGTGAGCGGATCGGCACCGACAGGTCGCTCGGGATGCGCTCGTGCACCTGCAGCGCCAGGTAGCGCAGTGCGCTCACGCGCAGGAAGGAGGCGAAGTTCCCCACCTGCCCGCGCGAGGCGATCAGCTCGTCGTACAGCTTTTCGATGAGTTGGGTCACGCCCAGGCCGTCGCGCTGACCGATCTCGGTCAGCACATCCCAAAACAGGTTTTCCAGCCGGATGCTGGTGACCACCCCGTGCAGACGCACCGAGCGGGTGCGCGACTCGTACGACTGGGGGTTGGCGCGAATGAAAATCTCGCACATCGCTGTCTCCTCGCCGCGCGAGCCGCGCGGCCCGCGTCAACCATAGCCGCTGTGCTGCGGCTTTGCAAAGCTCAGGTCTGGATGCGCGTGCCCAGCAGCGTCAGGAATTGGGCCAGCCAAGCCGGGTGGGCCGGCCAGGCCGGCGCCGTCACGAGCGCACCGTCGGTGACGGCCTGATCCACCGCAACGTCGGCATAGCTCGCACCGGCCAGTTCCACCTCGGCGGCACAGGCCGGGTAAGCCGACACTTTCCTGCCGCGGATCACGCCGGCCGCGGCCAGCAACTGGGCCCCATGGCAGATGGCGGCGATGGGCTTGCCGGCCTTCGCGAAGTGCTGGACGAGGGCGATCACCTCGCGGTTCATCCGCAGGTACTCCGGCGCGCGTCCACCCGGCACCACCAAGGCATCGTAGTCCTCGCCTCGGATCTCGGCGAAGCTGGCATTGAGGGTGAAGCGGTGGCCGGGCTTTTCCGAGTAGGTCTGGTAACCGTCGAAGTCGTGGACGGCGGTCATCACCCAGTCGCCGGCGCGTTTGTCCGGGCACACCGCATGCACGGTGTGACCCACCATCGACAGCGCCTGGAAGGGCACCATCGTTTCGTAGTCCTCGCCGAAATCGCCGACGAGCATGAGGATCTTCTTGGCCATGACTGTCTCCTGTCTGAACGCGGGTGGGAAAAGAGGGGCGCAGACCATTGTGGAAAGCGTCGAGGGCCGATGGGTAACAGCCCGTTGTTGCGCTGCCCAGGGGCTTCAAAGGGGGGAGCCTCCCCCTCGCGGTGATGCCCGGCCGCGACAAAACCGCATGAACACTGGGCCAAGCGGTGGTTTTCCCTCTGAAAACCGCTTCTCAGTGGCATGCACACGCAGTACCATTCGCGACGCAGGCGTTCGGCAGGAACGAGGGCTCATGCGGTTCTCGCCCCGACCCGGCACATCAACCACTCATGATGGAGAGATTCGACATGGCAACTGCGAAGAAGGCTCCCGCCAAGAAGGCGGCAGCGAAGAAGGCCGCGCCGGCCAAGAAGGCCCCGGCCGCGAAGAAGGCGGCGCCGCCGGCCAAGAAGGCGCCGGCGGCGAAGAAGGCGGCACCCGCCAAGAAGGCGGCGCCGGCCAAGAAGGCCGCGGCCAAGAAAGAGGCCAAGCCCAAGGTCAAGCGCACGCCCAATGCCGCCTTCATGAAGGCCATGACCCCCAGCGCCGCCCTGGCCGCGATCGTCGGTGACAAGGCCATGCCCCGCACCGAGATCACCAAGAAGGTCTGGGACTACATCAAGAAGAACAAGCTCCAGGACGCCGTCAACAAGCGCATGATCAACGCCGACGCCAAGCTGAAGGAGATCTTCAAGAAGGCCCAGGTCTCGATGTTCGAGATGACCAAGCTGATCAGCAGCCACCTCAAGTGAGCCGCTGCTGCGGCAGCCTGGAAGCCCGGCCGCTGGCGCCGGGCTTTTTCTTTGTCCCGTCCTACACTTGTTTCCGATGACCGCGCCCGACACCGACGCCCTCGAACGCTTCCTCGCCCGCGTGGCGGCCGAGGTGGCACAGGGCACGGCCCACAAGCTGGTGCTGGCGCGCTACGAGGGGGCGGAGCCCGAACTGGAGCGCCTGATGGGTCGCCCGGTGGTGCTGCGCGGCCAGCCGCACTGGTCCTTCGTGTGGCGCTACCGCACCCGCGACATCACGAAAAACCTGCCGGCTGCCGAGGTGGCGGCGGCGCTGCGCGAGTGGATCGCCCAGGGCTTTCGCAACGCCCACCTCTTCACGCCGACGCAGGAGGTGCAGTTGGCCCACAGCCGCAAGGGCAGGGCCAGCCTGCGCACCGGCCGCCTTCATGGGGCGGTGGCCGAGGCCCCGCCGCCGGCCGGGCACAACCGCGAGAAGCGCCGCTGGGTCGATCCCACACGCCCCTTCCTGGTGGAACTCGGGGTGATGGACGCCGGCCACCACCTGGTGGCGGCGATGGCCCGCAAGTGGAAGCAGATCAACAAGTTCGTCGAGATCTTCTCGCACGCCTTTGGCGATTCGCCGCTGGCGGCCCGAGCGGCCAGCGAGCCGGTGCGTGTGCTCGACTTCGGCGCCGGCAAGGGCTATCTCACCTTCGCCGTGCACGACCACCTGCAGCAGCACCTGCAGCGTCAGGCTGAGGTGGTGGGCGTGGAGCTGCGCGGCGACTTGGTGGCCTTGTGCAACGGCATCGTGCAGCGGCTGGGCCTGCAAGGTCTGCGCTTCGACGAGGGCGACATCGCCCGCAGGCCCCCGCAACCCATCGACGTGATGATCGCGCTGCACGCCTGCGACACGGCCACCGACCTGGCCCTCCACCAGGGGGTGCGCGGCGGGGCGTCGATCCTGTTGTGTTCGCCGTGCTGCCACAAGCAGATCCGCCCGCAGCTCCTCAGCCCGCACCCGCTGCGACCCATCCTGCAGCATGGCGTGCACCTGGGCCAGGAGGCCGAGATGCTCACCGACGGCCTGCGCGCCCTGCTGCTGGAAGCCTGCGGCTACGACACCCAGGTCTTCGAGTTCGTTTCGCTGGAGCACACCAACAAGAACAAGATGATCCTGGCGGTCAAGCGCGCGAGCCCGAAGCCGGCCGATGAAATCCTCGACCAGATCCGCGAGATCAAGCGCTTCTACGGCATCCGCGAGCAGGCGCTGGAGACGCTGCTGGCGGCCGATGGCACGATTCCCGCGGTCTGCTGACGCCGCGTTGTCAGCAGGCCCGGGTTAGGCTTGCGGCATGTCCGAATCCCCCGCCTTGAAAGACGGCTTCGCCGAGCCCGTGCTGCGTGCCATTGCGGGCGACGTGAGCACGGCCCATCCGGGCTTCCGTGCGACCGCCTTCCTGCGTGACTGCCGCGAGGGCTTCGAGGCCCTGAGCCTGATGCAGCGCGTGCGCCGCGTGGGCGAGGCCTTGCACACCCACCTGCCCAAGCATTTCGACGAGGCCCTGGCCGTGGTGGAGCGCGCCCTCGGCGCACCCCGCGACGGCTGGAATGAAGGCGAGGGCATCGCCGCCTTTGCGCGGGCGCCCTATCTGGAATGGGCGGCACTGGCCGGGTTGAGCCAGCCGCAGCAGGCCCTGCCGGCGCTGGCCCGGCTCACCCGTCACTTCAGCGCCGAGTTTGCGATCCGCCCCTTCCTGGCTCAGCACCTCGACCTTTCACTGGCGCATCTGGCGCAGTGGGTGTCCGATGCCGACCCGCGCGTGCGCCGCCTGGCCAGCGAGGGCAGCCGTCCGCTCCTGCCCTGGGGCCAGCAAGTGCTGGCCCTCAAACGCGACCCGCAGCGCTGCCTGGCGCTCATCGAACCGCTCGCGTCCGATGCCGACGAGGTGGTGCGCCGCTCGGCCGCCAACCATCTGAACGACGTGAGCCGGCTCGATGCCGAGCTGGCCCTCGAGCACGCCCGGCGCTGGCAGGCACAAGGGGGTGAGGCCCTGGGGACGGTACGCCACGGCCTGCGCACCCTGGTGAAGGCCGGCCACCCCGAGGCGTTGGCCTTGCAGGGGTATGGTGTGGGCGCGCCCATCGGGCTGAAGGCGCTGCGCCTGTCGTCACGTCGCGTGCGCGTGGGCGGTGTGCTGGACCTGTCCTTCGAACTGCACAACCCGAATGCCGAGCCGGTGCGGGTGTGCGTCGACTACGCCATCGTCTATGCCAGCGCGCGCGGCACACCGCGCCGCAAGGTGTTCAAGGGCACCGATCTCGTGCTGGCGCCTGGCGAGAAGGCGGCCCTGGTCCTTCGTCGCGACTTCGTGCCGCGCAGCACGCGGGTGCTGTATCCCGGTGCCCACCAGGCCGAGGTGCTGGTGAATGGCCAGGTGGCGGCGAGCGCGGGCTTTGCGCTGTTCGACTAGACCTACCTCAAGACCACCCGGAACAAGGATGATCTAGGTCCGTTTGACATGCAGGCATTTACCTGCATATACTGGCTTCACGTACCGACGCATCGAATGGACGCAGACAAAGTTTTCAAGGCGCTGGGCGACCCGACCCGTCGCAAGCTGCTCGACCTGCTGTGTGAACAGAACGGTCAGACGCTGGGCCAGCTCTGCGAGCACCTGGACATGGCGCGGCAGTCGGCCACCCAGCACCTCGGGATCCTGGAGGAAGCCAACCTGGTGAGCACCGTACGACGGGGCCGGGAGAAGCTGCATTTCATCAACCCGGTGCCGCTGCACGAGGTCTATGAGCGGTGGGTGCGCAAGTTCGAACGCCAGCGGCTCAGCCTGCTGCATGACCTGAAAAAGGAACTCGAAGGAGAGTGACGATGAGCCAGGAAAAGACGAGCTTCGTCTATGTGACCTACATCCGCTCGACACCAGACAAGGTGTTCGAAGCCATCACCCAACCCGAAATCGCCCGCCGCTACTGGGGCCACGAGAACCTGTCCGACTGGCAGGTGGGGTCCGACTGGCAGCATGTGCGCGCCGACGAGCAGCGCACGCTTCAGCTGGTGGGCAAGGTCGTGGAGGTGTCCCCGCCCACGCGTCTGGTCATCACCTGGGCCAATGCCTCGCAGGCCGACGACCCGGACGCCTACAGCCGCGTGACCTTCGATATCGCGCCCTATCAGGACATGGTGAAGCTCACCGTCAGCCATGACGATCTGCAGGCCGGTAGCGGCATGGCCAGGGGCATCCAGCAGGGCTGGCCCATCGTCCTGTCCAGCCTGAAGTCACTGCTCGAAACCGGCGAGGGCATCGACGTTTTCGCCAAGCCCAAGGCAGCGGCCTGAACCGGGAGCCCTTTCATGACATCGGATCATCAAGCGCCGTACAGCGGCGGCTGCGCGTGTGGCGCCGTGCGCTACACCACGAAGCAGACGCCCATCTTCCAGAACCATTGCCAGTGCCGCGACTGCCAGCGGCAAAGCGGCACGGGACACGGTTCCTACCTCACCTTTCCCGCGCGCGCCGAGATGCAGATCACCGGCAACCCCACACACTGGGACGTTGCAGCCGACAGCGGCAACGTGAAGACGCATGCGTTCTGCCCCATCTGCGGCGCACCGGTCTACCTGCGTTTCGCTGCGATGCCCGACCTCATCGCCGTGCCCGCGGCCAGCCTCGACGACCCCAGCCGCTTCGCACCGCAGGTGCTCACCTACCGCGTGCGTGGGCAGGCCTGGGATGCCATGGATCCCTCGCTGCAGGCCTTTGAGCGGATGCCGCCCGGCTAGAACGCAAACGGCCCCGGGAAGTCGCCCACCGGCATCACATGGCTGACGAGATCCGTGCCACGGGTCCACACGTGCAGGCCGAAGCCCGGCGGCTCGAAGGTGTAGCTGGCCGGGTGGTCGCCGACGAGGTCCAGCTCCACCTGATGGGCCGGCGACGGCACGGTGATGGCCACCGTGTGGGCCACACGGGCCTGGATGCAGCGGTGCAGGTGACCGCAGGCGATGCGTTCCACCTGGGGGTGGCGGCGGATGATGGCTTCGAAGGCTTCGCGGCCCTCCCGCAGGCCCAGGGCGTCCATGTGCTCGATGTGCGTGAGGAAGGGCGGGTGGTGCAGGGCCACCAGGGTGGGTTGTCCGGGGGCCTGGGCCAGGGTGGCGTCGAGCCAGTCCAGGCGGCGCTGGCACAGCGCACCGTGGCCGGCGCCGGGCACCACGGTGTCCAGGGCGACCAGGCGCAAGCCGGGCAGATCGACTGTGTACTGGATGAAGTCACCTTCCTCCATCTGACGCAAGTAGGGGTGGTCGGCAAAGGCCGCCCGCAGGGCACCGCGCTCGTCGTGGTTGCCCGGCATCAGATAGACGGGGCCCGGCAGGGGCGCCAGCAGCGTGCGCAGGTGCGCATACTCCTCGGGCGAGCCGGCATCGACCAGATCGCCGCTGACCAGCACGGCCACCGGTGCGGGCCGCAGGCGGCACACCGCCTGCACCGCACGTGCCAGCGCGGTGGCGGTGTCGATGCGACCATCCAGCCAGCGGCCGGGCACCGTGATGTGGGTGTCGGAGAGCTGGACCAGCACCTGGGGCGCAGGGGCGGACATGGCAGCTTGCAGTGCACCGGGGGCCATTCCTGCATCTTGTCAGATCGCCGACCGGGTGGCCAGTCGCGAGCCGCCGTCAGCAGGTGCTGCGCCGCAGCAGCCCCTCCCTGGCCTGCGGGGCCTGCGCGCAAACCCTGCTGGCGCGCCGGGCAGGCCTGCCTGCCATGGATCGGCCCCGCGACGGCTGGGCGTCGGGTCAAGAACTTCGCTCCACACAGGCAAGGTCGGTTCCTCGGCCAGGTGGTGCGCCACGAGTTCACGGCCGATGGGGCCCTGGTGCTGGTGGCCGCCGACGGGCAGCGGCTGCGGGTGCGGCGGGGGTGACATCGGCGTGACAGGCCGCGTCACGGCCCTGGGCTATGCTCGGCGCCCATGAACCTGCTCGCCCAAGTCTTCGCCCACCTCGCCCCGGAAAAGACCGTCCGCTACATGCTCGACACCCTGCGCGAACGCGCGGGGTTGCAGCGCCGCTCGATCACGCTGCCCGGCGGGCTGCAGTACGTGTACCTGGAAGGCGGCCGGGGCGAGCCGCTGATGCTGCTGCACGGCTTTGGCGGCAACAAGGACAACTTCAACACCATCGCGCGTCACCTCACGCCGCACTATCGCGTGATCGTGCCCGACCACATCGGCTTTGGCGAATCGGCCAAGCCGATGGAGGCCGACTACAGCACCGACGCCCAGGCCGAGCGTCTGCTGGCCCTGGCCCAGGCCCTGGGGGCGCCGGCGCTGCATCTGGGCGGCAACTCCATGGGCGGGCACATCGCCCTGGCGTTTGCGGCACGCTATCCGCAGGCGGTGAAGAGCCTGTGGCTGCTGGCCCCGGGCGGGGTGTGGAGTGCGCCCCCGAGCGAGCTCGCGCAGATGCTGAAGGCCGGTGCCGACAACCCGCTGCTGGTGCGCAGCACTGAAGACTTTGCCCGCACGCTGGCCTTCACCGTGGCCAGGCTGCCCGAGGTGCCCATGCCCTACATCCAGGTGATGGCCAAGGAGCGCATCGCCAACCACGCGCTGGAGCAGCGGGTGTACCAGCAGATCAAGGCCGATCCGATCGAGGACCGGGCCCGCACCGTGAAGGCGCCCAGCCTCATCGTCTGGGGCGAGGAAGACCGCGTGCTGCACCCGGGCGCCGGCCCCATCCTGCAGGGCCTGATGCCGCAGGCGGAACTCATCCGCATGCCCGGTGTCGGACACCTGCCGATGATCGAGCGGCCGCAGGAGTGCGCGGCCGACTATCTGAAGTTCCGGGCGCGCGTGCCGGCCTGAGTGGCAGGTTTCACTCCTGCTCGTCGTCCGGCTTGATGTGTCCGGCGCGTTCGCGCTTGGTGGCCAGATACCGGGCGTTGTGCGCCGTGGGCGGTGCGTGCAGCGCGATGCGGTCGACCACGTCGATGCCGCCGCGGCGCAGCGCCTCGATCTTGCGCGGGTTGTTGGTCAGCAACTGGATGCGGGTGACGCCCAATGCCTTGAGCATGGCCACGGCGGCCTGGAAGTCGCGCTCGTCGGCGCGGAAGCCCAGGTACTGGTCGGCATCGATGGTGTCCAGGCCGCTGTCTTGCAGCCGGTAGGCGCGCAGCTTGCTGCCCAGACCCGTGCCACGGCCCTCCTGGGCCAGGTAGAGCAGCACACCGCCGCGCTCGGCCAGGTGGGCGATGGCGCGCTGGAGCTGGTCGCCGCAGTCGCAGCGCAGGCTGCCCAGCAGGTCGCCGGTCAGGCACGATGAATGCAGCCGCACCGGCACCGGCTGGCTCAGGTCGGGTTGGCCCACGATGATGGCGACATGCTCGGCATCGCCGTTGAGCTCGCGGAAGAGCACCAGCGTGCAGTCGTCGTGCGCGTCGATGGGCACGTGGGCGTCGCTCACGCGGCGCAGGCTCAGATGGCCCTGCTCGCGCACCTGGGTCACCTCGGCCTCGCTGACGATCTCGAGCTGGGCGGCTTCCAGGGTGTCGTCGCCGATCGCGCCAATCTCGGCCACCACCAGGGCCGGGATCAGGCGGGCCCGCTTGGCCAGGGCCAGAGCCGACAGCATGACGGCCGTGGCCGGCTCAGGCGTGCCCAGCGAGGCGACATCGGGCAGGCCGGCGGGCAGACGCGCGCGGCCTTCGGGGCCGAACTCCAGCGTCACAGCGCCCAGCGCCTGCAACTGCTCGACGCTGGCGCCGGGGGGCAGCGGCAGGCTCACGCTGCCGGCCACGCCCAGGCCCAGGGCCGTGGCCCGCTCGGCAGTGAAAAGCAGGCGCAGCGGCACACCCAGGCCGCTCAGCCAGGCCAGACGGGGAGGGCTCAGGGTCTCGATCGTGGCGGCCAGCAGCACGGGGCCGGCGTCCGAGCGCAGTGCGAGCACACGGCCATGCTTGAGTTCGGTCTGGGCCCGGTCCACGCGGATGGCGGCGCGTTCCGAGGCCAGATCCTGCGCGGGCAGGGCGGCAAGAGGGGAGATCAAGGCATTCATCAGGCTGCTAGCATAGCCGCGATGGCGGGGCTCTACCGGCACAGGCCCATCCGGCGCGTCCCGCCGGCCCCGCCCCCCTTCCTGGAGGCCCTGGCTTGACCTTCGAGCTGCGCAACGGCCCGAACATCCTGGCGCTGGGCCGCACGGCGGCGCAGGCCTGCGAGGCTCTTTGGCCGCTGCTGCTGCAGGCGGCCGACTGGCGTCGCCATGGCCGTGGGCCCGCACCGCGCCTGACCGCCGTGCACGACCCCCGGCTGGGCATGCACCACCACGACGGCCAGTGGCAGCTCCACGGCGCCTGGCCCATGGCCGCGCACGAGCTGGCCGGCCCGCTGCTGCCGCTGGTGGCCGACGTGCCGGCCGATGCCAGCCGTGTGGTGGGCCAGCTCGGCCAGAGCCTGGACGGTCAGGTGGCCACCGAGGGCGGCGATTCCGGCGCGCTCAACGGCCCCGAGGCCCTGACCCATCTGCACCGGCTGCGCGCCTTGTGTGACGCGGTGCTGGTGGGCACCGGCACCGCCGTGGCCGACAACCCGCGGCTGACCACCCGGCGTGTCAACGGGCCCCACCCCACGCGGGTGGTGCTGGACGTGCACCTGCGCGTGCCGCCCGAGTCCGGCCTGTTCACCGATGGCATCGCCCCGACGCTGCTGGCCTGCGACGAGCGCGACCGTGCTCGCGCGGCCGAGCGCGTGGGGGGGCACCAGGTGCTGGCCGTGCCGGGGCTGGTCGACGATCGCGGCCAGGTGGTCTGGCCGGCCCTGCTGGCGGGCCTGCGCGAACGGGGGCTGGCCACGGTGCTGGTCGAAGGCGGGGGCGTGACGGTGTCGCGCTGCCTGGCCCAGGGGGTGCTCGACCGGCTGCATCTGATGGTGGCCCCGGTGCTCATCGGCCAGGGCCGGCCCGGCGTGCAACTGCCACCGGTGCAACGGATGAGCCAGTGCCTGCGTCCCCGCGCCCGGGCCTACCGTCTGGGCGACGACGTGTTGTGGGACCTGGACCTGCGCGGCGCCGACACTTCCTGATCGGGGGAGCCACGCCCCAACGGTGCCCCGCGCGCCGCGCGTGTCACACCCTGTTGCCAAAACCTGCTGGCCCGTGCCAAGAGGGGCGTGATGGCATCCCGCGGCTTTCCCGGATAAGGCGACAAAGGGAGCTCAGCCGTCCTGCAGCGGCAGTCTCAGCCAAACCGCCCCGGGCTCGCGCGTCATGTCCACGCGGAAGCCGAGCTGGCGCGCCAGCGTGCTCATCGCAGTGTTCTCGGGCAGGCAGTGGCCCACCAGCTCGCGCGTGCCGCGTGCGCGCAGGTAGGCGATCATGTGTTGCAGCAGGTAGCGCCCCAGGCCCCGACCCTGCAGGCCGCTGCGCACCTGGATCGCAAACTCGGCGGTGTGGTTGTCCGGATCACACACGGCGCGCACCTCGCCCCAGATCTCGCCGGCCGCCTCACCCAGCGGCTCGGCCACGAAGCTCATCTCGCGGTCGTAGTCGATCTGGCTGTAGCGCGCCAGCTCCGAGCGCGGCACCTCGCGGCGCGCCATGAAAAAGCGCAGCCGCAAGTCCTGCGGGTCGGCCCGGCCGTAGAAGTCTCGCAGCGCAGGCTCGTCCTCCGGACGGATGGGCCGCAGCCGCATCGGCTGCCCGCCCCAGTCGAAGCCGTGCTCCAGCTCCACCGGGTAGGGCCGGATCGCCAGGCGCTCCACCGCCGTGCCGGTGGCCGGTGCAATCACCACCCGCGCATCCAGCGCGATCACGCCCTGGTCGTCGGCCAGCAAGGGGTTGATGTCCAGTTCCACCACCTCGGGCAGCTCACACAGGAGCTGTGATACCCCCATCAGCGCCGCCTCGAGGGCCGCCGGGTCCACCGGCGCGCGGTCGCGGTAGCCCGCCAGCAGGCGCGACACCCGCGTGCGCCCGATCAGGTCACGCGCCAGCGCCACGTTCAGCGGCGGCAGGGCCACCGCCCGGTCGCGCACCACTTCCACGGCCGTGCCGCCTTGGCCGAACACGATCGCCGGCCCGAACAGCGGATCGCTCAGCGCCCCCACCAGCAGTTCGTGGGCACGCGGGCGCTGCACCATCGCCTGCACCGTATAGCCGGCCAGCACCGCGTCCGGACGCAGTCGCTGCACCCGCTCGCGCATCGCCTGCGCGGCCTGCGCCACCTGCGAGGCGTCCTGCAGCGCCAGGGCCACGCCGCCCACGTCGGACTTGTGCGAGATCTGCGGCGACAGAATCTTGAGCACCACTGGAAAGCCGATGGCCTGGGCGGCTTGCACCGCGGCGGCTTCGTCGGCCGCCACCCGGGTCTCGACCACCGGCAGGCCATAGGCGGCCAGCAAGGCCTTGGCCTCTGGCTCGTCGAGCCGCCGGCGTCCGGCCTGCAGGGCCTGCGCCAGCACGGCCCGGGCCGCCGCCCGGTCGGGTGGGGGGCCGGCCGGGACCGACGGCGGCGTCTGCATCAGCGCCTGCTGGTTGCGCTGGTAGGTCACCCGGTGCAAGAAGGCCCGCACTGCCTGCTCGGGCGTGTCGTAGCCGGCGATGCCGGCTTTGCGTGTGAGCGAGCGCGCCTGCGCCACCGCCGTCCCACCCAGCCAGCAGGTGAACACCGGCCGGGCGGCATCGCGCATGCGCGGCAGCACGGCCCGGGCGATGGCCTCGCTGGGCACGATCGCCGTGGGCGCGTGCATGAACAGCACGGCATCCACACCCGGGTCGCCCAGCACGGCATCCAGCGCCGCGGTGTAACGCGCCACGGGCGCATCGCCGATCAGGTCCACCGGATTGCCGTGCGACCAGGTCGGCGGCAGCACCGCATCCAAGGCCTGTAGCGTGGCCGGCCCGAGCTCGGCGAGCCGCCCGCCGCCCAGGGCCAAGGCATCGGCCGCCAGCACCCCGGCCCCGCCGCCATTGGTGAGGATGGCCAGGCGCTCGCCGGCCGGTGCCTTCATGCGCGACAGCGTCTCGGCCGCATCGAACAGCTCGGTCAGTGTGTCCACACGCAGCATCCCGGCGCGCCGGACGGCTGCATCGAAGACCGCATCGCCACCGGCGATCGCCCCGGTGTGCGAGGCCGCCGCCCGGGCCCCCTCGGGGGCCCGGCCCGCCTTGACGACCAGCACGGGCTTGTTGCGCGCGGCCGCGCGTGCAGCCGACATGAACTTGCGCGCCGCCTGGATGGATTCGATGTACATCAGGATCGCCCGGGTCGAGGCATCGGTGGCCAGATAGTCCAGCAAATCCCCGAAGTCCACGTCGGCGGCATTGCCCAGCGAGACGAAGTGCGAGAAGCCCAGATCACGTGCATTGGCCCAGTCCAGCAGCCCGGTGGCCAGGGCGCCGGACTGCGAGACGAAGGCCAGCGAGCCGGGCCGGGCCCCGGTATGGGCAAAGCTCGCGTTCAGGCGCCATCCCGGCACCAGCAGGCCCACGCAGTTGGGACCGAGGATGCGCAGCAGGTGTGGCCGGGCCGCCTCCAGCATGGCTTGGCGCAGGCTGCGCCCGCCGTCGGCCGACACTGAGCCCAGGCCGGCACTGAGCACCACAGCCGCCCGTGTGCCACGTGCCCCGAGTTCGGCCACCAGGGCCGGCACCGTGGGCGCGGGCGTGCACAGCACGGCCAGGTCGGGCACGCCGGGCAGGGCCGCAACCGAAGGCCAGGCCCGCTGCCCGGCCACGAACTCGCGCCGCGGATGGACCGGCCACACCGGACCGGCAAAGCCGCCGGCCTGCAAGTTGTGCATCACCAGCCGGCCCAGGCTGCCCTCACGGTCGGAGGCACCGATCACGGCCACCGAGGCCGGGCGGAACATCGCGTCCAGGTTGCGGATGCTCAAGACGGGACTCCCCTGTCGTCACGACATCGTTGCCGTCAGCCTAGCGGCCAGCGGCGCGCCGGCCTTGACCTGGCTCAAGGGCTTGGAGTCGATAGGGGGGGAGGGGGCCGGACGACACGTCCAGCGGCGGCTGGCGATGTCCAGCGATGAATCATGCCCCAGCTCGGCCCGCTTGGGGAGAGCGGCCGCACCCGGGTTTCGGGTATTGCGTCACCGTCTTGTCACGACGGCCCCCGAGGAGCACACTGGGTTCGGGCCATCGGCCCGGGTCGGCGCACCCTCCTGGGGCACGACTCCCTCACTCCCTCGGAAAGGAGGTTCGAATGAATCTGACGATCAGTGGCCACCACCTGGAAGTGACACCCGCTCTGCGCGAGTATGTGCTCACCAAGCTCGACCGGGTCACCCGGCATTTCGACCAGGTGGTGGACATCAACGTGCTGCTCACGGTCGAGAAACTGAAGGAAAAGGAGCGACGCCAGAAAGCCGAGGTCAACCTGCACGTCAAGGGCAAGGACATCTTCTGCGAAACCGCCCATGAGGACCTGTACGCCGCAATCGACGAACTCATGGACAAGCTCGACCGCCAAGTCGTCAAGCACAAGGATCGTCTGCAGGACCATCACCACCGCTCGCCCAAGCGCCTCAACGGCGACATGGACGAGCCAGTGTCATAAGTGAACACACACATTGCATTGGCGCCGGCGGCCTGCGGGCCGCCGTTTGCCTTCCTGAGCGGCTGCCCGCGGCGCTTGCTGCGACGCAACAAGCTGTGCACAATGCCCGAGGTCGCTGGGGAGTGCGCTCTATACGCCACAGGGGCGCTTCCTATAATTCAACGTTTTGTCACGAAGACGCGTGGGCACAGGTTGACCCCAACCGCCAAGCCCGGCGCGGTGACCGCATGAACCGTCTCGCAGCCATCCTCCCCGCCAGCAACGTGCTGGTGAACGTGGACGCCACTAGCAAGAAGCGGGCTTTCGAGCACGCCGGCCTGCTGTTCGAGAACCAGCACGCCATCGCCCGCGCGACCGTGACGGACAATCTTTTTGCCCGCGAACGCCTGGGCTCCACGGGCCTGGGCCATGGCGTGGCCATCCCGCATGGCCGTATCAAGGGCCTGAAGAACCCGCTGGCCGCCGTGCTGCGGGTGCAGCAGCCCATCCCCTTCGACGCCCCCGACGACGAGCCCGTCAGCCTGCTGATCTTCCTGCTGGTGCCTGAGGCGGCCACCCAGCGCCACCTGGAGATCCTCTCCGAGATCGCCGAGCTGCTCAGCGACCGAGAATTGCGCGAGCGCCTGAAGACCGAGACCGAGGCCGCCAAGGTTCACGAGCTGATCTCCAACTGGGAACCGCTGAAATCGGTGGCCTGAACCTTGGCCACCGGAGCGGGGCTGGTGCAGCGGACCCACTAGGGTGACAGCCCCCACCGAAAGCGGTTACAACCCGCCCCATGAAGCCCACCGTCATCAGTGCCGAGGCCCTGTTCGAGGCCCACCGGGCCGCGCTCAAGTGGCAGTGGATCGCCGGCCACGCCCATCCCGAACGCCGCTTCGACGAAGTCGCCGTGCGCGATGCCCAGTCGGCCGCTGATCTGGTGGGCTACCTCAACTACATCCATCCCTACCGGGTGCAGATCGTCGGCCGGCGCGAGGTCGACTACCTGGCCAACGCCGAGCCCGAGGACCAGGCCCGTCGCATCGCCCGCATCGTCACGCTGGAGCCGCCGGTGCTGGTGGTGGCCGATGGTCAGACCCCGCCCGACCAGCTCGTGGCGATGTGCGAGCGTGCCGAGATCCCGCTGTTCGTCACCCAAGAATCGGCCGGCTTCGTCATCGACGTGCTGCGCAGCTACCTCGCGCTGCATTTCGCCGAGCGCACCACGCGCCACGGCGTCTTCATGGACATCCTGGGCCTGGGCGTGCTGCTCACCGGCGAGTCGGGCCTGGGCAAGAGCGAACTGGGCCTGGAGCTGATCTCGCGCGGCAACGGCCTGGTGGCCGACGACGCGGTGGACCTGTACCGCGTCTCGCAGACGGCCATCGAGGGCCGCTGCCCCGAGCTGCTGATGAACCTGCTGGAGGTGCGCGGCATCGGCCTGCTCGACATCAAGGCCATCTTCGGCGAGACCGCGGTGCGCCGCAAGATGCGCCTGAAGCTCATCGTGCACCTGGTGCGCAAAGAGACGATGGAGCGCGACTTCGAGCGCCTGCCCTACGAGCCGTTGTATGAGGACGTGCTGGGCCTGCCGGTGCGCAAGGTGGTGATCGCGGTGGACGCCGGCCGCAACCTGGCCGTGCTGGTGGAGGCCGCCGTACGCAACACCATCTTGCAGTTGCGCGGCATCGACACCTACAAGGAATTCATCGAGCGCCACCAGCGCGCCATGGAACGCGACGACACCAGCCTGTGAGCGGCCGCCGTCCGGCCCTGCTCAGCGTTCGCCGTGATGGCCCTTGCAGCCCTCGCGGCCGCACACCACGTACAGGGCCAGCGAGTGGTCCTGCAGCTCGTAGCCGCGTTCTTTGGCGATCTGCTGCTGACGCCGTTCGATCTCCGGGTCGAAGAACTCCTCGACGCGGCCGCACACCACGCACACCAGGTGGTCGTGGTGCTTGCCCTCGTTGAGCTCGAAGACGGCCTTGCCGGCCTCGAAATGGTTGCGCGAGAGGATGCCGGCCTGTTCGAACTGCATCAGCACCCGGTAGACCGTGGCCAGCCCGATGTCCGAGCCCTCGGCCAGCAAGGCCTTGTAGACATCCTCGGCCGTCATGTGGCGCATCGTGCCCTTCTGGAAGATCTCGAGGATCTTCATGCGGGGCAAGGTGGCTTTCAGGCCGCTGCTCTTGAGTTCTTCCAGGGTGGTCATGGGCACTCCGCAGGCTTGTGGACATTCGGCGCGCTGCGAAGCGCCGGCACCGTGCTGGGTAGAATCTTCGCATCATATCGGGCCCGCCTGCGCTCGTCTGCCCTCTCCCGAGAAACCCTGATGACCCAAGCTTTGCGTCCCGCCCTTGCCGCCCTCGCCCTGTTGTCGCTGGCCGGCTGCGCCGCGCGCGACGACGGCGCCGTGCTGGGCCTGCTCACCCCCTACCGCGTGGAAGTGGTGCAGGGCAACGTGGTCACCGCCGAGATGGCCCGCGCCGTGCGCCCCGGCATGAGCCGCACCCAGGTGCGCGAGATCCTGGGCTCGCCGCTGCTGACCGACCCCTTCCACGCCGACCGCTGGGACTACGTTTTTGCGATCCGTCGCGCCGGCACGCAGCCGCAGACGCGCCGCGTCACCGCCCATTTCGAAGGCGACCGCCTGGTGCGCCTGGACGCCGACGAGCTGCCCACCGAGGAGGCCTTCGTCGCCTCGATCGACAACTTCCGCAAGCCGCGCAGCGTGCCGGTCCTGCAGCTCACCGAGGAGCAGATGCGCCAACTGCCCGCCCCGCGCCCGGCGGCCGAGCCCGCCGCCGCTGCTGCGGCCGAGCCGCCGACGCGCGAGTACCCCCCGCTGGAACCGGCGGCCCGCTGAGGGCCGGTCCTACCCTCTGCCTTTTTTCGCCCGACGAGTCCTGACATGACCCATCCCATCGCCATTGCCGGCAGCTCCGGCCGCATGGGCCGCGTGCTGATCGAAGCCGTGCTGGCCGCCGACGACTGCCGGCTGGCCGGCGCCCTTGACCGCGAGGGCAGCCCGGCCCTCGGTCAGGATGCCGCCGCTTTCCTGGGCCGCAGCAGCGGTGTGAGCATCGGCGCCGACCTGCGCGCCGGCCTGAAGGATGCGCGCTTCCTGATCGACTTCACCCGCCCCGAGGGCACGCTGGCCCACCTGCAGGTCTGCCGCGAACTGGGCGTGAAGGCCGTGATCGGCACCACCGGCTTTTCCGAAGCTGAGAAAGCCGAGATCGCACGCATCGCGCAAGACATCGCCATCGTGATGGCGCCCAACATGAGCGTGGGTGTCAACGTCGTGCTCAAGCTGCTCGAGACCGCCGCGAAGGCGTTGGCGCAGGGCTACGACATCGAGATCATCGAGGCCCATCACCGTCACAAGGTCGATGCTCCGAGCGGCACCGCGCTGAAGATGGGCGAGGTGGTGGCCCAGGCCTTGGGCCGCGACCTTGCGCAATGCGCCGTCTACGGCCGCGAGGGCGTGACCGGCGAGCGCGACCCCTCCACCATCGGCTTTGCCACCGTGCGCGGCGGCGACATCGTGGGCGACCACACCGTGCTGTTTGCCGGCACCGGCGAGCGCATCGAGATCACGCACAAGTCCAGCAGCCGTGCCACCTATGCCCAGGGCAGCCTGCGCGCCGTGCGTTTCCTGGCCGCCCAGGAGCGCGGCCTGTTCGACATGGCCGACGTGTTGGGCCTCCAATAAGAAAGCCGTCCTCCCGCACCATGAGCACCGAGACCACGCCCTACGATCCCCGCCAGGTCGAGGCCGCCGCCCAGGCCCACTGGCAAGCCCGCGACGCCTACCGCGTCACCGAGGATGCGAGCCGCAAGAAGTTCTACGCCTGCTCGATGCTGCCCTACCCCTCGGGCAAGCTGCACATGGGCCACGTGCGCAACTACACGATCAACGACATGTTGACGCGCTACCTGCGCATGAACGGCTACAACGTGCTCATGCCCATGGGCTGGGACGCCTTCGGCTTGCCCGCCGAGAACGCGGCGATGAAGAACAAGGTGCCGCCGGCGCAGTGGACCTACGCCAACATCGCCCACATGAAGGGGCAAATGCAGGCCATGGGCCTGGCCATCGACTGGTCGCGCGAGATCGCCACTTGCTCGCCCGATTACTACAAGTGGAACCAGTGGCTCTTCCTGAAGATGCTGGAGGCGGGCATCGCCGAGCGCCGCACCCAGGTGGTGAACTGGGACCCGGTGGACCAGACCGTGCTG
Source organism: Caldimonas hydrothermalis (assembly GCF_056746695.1). Classification (NCBI taxonomy): domain Bacteria; kingdom Pseudomonadati; phylum Pseudomonadota; class Betaproteobacteria; order Burkholderiales; family Sphaerotilaceae; genus Caldimonas; species Caldimonas hydrothermalis. The sequence continues at coordinate 13,514 of NZ_JBWQXA010000011.1, read as the reverse complement.
GCCAACGAGCAGGTGATCGACGGACGCGGCTGGCGCTCGGGCGCGCTGGTGGAAAAGCGCGAGATCCCCGGCTACTACCTCAAGATCACGAAGTACGCGCAGGAGCTGCTCGACCACGTGCAGCACCACCTGAGCGGCTGGCCCGAGCGTGTGCGCCTGATGCAGGAGAACTGGATCGGCAAGAGCGAGGGGGTGCGCTTTGCCTTCCCGCACGAGATCCGCGACGCCTCGGGGGCACTGATCCAGGACGGGCGGCTGTACGTCTTCACCACGCGCGCCGACACCATCATGGGCGTGACGTTTTGCGCCGTGGCGCCTGAACACCCGCTGGCCACGCATGCGGCGGCGCGACGTCCCGAACTGGCGGCCTTCATCGAGCGCTGCAAGCAAGGCGGCACCACCGAGGCCGAGCTGGCGCTCAAAGAAAAGGAGGGCATGCCCACCGGCCTGACCGTGCAACATCCTCTGACCGGCGAGGCTGTGCCCGTGTGGGTGGGCAACTACGTGCTGATGAGCTATGGCGACGGCGCGGTGATGGGCGTGCCGGCGCATGACGAGCGTGACTTCGCGTTCGCGAAGAAGTACGGGCTGCCGATCAAGCAGGTGGTCGCCGTCGAGGGCGAGCGCTATTCCACCGAGGCTTGGGCCGAGTGGTATGCCGACAAGCAGCGCGGGCGCTGCATTGCCTCGGGTGTGCTCGACGGCCTGTCCTACGCCGCCGCGGTCGACAAGGTCGCCGAGCTGCTGGCCGCCAAGGGGCTGGGCGAGAAGAAGACCACCTGGCGCCTGCGCGACTGGGGCATCAGCCGCCAGCGCTACTGGGGCACGCCGATTCCCATCATCCACTGCGACGACTGCGGCGCCGTGCCGGTGCCCGAGCAGGATCTGCCGGTGGTGCTGCCCGAGGACCTGATTCCCGATGGCTCAGGCAACCCGCTGAACAAGTGCGAGAGCTTCCTGAAGGTGGACTGCCCCCGCTGCGGCAAGCCGGCGCGCCGCGAGACCGACACGATGGACACCTTCGTGGACAGCGCGTGGTACTACATGCGCTACTGCGACCCGAAGCGTGACGACCGCATGGTGGCCGAGGGCGCGCAGTACTGGATGCCGATGGACCAGTACATCGGCGGCATCGAACATGCCATCTTGCACCTGCTGTATGCACGTTTCTGGACCAAGGTGATGCGGGATCTGGGCCTGGTGAAGGTAGACGAGCCCTTCACCAAGCTGCTCACCCAGGGCATGGTGCTCAACCACATCTACTCGCGCCGCACCGACAAGGGCGGCATCGAGTACTTCTGGCCACACGAGGTGGACAACGTCTACGACGATCAAGGCCGTATCACCGGGGCCCGGCTCAAGCGCGACGGCTCGGCCGTGACCTACGAAGGCGTGGGCACGATGAGCAAGAGCAAGAACAACGGCGTGGACCCGCAGGACCTGATCGACCGTTACGGCGCCGACACCGCCCGCCTGTTCACGATGTTCGCCGCGCCGCCGGAGGCCACGCTGGAGTGGAACGACGCTGGCGTCGAGGGGGCCCACCGCTTCCTGCGCCGCGTCTGGAACTATGCCCAGGCCCACCGCGACCTGCCGGCGAAGATGCTGATGCCGGGCTTGGCCACCGAGATCATCTGGCACGCCGCGCCGGTCGAGGTGAAGAAGCTGCGCCTGGAGATCCACCGGCTGCTGCAGCAGGCCACGCATGACTACGAGCGCATGCAGTACAACACCGTGGTGTCGGCCTGCATGAAGATGCTCAACGCGCTGGAGGGCTTCGACGCCCGCGCCGATGCCGGCGCCGACTACGCGGCCTGGGCCGTGGGCGAAGGGCTGGGCATCTTGCTGCGCGTGCTCTATCCGGCCTGCCCCCACCTCACCCACGTGCTGTGGAGCGAGCTGGGGTATGCCCAGCGCTTCGGCGATCTGCTCGACGCGCCCTGGCCGCTGGTGGACGAAGCCGCGCTGGTGCAAGACGAGATCGAGCTCGTCTTGCAGGTCAATGGCAAGCTGCGCGGGGCGATCAAAGTGGCGGCCAGCGCCGACAAGGCGGCCATCGAGGCCGCCGCACTGGCCGCGCCGGAGTTCGCGAAATTCAGCGAGGGCAAGCCGGCCAGGAAGGTCATCGTGGTGCCTGGGCGTCTCGTGAATGTGGTGGTCTGAGCCCCGTCTTGCGCGCCGGCCCGTGCTGGCGCTGGCCGGTCTGGGCCTGCTGGCCGGCTGTGGTTTTCGGCTGCGCGGTGCCACGAGCCTGCCCTTTCGCAGCCTGCGCCTGGGTTTCGACCCGCTGTCACCAATGGGCCAGGAACTGCGCCGCCAGCTCGCCGCGGTGCCGGACCTGCGCCTGGTGGACGACCCGCGCCAGGCCGAGGCCGTCTTCGAGGTGCTGGAAGACGGCTTCCAGCGCGGCGTGGGCAGCCGCACCTCGGCCGGCCAGATCCGCGAGCTGACGCTGCAGCTGCGGTTGCGCTTTCGTCTGCGCCGCTCCGATGGCGAGCTGTGGTTGGACGAAACGCAGCTGTCGCTCAATCAAGCCATGAGCTACAACGAGACCGCCTCGCTGGCCAAGGAGAGCGAGGAGGCGCAGCTGCTGCGCAGCATGCGCGAGGACATCGCCGCCCAGGTGATTCGCCGCTTGGCGGCGCTGCAGCGCTGAGTCAGGCCCATGCAAGTGCGCTTCGATCAACTGGTCGCGCATCTGCGTCAGGGCTTGCGCGGTTTGTACGTCGTGCACGGCGACGAGCCGCTGCAGGTTCAGGAGGCCGGCGACGCGATCCGCGCGGCCGCCCGGGCTGCCGGCCATGGCGAGCGCAGCGTCTACACCGTTGCCGGGCCGGGGTTCGACTGGAGCGAGCTGCTCGCCGGGGCCCAGGCGCTGTCGCTGTTCTCGGCCCGACGGCTGGTGGAGATCCGCATTCCCAGCGGCAAGCCGGGCAAGGACGGCAGCGAGGCGCTGCAGCGCTATGCACAGGCGGTTGCCGGGGGGCTGGGCGAGGAGGTCGTGACGCTGGTGATCCTGCCGCGGCTGGACAAGGCCACGCAGGCCAGCGCCTGGTTCAGCGCCCTGGACGCCGCCGGCGTGAGTGTGCGCATCGACCCCATCGACCGCAAGGCCCTGCCCCAGTGGATTGCACAGCGCCTGGCCGCCCAGGGCCAGCGCGTGCAGGCCGGCGAGGCCGGGCAGCGCACGCTGGCCTTCTTCGCCGACCGGGTCGAAGGCAATCTGCTGGCCGCCCACCAGGAGATCCAGAAGCTCGGCCTGCTGTACCCCGAGGGGGAACTCAGCTTCGAGCAGGTCGAGGCTGCGGTGCTCAACGTGGCGCGCTACGACGTCTACAAGTTCACCGAGGCCGTGCTGGCCGGCCAGGTGGCCCGTGCGCTGCGCATGCTCGATGGCCTGCAGGCCGAGGGCGAGGCCGCCGTGCTGGTGCACTGGACGCTGGCCGAAGACATCCGTGCGCTCAAGCGCGTGAAGGATGCCACCGCGGCGGGCCGCCCGCTGCCGATGGCCTTGCGCGAGAACCGGGTCTGGGGTGTGAAGGAAAAGCTCTACGAGCGTGTGCTGCCCCGCCTGCCCGACACGGTGCTGCACGGCCTGCTGCAGGCCGCCCAGGTCTGCGACGGCCTGGTCAAGGGCCTGCCCCATCCGGACTGGCCGGCCGACCCCTGGCAGGCCCTGCGGCGGCTGACGCTGATGTTGGCCGAGCCCTGCGCCGGCATCACTGGCCCGGCCCCGCCGGCGGGGCCGCGGTGTCTTGCTTTGAAGCCGTTGGCTCAGTAGCCCACCGCCCGATCCACCAGATGGGCCAGCGGCCGGCCCTCGCGCAGCGCGCGGATGTTGCGCGCCACCACCTGTGCCGCCGAGCGCGGATCGGTCGCGGCCGCCACATGGGGGCGTACCGTCACGCGCGGATGCCCCCAGAAGGGATGGTGCTGCGGCAGAGGTTCGTCACGGAAGACATCGAGCACGGCATGACGCAGGTGGCCGGCATCGAGGGCGGCCAGCAGATCGGTCTCGACCACATGCCCGCCCCGCGCGAGGTTGACGAGCGAGGCGCCCGGCCGCATCGCGGCCAGCGTGGTGGCGTTGAAGAGGCCCTGGGTGTCCGGCGTAAGCGGCAGCAGGTTGACCACGATGTCGGCCTCGCCCAGCAGGGCGTGCAGGCCCTGGCGGCCCCGTGCGACCTCCACCCCCGGCATGGCCATGCCGCGCCGGCTCCAGCCGCTCACGCGGTAGCCGTTGGCCACCAGGCGCCGCGCCGTGGCGCGGCCCATCTCGCCCAGGCCCAGCACGGCCACGTGCACTTCGTCGGCACGGCGCTGGGGGTGCTGTTGCCAGCACCGTTCGCGCTGCTGGGCGGTGTACAGGTCGTGGTCGCGGTGCAGGTGCAGCACGGCCCACAGCGCGGTCTCGGCCATCGCGGTGTTCATCGCCGGGTCGACCATGCGTGCGAGCGGCACGCCGGTGGGCACGGTGGGGTCGCGCAGCAGCTTGTCCACCCCGGCCCACAGCGACTGGATCAGGCGCAGGCCGGCCAGGCCCTGCAGGCTGCCCGGCGGCGGGTTGGCCACCACGGCGATGTCGATGTCGTCGGCCTCCTCGCGCTGGCGCACCCAGCGCTCGCCAGGCAGCGCAGCCTCCAGGCAGGCCAGCCACTGCTCGGCTTCGCCCGGGTCGAACGTCCCGGCCAGCAGGATCGTCACGGGGCGGCCTCCAGCAGGGCGCGCACCCGTTGCAGCGCATGCCGCGTGGCCGCCGCACGCACCTGGGTGCGGTCGCCGGCAAAGCGCCGGCATTCGGTCTCGACGAAGTCCTGGCCGCGGGCCCAGGCGAACCACACCGTGCCCACGGGTTTGCGTGGGCTGCCGCCGCCCGGGCCGGCGATGCCGGTGGTGGCCACGCCAACCTGCGCCCCCGAGCGCTGCAGGGCCCCCATGACCATGGCCATGGCCACCTCGCGGCTGACCGCACCGTGGCGCTCGATCAAGTCCGGCGGCACGCCCAGCGCCTCGCTCTTGGCCTGGTTGGAGTAAGTGACGTAACCCCGCTCGAACCAGTCGCTGGAGCCGGCCATCGAGGTGCAAGCCGCGGCCACGAGCCCGCCGGTGCAGGATTCGGCCGTCACCAGGCGCCACCCCCGCCCCTTTAGGCCCTGGGCGAGTGCACCCAGCAGGGTTTCGAGGGCCTGCACTTCGACGAGCCGATCGAGTCCGAGGCTGTCCATCACGCGGTGAAGAAGACCCACAGCGCAATCACCAGCAGGGTGCACAGCGCCGCGACGAAATCGTCGAACAGGATACCGAAGCCCCCGCGCCAGCCGCCCCCCTTGAACGCGCGGTCGGCCCAGCCCACCGGGCCGGCCTTGAGGGCATCGAAGGCGCGGAACAGGATGAACGCGGCCAGGTGGCGCGACCACAGCGCCTCGCTCGAGGTGGGTGTGACCAGCCACAGCACGGTCCAGAAGGCGAGGATCTCGTCCCAGACGATGCAGCCCGGGTCCTGGGTGCGCAGGTGGCCGGCGGTGACGGTGCAGGCCCACCACCCCACGAGGGTCCCGAAGACGAGCAGCCCGGCCCAGTGCCGGTCGGCCAGCCAGGGATCGAGCACGAGAAAGCTCAGCCAGGCCCACAGCGTGCCCACGGTGCCGCTCGCCCAGGGACTGAGCCCGCTGCCAAAGCCCAGCGCGATCGCATGGGCGGGATGGGACCAGAGGAAGCGCCCGGTGGGACGCACCGGGCCTTCGGGCGCGGCGCCGGGGGTCATGTTGGAAGTGGCAAGGGTCACGTTCGGAAATGGTCGAAGGAAGTCCAGGTGTTCGGCAGGGGCTGGCCCTGTGCATCCATCAGGCGCAGCCCAGGCTCGGCCTCGATGCAGCCGATGCGGCTGACGGGCACGCCGGCGGCCTGTGCCGCATGAGCCACGGCCTGCCGCTGCGCGGCCGGGGCGGTGAAGAGCAGCTCGTAGTCGTCCCCGCCGGCCAGGGTGCACAGGCGCTGCAGCGCCAGCGGCTGGGCGGCCAGCTCGGCGCTGCGCGGCACGGCGTCCACCTCCAGACGCGCTCCGCAGCCCGAGCGCTGCAGCACGTGGCCGAGGTCGCCCAGCAGGCCGTCGGACAGATCGATCGCGCTGCTGGCCACGCCGCGCAGGGCCAGGCCCAGCGCCACGCGCGGCTGTGGGCATTCCATCGCGATGCGCACGCGCTCGAAGGCCTCGCCAGGCAGGCTCACCGTGCCGCGGAAGACCTCCAGCGCCAGCCGTGCATCGCCCAGGCGGCCGCTCACGTACAGCTCGTCGCCGGGCCGCGCGCCGCTGCGCAACAGGGCCTGGCCGGCAGGCACCTCGCCGAAGATGCTGACGTTGATTGCCAGCGGCCCGCGCGTGGTGTCGCCGCCCACCAGCTCGCAGCCGTGGGCGTCGGCCAGTGCGAACAGCCCGCGCGCAAATCCCGCAAGCCAGGCTTCCTCGGCCTGTGGCAGGGCCAGGCTGAGCGTGAAGGCCAGCGGGCGTGCCCCGCAGGCGGCCAGGTCCGACAGGTTGACCGCCAAGGCTTTGTGGCCCAGGCGCTCCGGGGCCACCGTGGACAGGAAATGCCGCCCCTCGATGAGCAGGTCGGTCGAGGTGGCAAGCTGCTGGCCCGGCGTCAGGGACAGCAGGGCGCAGTCGTCGCCCACGCCGAGCGCGGCGCGGCGCACAGGGCGCGTGAAATGCCGCGCGATCAGCTCGAATTCACCCAGGGACATGCTCAGGCGATCGGAGGGGTGGGCAGCTCGCGCAGCAGGTTGGCCAGCTCGACGGCAGACTTCACCTCCATCTTCTCGAACACCCGCGCACGGTGGACCTCGACGGTGCGCACGCTGATGTCCAGCTCGTCGGCGATGAGCTTGTTGGGCCGGCCCTCCACCACCAGGCGCATCACGTCGCGCTCGCGGTCGGTCAGTTCGGCCAGGCGGCGATGGATGGCCTGCACGGTGCGCAGGTGCGCCAGCACCTCGGCGCTGCGCGCCAGGGCCTGTTCGACACGGTCGACGAGCGCGTTGTCGGAAAAGGGCTTCTCGACGAAATCGAAGGCCCCGCGCTTGACCGCCGCCACCGCGGTGGGCACGTCGGCATGGCCGGTGAGGAAGATCACCGGCAGCGCCTCGACCAGGCCGCGTTCGATCAGGCGGTCGAACAGCGCCAGCCCGCTCATGCCCGGCATGCGCACGTCCAGCAGCAGGCAGCTCGGGTCGCGCAGGTCCAGCGGGCCCGAGATGCGACGCTGGTCCAGAAAGGCCTCGAAAGCCTCGGCCGAGGCGTAGCCCTCGGACAGCAGCCGGCGCGAACGCAGCAGCCAGGCCAGGGCGTCGCGCAGCACGTCCTCGTCATCGACGAGGTAGACGGTGGGGATGCCGGCGTCGGCAGGAACGGTCATCGCGTGGGCTCCTCGCTGGGGGTGGTCTGCGGCGGCGCGTTGCGGCGCGGCGCCGCCCGCTCGGCCGGCAGGGTGAAACGGAACTCCGTGCCGGCGCCTTCCCCGAGATTTTCGAACACCAGCGCACCGCCGTGCTGCTCGATCACCGTGCGGCACAGGCTCAGACCCAGGCCCATGCCTTCGCTGCGGGTCGTGAAAAAGGGGGTGAACAGCCGAGAGGCCACCTCGGGTGCGATGCCCGCGCCCTGGTCGATCACCGAGAAACGCACCCAGCGCGCATCGGCCTGGCGCACCCGGATGCGCAGCACGCGCCGCTCCAGCGGCTGATCCTCCATGGCCTGGATGGCGTTGCGCGTGAGGTTGAGCAGCACCTGCTCGACCATCGTGCGGTCGCACACCACGCGCGGTACCGGTGCCCCCGGCCCGGGCCAGTCCAGCTCGATGCGCGTGGCGCTCTTGCGCGCCTGCAGGCGCACCAGGGGCATGATGGCGTCGATGAGCTGGTCAGCGCGCAGAGCCTCGCGGATGTGCTCGCGCCGGCGCACGAAGTCGTGCACGCTCTTGATCACCCGGCCGGCACGCTCGGCCTGTTCGGCGATGCGCTCCAGCGCCTGCAGGATCATGGCCTGCATGTCGGCGTCCACCGGGCCGCTGCGCATCAGGTTCACCGACCCCGTGGCGTAGCTGGAGATGGCCGCCAGCGGCTGGTTGAGCTCGTGGCTGAGCAGCGAGGCCATCTCGCCCACCGTGGCCAGCCGCGCCGTGGCCTGCAGCTTCTCGTGCTGCTGACGCGACAGTTCCTCGACGCGCCGCTGGTCGCTCAGGTCGAGCACGGCCCCCATCCAGCCCGCCTGCCGCCCCTCGCGGTCGACCAGCGGGGCTTCGTAGACCATCACCGGGAAGCGCTCGCCGTTGCGGCGCATGAAGGTGGTCTCGTAGCCCTCGCGCGGGGGCAAGGTGCCCGACAGCCGCACCTGCTGGCGCTGCGTGTATTCCTGCACCATCTCGGGGGGCCAGTACGGCGGGGAGTCCTGACCGATGGTCTTGCCGATCAGCTCGTGCGGCTCGAAACCCACCATCGCGCAGAAGGCCGGGTTGACATAGGTGATGCGCCCGTCCAGGTCGCGCGCGCGCAAGCCGGTGACCAGCGAATCCTCCATGGCCTTGCGAAAGGCCAGGGCCTCGGCGAGATCGTGCTCGGCCTGGGCGCGGCGCCGCACGTCGCGCGCCAGCAGCGCCACCACCGCCGCCAGCGCCAGCGACAGCCCCAGCACCAGGGCCACCGCCAGGTTGGGGATCAGGGCCGGTTGACCCGCCCCGCTGTCCAGGCGCAACTGCAGGGTGTTGCCCGGCAGGTCGATCAGGCGCTGGGCCACGAAGACCCCCTGGCCGCGTGGCACCGCCCCGGCGCGTGCCAGACGGGTGCCGTCGCCCTCGACGAAGGCCAGCTCGTAGCCCTTGGCCGTCTCGGGCGCAACGGCCTCGCCGAGCACGCTTTGCAGCGCATAGGAGGCCACCATGAACCCCGACAGGCGGGCCTGTTCGGTCACCGGCAGGCACACGTCCATGACCTCCAGGCCCAGGCCGCCGGGCAGGGGCACGAAATAGCTGCGCGAGTAGGCCGGCCCCGACAAGCGGCGCGCGTTGGCGCAGGCCACCTCGGCATCCACCCGCAGTTCGTCGCGCGGGATCACGGTGAACAGCGGTGTGCGATAGGGGCTGTCCACCCCCTGGATCAGGCGGAAGTCCAGGTCTCGGCGCTCGATGCGCACCAGCTCGCGGCGCGCGCGCAGCAGGTCGGCCGCATCGGCGCGCCACTGCGGCAGTGAGGGCTCGTTCCACAGCAGCGCCTGCAGGCTTTGCAGGTCGCGCGACAGGCTCTGCCGGACCTCGCCGGCTGCCTCGGCGGCCGCCCGTTCGACGCGGTCCTGGGCTCGCGCCGTCTCGTACTCCATGGTGAGCTTGACCAGCGCGGTTTGCGCCACCACCAGCAAGGCCACGAGCGCACCCCACAACATGGGCCTGCGCCAGGGGCGCGGCCGGACGGGCGGTGGCAGCTCGGTGGACATCATGGCATTGTGAGGCTTGCGCGGCCGTCAGAACCTGCCACGACACTATCGCCCCCGGCCCCTGGGAGCGGCGTACGCACTTTTGCGAATCGGCGGCCGCCGCGGGCTTTGCCACACTGGCCGCGATGCGGCCTGCGCATCGGCCCATGCGGGAAACGCACGCCGGCCGGCTGCCCCCCTCCTACAATCCTGGCCCACCGTGGCAGCGCGCCGCGGCCGGTGGGCCGCCGTCCGACCCGCCGAGCTCACAAGGGAATCACCATGTCGTCTGCCGAAGACAAACGCGCCGAACTGCGCCAGGCCGCCCTCGAGTACCACGAGTTCCCCACCCCCGGCAAGGTGGCCATCGCCGCCACCAAGCAGCTCGTCAACCAACGCGACCTCGCCCTGGCCTATTCGCCCGGCGTGGCCGCGGCCTGCGAGGAAATCGTGGCCGACCCGGCCAACGCCTTTCGCTACACCTCCCGCGGCAACCTGGTCGCGGTGGTCACCAACGGCACGGCCGTGCTGGGCCTGGGCGACATCGGCCCGCTGGCGGCCAAGCCGGTGATGGAAGGCAAGGGGGTGCTGTTCAAGAAATTCGCCGGCATCGACGTCTTCGACATCGAGATCAACGAGAAGCACGACCTCGACAAGCTGGTGGACATCATCGCCGCGCTCGAGCCCAGCTTCGGGGGCATCAACCTCGAGGACATCAAGGCGCCAGACTGCTTCTACGTCGAACGCCGCCTGCGCGAACGCATGAAGATCCCGGTCTTCCACGACGACCAGCACGGCACGGCCATCGTCGTGGGCTCGGCCGTCATCAACGGCCTGAAGGTGGTGGGCAAGGATCTGCGGCAGGTCAAGCTGGTCACCTCCGGCGCTGGCGCGGCCGCCCTGGCCTGTCTGAACCTGCTGGTGAAGCTGGGCATCCCGCGCGAGAACATCTGGGTCACCGACATTGCCGGTGTGGTCTACCAGGGCCGCACCGAACTCATGGACCCGGACAAGGCCCAGTTCGCGCAAGACACCCCGCTGCGCACCCTGGCCGAGGTGATCGAAGGCGCCGACATCTTCCTGGGCCTGTCTGCCGGTGGCGTGCTCAAGCCGGAGATGGTGGCGAAGATGGCCGCCAAGCCCCTCATCCTGGCGCTGGCCAACCCCACGCCCGAGATCCTGCCGGAAGAGGTCAAGGCCGTGCGCGACGACGCCATCATGGCCACCGGCCGCACCGACTACCCCAACCAGGTCAACAACGTCCTGTGCTTTCCCTACATCTTCCGTGGGGCGCTGGACTGCGGGGCCACCACGATCACCGACGAGATGGAAATCGCCGCGGTGCACGCCATCGCCGAACTCGCCCAGGCCGAGCAAAGCGAGGTGGTGGCTGCCGCCTATGCCGGCGCGACGCTGAGCTTCGGGCCCGAGTACCTGATCCCCAAGCCCTTCGACCCGCGGCTGATGATGCGCATCGCGCCGGCCGTGGCCAAGGCCGCGGCCGACTCCGGCGTGGCCACCCGGCCCATCGCCGACCTCGACGCCTACCGCGAGAAGCTGCAGAGCTTCGTCTATGCCTCGGGCACCACGATGAAGCCCATCTTCAACGTGGCCAAGCGAGCCAAGAACAAGCGCATCGTCTACTGCGAGGGCGAGGAGGAGCGCGTGCTGCGCGCCGTGCAGGTCGTGGTGGACGAGCACCTGGCTCGCCCCACGCTGATCGGCCGCCCCGAGGTGATCAAGCAGCGCATCGAACGCTTCGGCCTGCGGCTGCAGCAAGACCGCGACTACGACGTCGTCAACACCGAATACGACCACCGCTACCGCGACTACTGGCAGACCTACCACCGCATGACCGAACGCAAGGGCGTGACCCAGCAGCTCGCCAAAATCGAGATGCGCCGGCGCCTCACGCTCATCGGCGCGATGCTGCTGCACAAAGGCGAGGTCGACGGCATGCTGTGCGGCACCTGGGGCACCACGGCCATGCACCTGCACTACATCGACCAGGTCATTGGCCGGCGGGCGGGTGTCAAGACCTACGCCTGCATGAACGGCCTGATCCTGCCCGGCCGCCAGGTCTATCTGGTCGACACGCACGTGAACCACGACCCCACGGCCGAGCAGCTCGCCGAGATCACCGTGCTGGCGGCCGAGGAGATGCTGCGCTTTGGCATCCAACCCAAGGCCGCGCTGCTGTCGCACTCCAACTTCGGCTCCAGCAACCAGCCTTCGGCCGTGAAGATGCGCCAGGCCCTGGAGCTCATCCGCACCCAGGCTCCGTGGTTGGAGATCGACGGGGAGATGCACGGCGACGTGGCCCTGGACGCAGCCGCCCGCAAGGCCCTGATGCCCAACAGCACGCTGTCCGGCGAGGCCAATCTGCTGGTGCTGCCCAACATCGATGCGGCCAACATCAGCTACAACCTGCTCAAGACGGCCGCCGGCGGCGGCATCGCCATCGGCCCCGTGCTCCTGGGCGCGGCCCAGCCGGTGCACATCCTCACCCCCTCGGCCACGGTGCGCCGCATCGTGAACATGACCGCGCTGGCGGTGGCCGACGCCAACGCAGGGCGCTGAGGTCCTGGGGCCGTGGGCTTGAACACCCCTGGCCCCCCGCCGCGGTCCGGCCCGGCGCCCGCCGGACCCGCTGTGGCCGTGACGGCGGGATGAAAACCACGCCGCAAAAAGCTATATCTGTCAGCGTGCGCCCACTTCGATGGGTCTTAAAATCCCCTGACGCTGCTGAAATTTGAGGCACAGCCTTGTGGTTTTGGTGCCGATTCGCTACCATGGCGGCTTCAGGATTCAGGGAAAACCCGTGGCAACCGCTGCAAGGTCACTTCGGTGGCAGTCACTCCGGATGTTAGGAGTCACTACCGCCGCAGTGCTGGCGATGGTCCTGGGTCACAACGATGTCACGGCCCGGGAAGCTGCGCCGGGCCTGAAAGCCGGCGTCGATGTGGTCGCTTTGAGCGACCTGCCCCGTCAAGCCCAGGACACCCACCGGCGCATCCTCGCCGGCGGCCCCTTCCCGTACGACAAGGACGGGACCGTGTTCTTCAACCGCGAGCGGTTGCTGCCGCCCAAGCCGCGCGGCCACTACCGCGAGTACACGGTCAAGACCCCGGGGGTGCGGCATCGCGGGGCGCGGCGCATCGTCTGTGGCGGCGTGCCTCCCACGAAACCTGAGGTCTGTTACTACACCGATGACCACTATGCGAGCTTTCGCCGGATCATCGAATGAAGCGCTTTTGAAGCAACGAGGATCGTGACCATGCTTTTGCAGACCGTCCGTCCGAACATCGTCCAATCCATCCGGGCCTTCCGGGTGGAGGATCTGATGCAGGCCGCCCGAGACACCGGTCAGCACTTTCTGTACGCGAATCTGGCCCAGGCCCAGACGAAGCAGGACGTGCTGGAAGGCATTGCCGAGGCCTTCCTGTTCCCGACGCACTTCGGCAAGAACTTCGATGCGCTGTACGACTGCATGACCGACCTGGTCAACAAGTCGGGCCCGCAGCCGGGCTTCATCGTCGTGCTGGAGCAGATTCCCGACAACCCCCGCTTCGACCGCGAGGCGCGCGAGCAACTGCTCGACGTCTTCCGCGACGCGGCGGACTTCTGGGGCGACCGAAAGGTGCCCTTCAGGTGTTTCTATTCTTTTCTGTAGCCCGCTCCCAGGAAATCGGGTCATGGGAGCGGGCGAACGAGATGGCCCACAGCGAGATCACCGTCAAGCCGGCCGCCAAGGCCTCCAAGACCTCCGGCCCGAGCTTCGGCACCCACATGCCGCTGATGAGCAGCGCCTTCGACACCTCGGCCTGGCTCGCGGCAGCCTGAAGCGGCGCGGCCCACACCAGCAAGCGGCTCCTTGTGAGCCGCTTGTTTTTTTGCGCCTGCTGAGCCGCCCCCCGCCTTGAAGCGCCCGTAACCACCCGCAACCTGCGGCAACTCTTTGTAAAACCCGCGATTGCTGGCTTCCCAAGGCGGCGGGGCCTTGTCCATACTGCGCCGCGCTCTGAGACCGAGCGTTCCATCGTCGAGCGGGCGC
>NZ_JBWQXA010000010.1:0-153174 GCF_056746695.1 Caldimonas hydrothermalis | reverse complement strand
TGGCCGAAGCTCTCGCCACGGCGCAGCAGCACGCGCTTGCCGCTGTAGCTGCTGGGCAGCCCCGTCTGCGTCAGCGCCCCGCTCGGGCACCCCGCATAGTTCGCCGTCGGCGATACGCATACCGTGCGACGACCTTCGTAGACGATGTCGGGGTTGTGCACCACCACCGTGACCGTGGCCACAGAATGCCCCCCCGAGGCATCCGTCGCCCGCATGTGGATGGTGTAGACACCGGGCAGGTCGTACACATGGGCCGCCAGCGGACCACCGGTCTGGGTGTTCTTCGGCAGGCCGGTGAGATTCCAACGTTCGCCCCGCTCATCACAGAAATCGAAGGTGTAGCTCACCTCCCTGTAGACATCCACGCTGGAGCTGGCCGCGCTCGTGGCGGTTGCGTCGACAAGGAGGGCCATTGGCGCCACGCCTGCGGTTCGCGAAGCATGCACACGCGCGACGATGGACTGTGACCTGGATTGCTCCCCGGACCAGGCCGTGGCCTGCGTGCAAGTGCGCGCGGTGACGGTGGGGTCGATCGATCCAGGCGCCATCGCGGACACACCGGAGGTCTCGGTCGTGGCCTGCAAGCCTACCCCTCCTCCACAGGCTCCCAGCATCAGCACCAGGCCGACGTGCACGGATAGACGCCGCCCGACCTTGTTTTTCTTGGCTCTCATCAACACCTCCGAGTTGCGGCACCGGCGGTTGCGCCGGACCTGCCATCCACCACCGAGGAAGGGCCGTTCACGCCCGGGACTGCGCACCGGGCAGATGCAGCAACTCCAGCATCCAGTCACGCCGACGTGCGAGCCAGTATGCCTGCGTATTCTGACGTGCGAATGTCAGTCCTCGATCAGCCATCTCGGCCAGTCTGGCACGGTTGGCATGCAAGGCCTTGAACTGATCTGCCAACGACTGCGCGGAAGGCCATTGTGCCAGTGCCACAGCCCCGCTTTGCTGGGCCAGATCCCGGAAATAGGTGATGTCGAAGGCCACGAGGGGCAGGCCTCGTGCCATCGCGTCGAAAGCGGCCCTGGGCGTATCTTCGACCAGCGGACAGGCCACGCAGACGTGCGCCCGAGCCAGGCGCTCGAACAACGCGGCCCCATAAGGCACCGCAGGCTCGAACCTCACCCGGTCGTTCAGGCCGGCCTGTGTCACCTGCCGACGCAGCGACGCCAGGCAGTCGCCTTCCCCGATCAGCGTCAGTCTCACATCGCAGCCCTGCTCGCCAGCCAGGCGGACGGCCTCGATGGCGCGATCCAGACCCTTGTACGGCACCAGTCGCCCGAAGAAGACCACCTCCAGCGTCTGCGCATCCTGCTTCAGCCATTCCAAGCGTGCCTGCCGGGAGAGTTCATCGAGGACATCGTCGGGACCATGAACGGTGTCGTAGAAGTTGCGCACGTTGGGCCGGCCCCGCCCGAAGTCCTGCACCATGCTGGCGCTCTTGAGCAACACCAACTGGAACATCCTCGGTGCAAGCCAGACCTGCATCCACTTGAGAGGATCGTAGAGCAAGCGGTTGACGCAATAGCTGCGCAGGCCCCACAGACCCAGCCGGTGATAGCGCTTTGAGTGCTGACGGAAGTCGATGTCCACGATGAAGATCACCGGCCTGCCAGCCCACCATGCCCGCAGATTGACCAATCCCATCAAAGGACGCCACAGGTCGGTGGACATTCCCGAGTGCACGACTGCCGCCTTCGAGACGGCGACGCCGACCTCCCGCCAGATGCGCCCCACCTCGCGCCGCCAGAACCCCCAAGGGGTTGTCGCCGTCGTGTGTGCAGGGAGGAATGCCACCCCGTCCGTCCGCAGGTCGACGATGCCGAGATGGGCCTTTTGCGTCTCGTACTGTTCCTCGGTCATGCACGGAGCCACGAGCACGAGCCGATCGAACTGTTCGCCCAGACCGGCACGCAACTCGCGCAGATGCTGCGCAAAGGCGCTTTCCGTTGCAAAAGCGGTGGGCGAAACAGGGAAGGCAGCCGCCTGGACAGCCAGGAGATAGTCTGCGCCCATGGTCAACCCCCAGAACGAACCTGTCGGCCCCGCATCGCGCAGCACCGAGCCAGGACTCGCCATCGAAGAAGGTCGATCATTTGTATTCGATCAATTGTGAAGGTCGCCGCTGCCATCGATCGCGCAGGTAGCGGCATTGGCCCACGAGTTCCGGAAATCGGCTGAGCGTGTGAAACACGGATTGCAAGCCGCGATCGCGCCATGAGCCTTCGCTCCTCAGAAACAGCCGCAGGACCTGCAAGGGGTAGACACCGAGGATGGCCAGCGCACCCAGTCCCCAGGCAGGCAGGAATACCAAGACGAGCACCATCGGGCCCAGCGACCAGAACCATGTGCGCGCCGATTCACGCACCCAGTGCCGTTCGGGCGAGCGGCCATGGAGCGCCACGCCCGCGGCGTAGGCATAACCGCTGCGCACCACGCGCTGCCACCACTGCCGGAAGCTGGTCATCGCCGCGTCGTGGAGCGTCATATCGTCGCGCAGTGCGTGGATCTCCCAGCCTGCCCGGCGCAGCCTTACGCACAATTCGGGCTCCTCGCCAGCGATCAGGTCGTCGCGGTAGCCTCCGCTGGCGTCAAGGACGTCGGCGCGCAGCATCACGTCACCCCCGAAGGCCTGGATAATGCCTGGCGGCTTGATCCACTCCAGGTCACACAGGCGGTTGTAAACCGACCGCTCGGGATGCCGTTCTCGGCGCTGGCCGCAAACCGCTGCAGCACGGGGATGATCACGCAGGTAGGCTCTCGCGAGGGACAGCCAGCCGGAAACCACCTCGCAGTCCCCATCGACGAACTGAACATATTCGATGCCCGGGCAGCATTCAAGCAGGCGGCGCCAACCGGCGTTGCGGGCGCGGGCCGCCGTGAAAGGCTGGCGCATGTCGAGTTCCACCACCTGGGCGCCCATGCGCCGTGCCAGTTCGACCGACTGGTCCGTCGACCCGGAGTCGACATAGACGACCTGCGCTTCGCCTCGGACGGATTGGAGGCACCGGAGCAGACGCCCGCCCTCGTTGCGTCCGATCACCACCACCCCGACATCGGCGAATGTCATGCTGTCACCCGCGCTTCGGGCGCATGTCGATCAGCCAGGCGCAGCTCGGCTTCGGGCAGCCGGCTCAGACGCGTTATGTGTGCCACCCTCGCCGCAAACGTGGCCTCGAAGGCGTGGCGCTGCGCGAAGCGCCTCGCCGCCTCGGCAGCACGCGCGATCTCGCCTCGGTCGTTCGACAGTCGGGCCACCAGGCAAGCCAGCGCCTGCGGATCTCCGATCGGACTGACCCACCCTGCGCCCGAATGCCCCACCACGCCGACGAAAGCCTCGTTGGCATACCCCGCGATCGGCACGCCGCAGGACATGACTTCGGGGTAGGTGCTGGAGGGATCGCCCTGAGGGTGGCAGCAGATGAAGAGGTCTGCCCGGTCCTTGAGCATCGGTATCCATTCGCTGTCGAAATCCATGACACCTCGCAACCTCACCTCCTTCTGCAACCCCCTGGCCTGGATGTCATGTTCGAGCTCGCGCTCGAGCACGCCGCGACCGTAGATGTCGAGCGTGAAGGCCACCCCCATCCGCTTGAGAGAAAGGGCGAAGCGCGGCAGGTCACGCACCCCCTTCATCGCGATCAGACGCCCGCCAAACACCAGCCTCAGCGGGCCGCCCTCCAGGAGCTTTACTCGCTTGAGCGACAGTTGCGAAGTCTGAATGACGGCATGCCGAGGCACCCGGTTGTCGAAGAAGATCATCGCATCCGGGCGGATGCGGCGATAGACCTCGTATGTGGGGGTGCCGCTGCACTGAAGCCCTGCGGCGAGCCGGAGAGCGTCCCGGCGCTTACGCTCGGCCTGCCACGCCCAGAGCTTTCGTCGCCACCGCAGCAAGGGATTGACCACCTCCGCCTCGAGGATCTGCCACTCGGTACGCAACGTGTATTCGCTGGTGAAGATCAGCGGCACGCCCAGTTCATGGCACAACCGCGCCGTCTCCAGTTCGAAAGGGGACAAGAATGCCAGGACGGCGGCTGCGTGACGCAGGCGCTCCCGGAAGGCGTGGGGATCGGAGGGTCGCAGCTCGACCCTGGGCCCGGCGTCGCCAGGGCCCACCTCGACCGGATCCATATCCGAGAGGGGCTCATCGGCCAGCCTCACCAGGCTGGTGACCGGCCCTGGCCAGGATCTCGCGTACTCGGCCACCCCATTGAGGTACTTGCGGGTCAGAACCCATCCTCCGCCAGGGCCTGGGCTGGCCTTCAAGCTGGGCAGGAGCACCAGCTCCCGCGCCGCTTCGGTGGGTTGCAGCTTCCGTTGGCCATCCAGGACCATGTTCCACCGCCGTTTCCAAGTCCCTCAGATCAACCTGTCCAGCATCCTCAGGAGATCGCTGGCCGGCACGGAGAATCCCTGAGACGCCCGGTCTCCGACCAGCAAGGCAAAGCGCATCTCCATGCGGTCGGCATACTCCTTGTACGCCAACGCAAAGCGGTCGGGAGGCTGCAGCACCAGGAAGGCCCCATCTTCAGCCATGCTGTAGATAGCATGCGACAGGTGACTACCCTCCACACCGACCACGATCCGGGCCTCCAGGGACCGGCTGGCAATCTCATCGGCCGTCAGCGTTGCCGGATCCAGCACATCGAAGCCGGCATCGGACAGTATGCGCACCACCTCCTCCTCGTTGCTGAGCACACGAGGCTCTCCGCTCAGCCCTCTGCGCACATACACTCCTGCCCCGCGGCATGCGACCACCGATGTCAGGTGCCGCCGAAGACGCGATCTCAGTTCCTCGTAGCGCCTGCGCTTGTGCGAGTTCTGCGCGAAGTCGACGTGGATCGTCAACCGACCGATGTGGGCATGCCGGACCTCTCTGGGGCGTGGCAGATCGAGCAGACGGCGATAGCCTTCTTCGTGCTCGTAGGGGCGCTTGACCATGCCGATGACGTCTTCCCTGCCCTGAGACAAGAGGCCCAAAGGCATGTCGTCGAGCAAGAAGGTGCCGAAGAAGTGGCTGCCGCTGCGGCTGGTGGCCAGCTCGGCCGTGTCCAGCGCGATGCGCGGACCCAGCCCTTCATAGAACCATCGCTCTGCCCCATAACCGACCTGATCCCTGGCCGCACCGCAGTAGAGGAAGGCCTCCACCACGTCCACCCTTTCGAGCAGATGGGTCGTGCAGGCCGCATGCTCGATCCACCCACCTTCCAGCAGCAGCTTCTCACTGCGCCAGTCCCGCCAGGGAGACAGCGCCTTGATCTTCTCGGTTGCACCGGGCAGCGTGAGGGCGGGCGGAATCCGCACCGTCTCGGCCGGACAGACGGTCCAGGACCGCGAAGCCATGCGGGCCAGCTCCGGGGCACGCCACACCAGAAGACGTTGACATTGACGTCGCAGCAGCGGAAGGTTCAGCATGACCCGACTCCACCGACCTCGGGCCATGCACCGGTGGTCCCGACAAGCCGTGCAACAGCCGCGACCCAAGGAGTCTGCGTGCCGTCCATGCCCGACGCCGGCAGCGACCGCAGTGCCACGATCGCCCGCGCCCCGTGACTCGGCAGGTGCAGCCGCACCTCACGATCCTGCGTGGACAGACCGACCTCCACGCCGGCAGGGTCCAGCCCCAGCCCCGTCCCCACAGCCTTGAGGCAGGCCTCCTTGCGAGTCCAGCCCCGTAGGAAGGCAGTGTCGTAAGCCCCAGCCTGCCGTGCAAGTTCGTCACGCTCAGCCGGCGTGAAAACCAGGCTCGATACACCGGCCAGATCGGCGACCGAGGCCAGGATTTCGAGGTCGACCCCCACCGGAGCCTGTGCGCACACGCCGATGAGGGCAAGGTCCTGTGCGTGGCTCAGGTTGAAATGACAGGCCGCTCGACCGCTCCCGGCCAGATGGGGCTTGCCTTGCGGATCGGTCTGGAACCGCAGGGTGGCTGGTTCCAGGCCCAAGGTCTGCGCAAGCACGATTCGCAAGGCCCAGCGGGCCACCCGCCGACGTCGCCGGTCCTCCTCGCGGTGATGACGTGCTGCGCGTTGAAGCTCCTGTTCGCACAGCAGCGCCGCCTCGTCCGCCGAAAGATCCTCGTCCAGGTACGCCAGCCACAGGCGGACTCCCAGGTGTTCACCCAGGTGGGTCAGACGGGGCCTTCCGAGATCGCCGGGGCGTCCGGGAACGATGGCCCCGTGGCCGACCGGCTGCGCGATCGCTTCCATCTACCCTCCTGCCCCCCGAACGAGTTCGACGATCCGATCCTGCTCGTCGACCCGCAATCCGGGGAAGATGGGCAAGCACAGGACACGGGATGCTGCCCCCACAGCCACCGGCAGGTTCGACGGCGCGGCCGAGGGCAGATGCCGATAGGCCGGCAGATCGCTGAGCAGCGGGGAGAAGTAGCGCCGAGCATGAATGTCGTGCTCCCGCAACCTTGCCTGCAGCGCATCGCGCGTGATGCCGTAGGCCGAATCCACCAGAATGGGGAAGTAGGCGAAGTTGGGTGTCTCGGGATCCCGCCAGCCCAGGCAGCGAAGCCCCGGGACTTCAGACAGCTCGTGTCTGTAGCGCTGATCGATCCGCCGACGCTCATCGATGGCCTGTTCCACGTGATCGAGCTGCACCAGGCCCAGGGCCGCGCAGAACTCATTCATTTTCCCGTTGAGCCCGAGGCCTTCGATGGCGTGCTCGTCGACGATACCGAAGTTGCGCAAGCGATCCATGCGCTGTTTCGTGGCAGGATCCGCGGCCACGATGGCACCCCCCTCAAAGGTGGTGAAGACCTTGGTGGCGTGAAAGCTCAGGACCGACAGGTCTCCATGCCGCAGCACGCTGCGCCCCCGCCAACGCACGCCAAAGGCGTGGGCAGCATCGTAGATAAGCTTGAGCCCCCGGGACTGAGCGATCTCTGCCAAACGCTCGACGTTGCAGACATGCCCGTAGCAATGAACCGCCAGGATGGCCCGAGTGCGAGGGGTCAACGCACGTTCGACGGCCTCGGGATCAAGGTTCAAGGACTCGGGTTCCACGTCCGCGAAGACCGGCGTGAATCCGGCCCATGCAATTGCATGGGCCGTGGCCGCGAACGAAAACGGTGTCGTCACCACCTCTCCCTCGCCACCCATGTCCCGCAAAGCCATCATCAACCCGACCGTTGCATTGCTGCACAGGCTCAGGTGATCGACGCCGAGGTATTCGGCCAAGCGCGCCTCGAAGCGCTGATGGAACGGGCCAGCATTGGCAAGGATCCGCCGATCCCATATCTCCTGCAGGTGTGGCAGAAGTTCCTGCAGCGGCGGCAGAACTGGGCGCGTGACATGGATCGGCGACATGATGCCTGGCGCGCTCAGGATCGCGCCGCCCTCTGATTCACTGGGACTTCTCGTCGAGCCCGCCACAGGCCCGGTTGCCACAGCACGGAGTGCTGAATGAAGTCGAGGAGCATCCTGGGCGGGTCGGTATCCTCCTTGCCCAGCATCCAGCGACGCACACGCCAGGATGCAAATCCCAGGATCCAAACGACGTCAGCCAGAGCACCATAGAGCCAGCCGTGGTTCTTCACGAAGTAGCGGCGGCGGGACTCGAACCAGTAGGCCGGGCGCCGCGGCACGACCGCTAGCCGCCCGGTCAGGCCAGTGCTCTGACCAGCAATGTGCATCACCCGGGATTGAGGCACATGCCAGCAGCGCCATCCCGCCCTGGCCGCGCGCAGACAGAAGTCCGTCTCTTCGAAGTAGAGGAAATAACCCTCGTCCATCAACCCGATGGCCTCGAACACCTCCCGGCGCACCATCATCGTCGCGCCGGACACCCACTCCACTTCCTCGGGACGATCCCCCATGCGACGGGCCACAGCATGGCGGCTGAGCAGGCGGCTGGCCAGCCTCAGACGCAAGCTGTTTTCGAGCTCACTCCAGACAGACGGGAACCTGAAGGCGTACGGCCAGGCGCGACCGTCGCCCTCGTCGATCCCCCCTCCGGCAATCCCCGCGCCAGGGTGCTGGCGCATGAACTGCACGAGATGACCAAGCGCTCCCGGCCGCACCACGGTGTCCGGGTTGAGGAGCCAGAAGTAAGCTGGCGGCCGACCGGACTGAAGTGCCGCGCGAACCGCGAGGTTGTTGCCGTAGGCGAACCCCCCGTTGCGCTCCGACTCCAGGACCGACACCCACGCCTGCCACCCGTTCGTCTCGATGGCTTGGCGGATCCGCGCGGCCGAGCCGTCGCCCGATGCGTTGTCCACCACGACCACACACGCCCGGCCCTCCCGGACATCTGGCTCGGATGCGAGCGATCGAAGGCAGTCCACCACCAAAGATCCGGTGCGGTAGTTGACGATCACGACCAGCGTTTCCACCGCGCTGGAACGTCCTTCCCCCGGCTCCACGGCAGTGGCCGGTACAGGCTGCAAGCCCATCACTCCACCTCGGCCGGCTGAGGCTCGCAACGCCGTGCGACGACAGGAGCGTCGGCCGCCCGTGAATCGTCCTCGGGTTGCCCTCGGTCGCGCTGCACCCCATGACGTGAGATGGCTCGATCGATGCATCGCTGCAACTGCCCAGCCAGCACGCCGACATGAGGCTCCTGCAGCATGCTCGTATGGCCACCCGGTACGTCGATCACGCTCAACGCACTCTCGACGCGAGGCCCCCATCCCAGTTGGGGGTCGCTGTAAATGTTCTTGTACGGTTCATCGGCCTGACTCCCATCACCCTGCAGACCACGGAACACGACCACATCCCCGCCGCGGAACACCCCCTGGGGCTGATGCTCCCTGTGGGCCACCTCGTACATCTTCAGGAAGTCCAGCCCATGGTCCTCTTCCGCAACCGGCGACACCACTTCGCCGCGCTCGGCCTGATCGCGCATGGCCCGAACCTTGCGTGCGTTGTGGAAGCGCTCCAACCGGGACTGCACCTCGTACAGCGCCAGGTTTCGGGTCTTGGCCAGCATCTTCGGCACGGCCCTGCCGATGCGCTGCAGCGTGGAGCCGGCACTCGGATCGTTGAGCGTGCCCAGGAAGCGGTGGATCCGATTCTGGGCCACTCGGAAGGGACGCTCTTGGGCATGCACGTCCGCGGCATCCATGATGCCGACGAAAATGACTCGCTGTCCCGCATCCTCGAGCTGACGCGCCATCTCGAAGGCGATCACGCCGCCCGCGCACAGGCCGGTCAGCAGGTACGGCCCCTCGGGCTGAACACTGCGCACCGCACGGACATGGGCCGCGGCCATGTCGACGATGCGGGTGTGCACGTAGCTGCCGTCATGGCGCATCTCGGGTTGCAGGCCGTAGATCGCATGGCCCGCATCGAGCTTGAGGGCCAGGGTGCGATACAGCAGTGTCTCGCCCTTGCCGTCGTGCACGAAGAAGATCGGCGGCCGGTCGCCGCCGGCACGGATGCGCACCACCGTCCTGGGCAGGGCCGGCACGGCATCGCCGGGCACGCGCGCGGCCGGCGCGGCGCTGTCGCCCGGGTTCGTCTCGCCCGCCGCGGCGTCCGGTGGTGGGGGTTCGATCAATGCCGCCAGGGCCTCCACCGTGGGAGCCTCGAGCAAGGCGGTGAGGGGCAACAGCCTGCCGGTCTTGCGCTTGAGTTTGTTGATGACCTGCACAGCCAGCAGTGAATGCCCGCCCAGGTCGAAGAAGTTGTCGCTGGCACTGACCTTGGCCACACCGAGCATCTCACCCCACATCTGCGCAATGAGTTGCTCTGTTTCGGTGCGAGGGGCTTTCCAGTCGGCGCGGGACTCATCGGCCTGCTCGGAGGCTGCAGGCGCAGGCGAAACGGGCGTGCGCAGCTTCTCCAGAGTGGCGTGCAGGTCCTGCGGCGAGACGGCCACCTGTGCCAGGCGGCCATCGGCCAGCACTCGCTCGAGCACCTCGGCGCCCTCGGCACTGCGCAGGCCTTCGGACAAGCCCATCTCCAGAACCTTGTTGGCCGTGGCACGCGGCCGCTGCCCCGCTGCAGCGCCTGAGGCTGGCAAAGCGTCGAGCAAAGCCTTGTCGCGCACGCGGAC
Source organism: Caldimonas hydrothermalis (assembly GCF_056746695.1). Taxonomy (NCBI): domain Bacteria; kingdom Pseudomonadati; phylum Pseudomonadota; class Betaproteobacteria; order Burkholderiales; family Sphaerotilaceae; genus Caldimonas; species Caldimonas hydrothermalis. The sequence goes on along the minus strand of NZ_JBWQXA010000010.1, from coordinate 143,157 downwards.
CATCGTGAACTCCCGGATGTCCACGAGCACACGGCCGCTTTCGTCCATGATCGTGACGTCGTAGACGGCAAACTGCGCCACCGCCTGCGTGGGCGGGCGCAGGCGGATATGGCTGTATACCTTGGCCGTCAGGGGCGCAAACACCCGCAGGCAGCCGTAAGAGGCCGGCACGAAGAAGTCACGCGCCTCGTCGAAGCCCGGGATCAGCGACTGCGCCCCGGCCGTGGCCAGGTCCATCAGGGCCGGGTGTAACTCGAACTGCAGCAGGTCGCCGGTGAAGGCCTCAGGCAGCTCCAGCATCGCCAAGGCCTCGCCCTGGCCGAAGTCGATGCGCCGCAGGTTGCTCCAGCGAGGCCCGAACTGTAGGTGCACCGCTTGCTCATCGCCCCGGAAGTGCTGGGCGCGCACCGTGCAACGCGCAGCAATGGCGGCCGGCGCCTGAGCCACCGGCGGCTTGGCGTCCACATAGCCCACCTCGCCGCGCACATGGTCGTTCCAGCCGGCTTCGTCGCCGCCACCCGCGGGGCTGCGCAGCGCGAAGTCATGCTGCCCGCCCGGCAGCGCCCGCAGCCGCACCTGCAGCTCGCGCTCCTCGCCCTCGCGCACGATGAAGGGGGACAGGAAAGTCACGTCGCGCAGCTCCAGCGTGCGCGCCTCGCGGTGCTGCATCGCCGCAGCCCGCACGATTTCCAGGTAGCCGGTGCCAGGAATGAGAGCCTGGCCGCCGCGGATGCGGTGTTCGTCGAGCAGCCAGTGACGCTCCACCGCAAAGCGGGTGCTGTACACGCGCTCGTCGTCGGTGTCCAGCAGGCAGCGGTCCAGCAGCGGGTGATCCACTGGCACCCCTTCGCCTTGCGCGGCCTCGGAGGCCCCGATACCGAGCCGACGTGCCAGCTCGGCCGCCATGCCGACCTCCTGCCACTGGCTCCAGTTGATGGCCACGGTGTAGCGGCCGTCACGGGCCGTGCGCTCCTGGGCGAAGGCGTCGAGGAAGGCGTTGGCCGCGGCGTAGTCGAACTGCCCGGCCAGGCCGGCAAACGAGCTGATGGACGAGAACAGCACCAGGAAGTCCAGCGGCAGGTCGCCCAGCGCCGCATCGAGGGTGAGCGTGCCCTGGACCTTGGGCGCCAGAACCGCAGCAGCGGCCCCTGGCTCCTTGAGTTGGATGACACCATCGTCGAGCACGCCCGCGGTGTGGAGCACGCCGTGCAACGCGCCGAAGCGCGCCACCGCCTGCTTGACGACCTGGCGCATCTGCACGAGGTCGGTGACGTCGGCCTGAGCCACCATCACCTCGGCACCGCGCGATTCCAGGGCCATCACCTGGCGGATGCGCCGGCTGGTGGCCTCGCGCGGGCCCTTCTCGCGAACCCACTCGGCCCAGCCCTCGCGCGGCGGCAGGCCGGAGCGGCCCACCAGCACGAGGCGGGCCTTCACCGACAGCGCCAGGTGTTCGGCCAGGGCCAGGCCCACACCGCCCAGACCGCCGGTGATCAGGTAGACGCCACGCTCGCGCAAACCGGCCCGGCCGGGCGCCGGACGCTCCAGCCGCACCGGCGCGAAATCCTGCAGCCAGCGTTCGCCCAGGCGCAGCGCCACCACCTCGTCGGACGGCGGCGCCGCCAGTTCGGCCGCGACATCGGCCGCCAGCCGCACGGCCTGTCGCGAGCCACGGGGGGGCACCTGCACGTCCACCGCACAGCAACGGATGTGGCGGAACTCCTGCGAGATCACGCGGCACACCGCCGCCGCCGTGGCCTTGGCCGGCATGAGGCCGGTTTCGGCCCCGACGCGCTGCAGCCGGTCGGTGACCACCGCGAGCCGCATCGGCTCGCCCAGGTCCTCCCGACCGATGGCCTGCGCGAGTTGCAGCAGGCTGTAGAAACCCAGGCGCTGGAGCTCGTCCACCGTCTTCAAGCTGCTGTCGAGCCGGCGATCGCCGGTGACCGACCACAGGTGGAAGATGCGGCTGGGCAGCGCACCACTGGCGCGCAAAGCGGCAAAAAGGCGGTCGTAATCGCCCGCCGCGTCCGGCGTGATCGTGAAACTGCCGTCGCCCCGCTGGGCATAGGCCTTGCCCGGGCGCGCACGCGTGACGACCTGGCCGGCCTCGCGCAGCTGGCGGGCCAGTTCCTCGCCCAGGCCGGCCTCGTCCTCGAACACCAGCACCGGCCCCGCCAGCGGCTCGGGCTGGGGCCGAGCCGAACGCTTCCACACCGGCTCGTAAAACCAGTCGGCCATGTCCTCATGGCGGGCCAGGCGCTCCTCCAGCGTCGGGGCGGCCTGCAGCGACAGGCCGGGCTCGATCCAGTGGCGCTGATGGTCGAAGCGATAGGTGGGCAGCGGCAGGCGAAGCCGTCGCTCGCCCTGGCGGAAACGCGCCCAGTCGATCGGTGCACCCGCGGCCCACAAGCGCCCCAGGATGCCTAACACATAGGCCTGGTCATCGACCTTTTCGTCAGGATGGCGCAACGAGTTCAGCACCACCTGCTGCGGCTTGCGCGCGCTGTGCTGGCGGGCCAGCGACGACAGCGTGCGACCGGGCCCCACCTCCAGCAGGATGCGGCTTTCGTCGTTCAGCAGCTCCTGCAGGCCATCGGCAAAACGCACGGTATGGCGCAGGTGGCGCACCCAGTACTGCGGGTCGGTCGCCTCGGCCGGGGTGATCCAGGTGCCGGAGAGGTTGGAGACGAAGGGCAACGTGGGCGGTTTCATGGCCACACGGCGGAAGAAGGCGCCGAACTCCTCGAGAATGGGTTCGAGCATCGACGAATGCGCCGCCACGTTGATGCGAACGCGGGCCGCTTCGATCTCTTCGGCCTGCAAGGCCTGCTGCAGCGCCTCGATGGCCTGCACCGGGCCGGCCACCACGGTGAGCGAGGGGCCGTTCACCGCGGCAATCGACAGTTCCGGGCCGATACGCGCCTGCACCTCGGCCTCGGGCAGCGGCACGCTGAGCATGCCGCCTTCGGGCAGGGTCTCGAACAGGCGGCCGCGCAGCTCCACCAAGGTCAGCGCATCTTCCAGGCTGAACACCCCGGCCAGATGGGCCGCCGTGTACTCGCCCATGCTGTGGCCGATCATGGCCGAGGGCGTGAGGCCCCAGGACATCCAGAGCCTGGCCAGCGCGTACTGAGTCGTCAGCAGCAGCGGCAGGGCCAGCGAGGGCCGCTCCAGTCGACGTGCCGCGTCCTCTTCCTGGCCGACCGTCGGGAAGAGCAGGCCCTTGTAGTCGATGCCACTGCGCTTGGCCAGCAGCGCCAGGCATTCGTCGACGGCCTGGCGGTAGACCGGCTCACTGCGATACAGGTCAGCCCCCATGCCGGGATACTGCGCGCCGCCGCCGGCGAACATGAACGCCAGGCTGTGGCTGCCCATGGCCCCGGGCAGGCTGATCACGCGCTGCGGATCCATCGCCTCCAGTGCCTGGGCGGCGTCGGCGGCATCGCGAGCCACGACGATGCGGCGCAGCTTCATCGGCTCGCGCCCCACCTGCAGGGTGTAGGCCACATCGGCGAGGTTGATCTGCGGGTGCTCGCGCAGGTGTGCGGCCAGCGCGGCCGTGTTCGCATCCAGCGAAGCCTGGGACTTGGCCGAAAGCATCAGCAACTGATGTTCGCGCGAGGGGCCGGACGGCTGGCGCGGTGGCGCCTCTTCGAGGATGAGATGGGCATTCGTGCCCCCCACGCCCAGCGAGCTGACGCCGGCCCGGCGCGGCACGCCCGGCGGCGGCGTCCAGTCCTTGAGCGTGGCGTTCACATAGAAGGGGCTGCGCTCGAATTCGCAGGCCGGGTTGGGCTTGGAGAAATGCAGCGAGGGTGGCAGCTGGCCATGCTGCATCGCCAGGGCCACCTTTATGAAGCTGGCCACGCCGGCTGCCGTGTCGGTGTGGCCGATGTTGGTCTTGACCGAGCCGATGCCGCAGTAGCCGGTCTTGTCGGTGCCTTCTCGATAGGCCTGGGTCAGCGCGGCGATCTCGATGGGGTCGCCCACCGGCGTGCCGGTGCCATGAGCCTCGACGTACGTGATGGTGTCGGGTGGCACGTTGGCGATCGCCAGCGCCTCGGCAATGGCCTGGGCCTGGCCATCGACGCTGGGGGCCATGTAGCCCACTTTCATCGAGCCGTCATTGTTGACGGCTGAGCCCTTGATCACCGCGTGGATGTGGTCGCCATCAGCGATGGCATCGGCCAGGCGACGCAGCACCACCACCCCCACGCCGCTGCCGAAGACCGTGCCTTTCGAGTCGGCATCGAAGGCATGGCAATGGCCGTCGGGCGACAGGATCTCGCCTTCCTGATAGACATAGCCCTGGCGGTGCGGCAGCTCGATCGTCACCCCGCCGGCCAGCGCCATGTCGCATTCACCGTTGAGCAGGCTTTGCACGCCCAGATGGATGGCCACCAGCGAGGTCGAACAGGCCGTCTGCACATTGACGCTCGGGCCCTTGAGGTTGAGCAGGTAGGACACCCGGGTCGTCAGGAAGTCCTTGTCGTTGCCGGTGTGGCGGATCAGGAAAAAGCCCACCGACGAGACCAGTTGCGGATTCGTCAGCAGGTTGTAGGGCATGTAGGCGTTGTGGCCCGATCCGCCGAACACACCGATCGAACCCTTGAACTGGGAGGGCGTGTGGCCGGCGTTCTCCAGCGCCTCCCACGAGCACTCGAGGAAATGCCGGTGCTGCGGGTCCATGATGGCCGCCTCACGCGGGCTGAAGCCGAAGAAGGCGGCGTCGAACATCTCCATGTCGGGCAGCACAGCGCCCACCGGCACATAGTTCGGGTCGCGCAACTGGGCCGGCTTGACGCCGGCGGCCAGCAGTTCCTCTTCGGTGAAGCGGGTCAGCGACTCCACGCCGTCGCGCAGGTTACGCCAGTATTCGTCGAGATTGCGCGCGCCGGCAAAGCGCCCCGCCATGCCCACCACGGCGATGTCGGTGTCAAAGCCGGCGGAAGACGTGTCGTTCATGCGTTCAGTCCAAGGAGAAGCGGTCGATCCAGGCTCAGACGCCCTGGTCCGTGGTGGCGGCCGTGCGCAGGCCCTGACGGCGCTGCAGGGCCGCCCGGCGGCCCTGGGCACGGTCGCGACCTTGCTGGGCGGCTGCGCCGTCGGCGCCGTCCTGGCCCAGGTAGGCGCTCAGGCTCTCGATCGTCGGGAAGCGGAAGATGTCGGTGATCGACAGATCGCGCCCCAGGGCCTCGCGCAGGCGGCGATGGGCCTGCACAGCCAGCAGGGAGTGCCCGCCGAGGTCGAAGAAGTTGTCGCGCGTGCCGACCTGCGGGAGCTTGAGCACGTCCTTCCAGATCGCGGCGATCGACTCTTCCAGGTCGCTGGTGGGCGCCACGAAGCTGGCCGCCGGTGCCGGGGCGGGACCGCTGTCGGGTGCCGGCAAGGCCTTGCGGTCGATCTTGCCGTTGGGGGTTTGCGGCAAGGCCGGCAGCGAGACGAAGTGCGACGGCACCATGTACTCGGGCAGGCCAGCACGCAGATGGTCGCGCAATTCGGCCACAGCCGGCGTCTGGCCCGCCTGCGGCACGTGATAGGCCACCAGGCGCACATCGCCCGGGCTGTCCTCGCGCGCCACCACCACCGCATCACGCACCGCCGGGTGGCTCAGCAGCCGGGCCTCGATCTCGCCCAGTTCGATACGGTAGCCCCGCACCTTGACCTGGTGATCCAGGCGCCCGAGGAATTCCACCGTGCCGTCGGGGCGCTGGCGCGCCAGGTCACCGGTGCGGTAGACCCGCCCGCCGGCCGCACCGCGGAAGGGGTGCGGCAGGAAGCGCTCGGCCGTGAGTTCGGGGCGATGCAGGTAGCCCCGCACCACGCCCTTGCCGCCAATGACCAGCTCGCCGGGCACGCCCACCGGTACAGGCTGCTGGCGTCGGTCGAGGATGTAGATCTCCTGGTTCACCAGCGGCCGGCCCAGCGGCACGATGCCATCCACAGCATCCACCGGCTGCACCGCCGACCAGATCGTGGTCTCGGTCGGCCCGTACATGTTCATCAGCACGCCGGGGATCAGCGCCTTGAGGTCGCGCGCCAGCGAGGGCGGCAGGGCCTCGCCCCCCACCATCATGCGACGCAGCTTCTTCAGACCCGCCACGGCCTTGTCGTCGTGCGTGAGCATGCGCGCCATCGAGGGCGTGCACTGCAGATGCGTGACCGCATGGCGCTCCATCTGTGCGGCCAGCGAGTAGTCGCCCGAGGCCACGCGACGTGGCGCGGACAGTTTGCGCAACTGGTTGAGGTATTCCAGGTGCGACAGCACCGACTCGGAGTCGACGCCGAAATCGATCAAGCAGGCGATCTCGTCCACACCGATGCCCTTGAGGCGATCCACCATCGCCAGGCAAGTCTGCGGCGTTCCGAAGAGTCCACTGGTCTCGTAGTAGCGATGGAAAGAATGCTCCAGCAGCGCCGTCATCTCGTCATGGCTGAGGCTTTGCAGGTCGATGTTGGCGCTGGTGTCATCCATGCCCTCGCGGCGCTTGAAGGCCGGGAAGGACCAGGCGTATTGCTTGACGAGGTTGAGCGAGCTGCGCAGGTACTCGATCAGCGGCTGGCGGACTTTCTCGCGCACGGTCGCTTCATCGGGCCCGACGAAGGTGTGCAGCATCAAGGTGACATGGCCTTCACCCGGATGGCCAGCATCCTTCCAGGCCTTCCGGTAAGCCGCCAGCTTGTCGGACAGCTCCTCCACCGACTGCCCCAGCAGGTGGGTCAGCACATTGGCGCCCAGCCGGCCGGCCGCGATGAAGGTCTCGGGGTTGCCCGCCGAGGTCACCCAGAACGGCAATTCGGCCTGCACCGGGCGCGGCAGCGTGCGCACCTCCACCGGCTGGCCCGTGGTGCCGGGGAAGCTCACGGCCTCGCCGCGCCAGAGCTTGCGCACCGTCTCGATGCCCTCGAGCATCACCTGCTTGTTCTTCGCGAAGTTCTCGGGCTTGAGCACGAAATCGTTGGGTTGCCAGCCCGACGCGAAGGAAATGCCCACGCGCCCCTTGGACAGGTTGTCCACCACCGCCCATTCCTCGGCGATGCGCGCCGGGTGGTGCAGCGGCAGCACCACACTGCCCGAACGGATCTTCACCCGCTGCGTGATGGCTGCGATGGCCGCGCTGGTCACCGACGGGTTGGGATACAGCCCGCCGAAGGCATGGAAGTGGCGCTCGGGCGTCCACACCGCCGCAAAGCCGTGCTGGTCGGCGTACTTCGCGCCCTCCAGCAGCAGGCGGTACTTGTCGCCCTCCCCTTCGGATTCATCGCTCGAGAAATAGAACAGGCTGAAATCCACCGGGCGGTGCGCATGCGGGCCCCGGGCAGGCGAGGCGGCACTGCGGTCTTCATCGGAGGAGATCACCACCTTGAAGCCGCGCGCGAGCGTCCAGCACAGCTCCAGCACCGAGATGTCGAAGCTCAGGCTGGTCACCGCCATCCAGGTGCCAGGCTGCTCGGTGCCCAGGTGGCGGTCCATGCCGGCAAAGAAGTTGACCACATTGCGGTGCTCGACCATCACGCCCTTGGGGCGGCCCGTGGATCCCGAGGTGTAGATCACATAGGCCAGATGGTGGGGCTGCGCCCCCCCGTCGAAGGGCTCGGCCGATTCCGTCGCGATGGACGGCCAGTCGCTGTCCAGGCAGAGCACGGCGGCGCGGTGGGGAGGGAGATCGTCGCGCAGACGCTCCTGGGTCAGCAGCACCGGAACCTTGGCGTCCTCGATCATGTAGGCAATGCGATCGGGGGGATAGGTCGGGTCCAGCGGCACGTAGGCTCCGCCGGCCTTGTGCACTGCCAGCAGCCCCACCATCATCTCGACCGAACGCTCGACGAACAGTCCCACCAGTCCATCGGGCCGCACACCGAGCTGGGTCAGGCGCCGCGCCAGTTGGTTCGAGCGGCGATCGAGTTCCGCATAGGACAGGGACTGATCCTCGCAAATCACGGCCACCTGGTCGGGCGTGCGGGCGGCCTGTTCCGCGATCAGATGATGGATGCAGGCATCGGCGCGCACCGCAGACGCAGTGTCATTCCACTGGCCCAGCACGCGATCCCTCCAGGCATCACTCAGCAGGGGCAGTTCGCCCAAAGGACACTGCGGATGCATCCGTGCATGTTTGAGCAGCACCTCCAACTGCTCCTGCATCTCGCCCACCCGTGCCTGCGACAGCTTGTGAGCATCGAAGAGCCAGCGTACCTGCCGACCATCCTCGGTGATGCCCACGGTGCACTCGCTGCCCGGCAGGGCGCGTGTCTCGTCCAGGCAGGGCACGATCTCGATCGCCACCGGAAAGATGCCGGGATCCCCGGCCGATGCCGCCAGAGACCTCAGTTCGACCGACCGCGCGATCAGGTCCGCCGGGTAGCTGCCACGACGACGCAACTCGGCCAGTTCGCTGCTGAAGGCGGTGCGCCACGCTGCAAAGGACTGGGCAAAGTCCACAGTGGCACGCAAGGGCACCTGTGGAGCAAACCATGGCCGCATCTCGGCCCGGCGCTGACCGGCCTGCGCATCGGCATAGCCCAGGTCGAAGCGTTCGCGGTCGGCCAGGCGGGCGAACTGGGCCACCACGGCCGCCGCCACCTCGTCCGCACCGCCCCCCGGCTCCGGGTGCCACGGCAGCGCGGCATCCCAATGCTGATAGGCTGGCGGCGCCGGCTCCCTGCTGCGATCGATGTAAGGCAGTTCCACGGGATCGCGCGACTCCAGCCGTTCCACCCAGAACGTCTCGTGTGCACTGGCCTCAGCATCGAGCCGGGACAGGCGTTCGGCCTGCTCCCCCGTGGGGGCCTGAAGGCGCACGCCAGGCCGCACGACGGGGGCCTCCAGCGCTCGCCCCAGCGCATCGCACAGCCCGAGCAACTGCACGTCCTCCGAGGCAGTGGCCACCGTGATGCTCAGCCCGTCCACTGCCAGCACCGTCCCGGCGGTTTGCCCCGACCGCGATGCCAGCACGCGAGCCTGCGACACGCCCACCAGATGCCCGTCGTGGACGAACTTGGCCATCCCCACGGGGTTGGCATAGCTGCCGAAATCGAGGGCCCGCACGAAGGCGGCAACGGCTGCGGCTTCCTGGTCGAACGCGATGGACCCGGCCGAGGCGGGGCGGTCCTTGCGACGGTAATAGCGCTGTGGCGGCGTGTCCTGCGGGCGTGTGGGCAGATCCCCGGCAGCCAGCAGACTCATCAGTTCCTCGAAGCCGGCGATCCCGGCCTCGAAGCACTTGGTGTTGAGACTCAGGGCCGTCTCGTGCTCGTCGATGGCAAAGCGACGCTGCACCAGGATCGCCCCCTGGTCGACCCGGCCCGTCATCAGATGCCAGGTGATGCCGTACTCCCGCTCTCCGTTGAGCAAGGCCCACACCGGCGTGTTCAGGCCCGCGTACTCGGGCAACGGGCCGTCGTGGAAGTTGATGGCGGCCCGCCGCGGCAGGGACAGCACGGGTTCGGCCAGCACGGACAGGTTGGTAACGCTGAACAGATAGTCGATCGGCTGGAGGTCGCTCGCAGCCACGAGCTCATCGGCCTGCGTCAGGACACGGATCCCCTGGTCTGCCGCCCAACGCCTCACCGACTTGCGGCCGGTCACAATCGCCACGACCTGGTGGCCCGCCAGCATCAACGTCTGTGCACACTGCATGAGCAGGGATTCGGAACCAATCAGGACACAACGCCAGGGATTCGACATGAGAACTTCCGCTCAGAGGAGGGCTTCGGGGATGCGCCACAGGAACAAAGATCGGCCTCGCAAGCTGCACCTGTGTGTCACAAGGCCACCACGGCAACCGCGACGGGCCATAGGCAATTATTCGCGTCGCAGCGGCCCCTCCTCCCCCCTCAGTTGAGGGTTCCCCCCCCCATTGGGACGCCACCAACGCCAGTCGCCGGCTGGATCGAGGTCGGCTGGAGTTGCGATACTCCAGCAAGCCTCGCGCGGTGCGAAGGCCCATGAGCAGCACGCAGTGCCGCGCCCTGTCACTTCCCGATGCCAAGCTCCTCGACCTGCGAACTGACGATCGGCTATCCGAGCACCTGCTATGGCACGCGACGGGTCAGCCATGACCTGCCTCTGGCGGCGCACCACATCCGCTACAGGCGGGTGCGACGCCTGCCGTTGCACAGACTGCCCTGGAGCCCCGCCCACTGGGCCCATCGCTACGACTTCCTGACCCGTCCCGTCGTTGACGCCGTGCATCTGTTCAACGGCATCAGCGTGGCCCGTTTTCCCTGGGTGTCGAGCATCGAGATGGAATATCCACGCTATTTCGGGAAAGTCTCCGAACGTGCCCTGAAGGAAGCCCTGGAATGCATGGCCTCGGACCACTGCCGCCTGCTGATGCCCTTGAGCGAAGCGGCGCGCCGACACCTGAGCGCACGCTTACCCGCCGGCCTGCGCGACCCGATCTCCCGCAAACTCGTCGCCTTCAGCGGTGGGGTGTCCATCCCCCAGGAAGCCCGTGATGCCAGGCAGCGACACCTGCAGGCCGCGCCGGCCTGCCTGACCGTCGGTTTCGTCGGGCGGTTGTTCTGGCACAAGGGAGGCGCTGCCGTCATGGCGGCGGTGGACCGCCTACGCAAGCAGGGTGCCGACGTGCGCCTGCTGGTCGTCAGCGAACTGCAACGTTCAGGCATCATGTCCGACGATCACCAGGACATTGAGGCCACAAGGGCGCGGCTGCAAGGTCTGCCTTGGGTCGAGTATCACGGCGCGCTCGACAACGCAGAAGTCTTGAAGCTGATGGCGGGCTGCGACGTGTTCGCCTTTCCATCCCTGGACGAATCCCTGGGGTGGGTGGCCATCGAGGCGATGGGGCTGGGCCTGCCCGTCATCACCAGCAACATCTTTGCCCTCCCCGAGATCGTGGAGCATGGCCGGTGCGGGTTCAACATTGCCCTGCCGGTCGATGCCGATGGCCGGTGGAAAGGTATCGTCGCGCTGAATCCCGCACCGAGGCCCAGCTACGAAGAAGCCCTGGAAACTTTGACCGAAGGCTGCTGCCACTACCTGGAGCGGTTCGTGCAGGACCCGTCCCTGGTTCAGCGCATGGGCCAGGCCGCAAGGGAAACCTTTGAAGCCCGCTACAGCGAGCACACGGCGGCGGCCAGGCTGGCAGGCCTGCTGAGAACGCATCTCCCATGAATGCCTCGACGTCCTCCGCGAAGACCTTACCCTCGGTTGAAGCTGCCTGCCTTGCTGACGGCGGCCTTCCGACGGACGATCTCTACAGCTTCGATGTCCCCGGCCTGCAGGTTCACGCTCTGCGGCTGCAGCCTCATGGGTTCGACCTGCCCCCATCGGCACTGGGAGCGTCCTCGGCCTTGCTGCGCTTGCCGGTTCAAACCAACGCCCTCGGTCGCTGGCAGGGCCCCCGGCTGAAGCTGGTGCGCGATGAGGGCGCAACCTGCCAATTCGCATTCGATCGAGGTATTCAAGGGATACGTTACCTCGATGTCAGCGGACTGCTGCAACCGGGGCACAAGGGCCTTGAAGTTCGTTGCCATGTCCGGGGGATGCGCTGGTCGGGCGCAGCCGAACTCCTCGTGTTCCCCGAGCCTCCCGTCCACGGTGAACGCACGCTGGTGCTGGCTCCCCATCCGGACGATGCGGAAATCGCCGCCTACGGCCTGTACCGCCATACCGACGCCACCGTCGTCACCATCACGGCTGGCGATGCGGGGGGGGCCAACTATGGTCACATCGAACCCGACCCAGCTCGTCAGAGGGACCTCAAAAGCCGCCTGCGCGTCTGGGACAGCCTGACCGTCCCGCTGTGGGCAGGTTTGGGCGTGGACCGGGTCGCCAACCTCGGATACTACGACGAGACGCTGGCATCGATGCGCGCCCATCCCGAGCGGGACCACGGACCATCCCAGGCGGGTTGCATCGACTTCCAGGCCCAGCGGCGCGCCCTCGTGCCCGGATTGCTGCGGCCGGGCGCCCGCCCCTGCTGGACCAGTCTGGTCGCTGATCTGGTCCACCTGATCCGGACCGTCAGGCCCCGCATCATCGTTGCTCCTCATCCGCAGCTCGATGCTCACATCGACCATCGCATGACCACCCAGGCCCTGATCGAAGCCCTTGCACAGGCCGAGCCTCAGGACGGGTCCCTTTTCCTGTACGTGAATCACCCGGTTCAAAGCGCCCGTTGGCCCAGCGGTCCCCCACGGATGGATGTGACGCTGCCGCCCAACGCCGCAGCCATGGCAGCGCTGCGCAGCTTTCACTCGCATCCTTTGCAGCCTCAGGATCAGATCGACAAACTCTTTGCCATCGAGGCGATGCATGACATGCGGCGCTCGCCTCCGTCCATCACGCGCCGGCGCGAGTGGGGTCTGTTGTCGGCCGCCTGGGAGGCGCGCGATGCCCTGTTGCGCGCCCACATGGGAACGTTCAGCTATGTACGGCGGGCCGTACGGGCCCGAGAGATCTTCTTCGTCTATCGGATGCGGGACCACCAACTTCTGGCGCAGGCATGAGCCGACCAGGCCGGGAAACGTTCAAGCCTCCACGGGGTGCCCCTGACGGCGCAGATATTCGATCACGCGCCGGGGATCCTGACAGTCGCCCATCTTGCCCAGCAAAGACTTCTTCAAGAAAGGGAACCCGGCGTCCAGGAGCTCGAAGGGACGCTGCAGGCAGGGGTCATCGAAACGCCGAGCATCGTTGTACCACCAGGCCCCCACGCTCATGTGCCGAGCGGCCACACGCGCGAGCTGCAACTCCTGGCACAGCACCACCTCCCCCATGCGATCGTAGGCCTTGTGCCGAGGAAACACCGGGCGCAGTTGCTCAAGCCGGTCCGGCGTCACCTGCCGCAGCACGAAGGCGTAGGACTGCAGATGGTTCTCGCACAAGGCCGACGCGGTGAATCCGGTCAGGTCCCAGGAAGCGGCGTCCATGAAGCCCCCCAGGTCCTGGAACGGCCCGAACACGGAATCGTTCATGACGAGCACGTCGGCGCCGGGCGAGCGCAGGGCCACCATTTCCAGCGCGAGGGTATAGGCAGAAAAATCGTAGCCCGACAGGCCCTTCCAGTACAGGGCGTCGGCCTGCTCATGCAGATCCGGCGGGACATCCCCGGCCTTGGGTGTGGCACACACGACGCACAATGCCAGCCCTGGCCGGCGCAAGCTTGCCAGCGTGAAGCGATGGCTGGCCTGCAAGCGGCCATCGGGCAAGTAGACGAAGTAGACCGCCCAGCGCGGCCTGGACACCACGGGGCGAAGTTCGAGATGGGGTGGACGCGGCCTCGCATACACAGGCCCTCGCACGAGCCTGTGCAGACGCAGGCTCCATCTGGTGCGGGATGGCTCAAAGGACCACGAGGTCCTCAGGCCATCGACGGGACCGGGCCCGTCGAAGGGCTTTCCAGGTGCCAGCCTCGGCGGTCCGGCATTGCAACGTTCAGAGTCTTGCAGCAGCATGGAAGCAACGATGTCGGAAAACCCCTTCAGGCCCGGGCCGCACGCACCACATGCATCACGCGCCATAACACCGGCGCAAACGCAGCGGTGACCAGAAGCCCCTGTACCACGAGCAAAGCCACCCCCGCGGCACTGCGAGGCGGCAGCTCTGTTGGCCAGAGCCAGTGGCCCAGCCACAGCACACCAAACCCCACACCGAGGGCCTGAACGGTGAACCACAACTCGGGCACAAGATTCCTCAGACCCAGGCGCCGCCCCAGCAACGCAACCACGATGAAACGCAGGAACTCTGCCGCCGCCAAGGCATAAAGTGCCCCGGTCAGCCCGCCCATGTGGATGGCAGGCCAGAGCAGTCCGCAAAAAGCCAGCAGCTTGGTCGCGCTGGCGGCGGCGACCCAATGGGCTCGGCCACTGGCCAGAAAGGCGGCACCATACATGCCTTCCACGATCGCCAGCCAAGCACCCACCATCAGGATCGGAACATACCGTCCCGCATCAGCGTAGCGTTCATCGTAAGCTATCGCAAAGAACTGAGGTGCACAGGCGATGGTTCCGGCCACCAGATAGGCCCCCAGGCCCAGCATCGGCAGCTTCGACCGCTCGACAGCCGTGGCCAGCGATTCCTGGCGCTCCAGCAGCCGTGAGTACAAAGGAAAGGCCACGGCATTTTGCATGCGCCCCATCAGCATGGGCGCCAGGATCGCAATATTGGCGGCGATTGCGTAGACGCCCACCTGATCCAGCGGCAACAGCTTGGCGAATGCCAGCTTGTCGATCTGCTGGGACAGAAAGAAAATCACCGTGCTGAGGAAAACCCATTTCCCGAAGCGCACGATCTCGGACACCGACGGGCGATCCCAACACAGGCGATTCGCCGGCCCCTGCAGCATCCAGTGGCTCAGCACACAGTTGACCGTGATCGTCACCAGACTGCCCAGAGCCAGCGCATAGACCGAACGCGTCCACCAGGCGACGCCCACCATCACCACCACCCCGCACAACTGAGCCCCGAGGTCGATGGCCGTCACGCGCTTGAGGTCCATGTGGCGGGCGGCCGTCTTCGTCTTGGTGGACTGGAATCCCTCGATGACCATGCCGAGCGCCACGAGCGGCAGCAGCCAACGCAGTTCCAGCGCCATGGGATCATTGGCCGCATAGAACGAGGCCACTGGCCAGGCCAGAGCCGCCGCCAGCGCGGCCAAGACGACTCCGCGCAGGATCTGCAGCGTCCAGACGGTGTCGAGAAAATCGCGCTGATCCCCGCGTCGGTTTTGGACCACGGTGGGCCCCAGACCAAGATCGGAGCACATCGCCAGACCCTGGATGATCGCCCCGACGATTGCCATCAGCGCAAAAGCCTCCTGGAAGAGCAGCGCCGCCAGGATGATGTTGCTGACCAACCGCCCAGCCTGTGCCAGCGCAAACCCGAGGGCGGTCCAGGCCGTTCCACTCAGGGCCGAACGACGCAGGCCGGACCGGGAGGGCACCGGATCGGCATTCAGACCCTCCGTTCCATGCAGACTCACACACCCTCCTTCAGGCTCGGGACATCATGCATTGGTCAGCCTCCCCGTAGAGCCCGCTCGCTGCGGATCATCTGCCCCCGAAAGTGCCATGGCACGTCCTTGCCCACCGAGGACGACACCTTCGTGGCGACCGGCTCGCGCGGCCCCAGGCCGAGATAGGCGATGCATGCTGCCGTGACAAACCACAGCAGTGTCGGGATGACGCTGATGGAACTGACGGTTGCGATGGTGAACAGCACACCGATCAGCCCTCCGAACAACGCCCGCCCCAGCGCAAGCGCCTCGAGATCGTCCGGATCGAGGTTTCGAACTGACCACCACACCCGCCACAACCCGTACAACGGGGCGATGAGGAATAGCCCCAGACCGATCAGCCCATTGGCCAGTGCAACCTCGAGATAGGTGTTGACGATGTCGATGATGCCTTGCCCCTGCCGGAGCTGCTCCATCAAGGGATGCAGCAAGAAATCCCTTGCCCCGAAGACCGGGTTTTCCATCAGCACGATCCACGAGATGTCCAGGAGTCTCTGTCGGTAGGTGACGTTTTCCGCTTCTACCGATCCGACAAACGGCAGATAGTCCACCACCGTCCCGCCCCAGGGTGATGCCAGGACGGCTCCCAGGGCGACACTGCCCACCAGGCCAGCGAAGACCACCCGCTTGAGCGCCCCTTGACCCACCAGGGATGCCGCCAGGGCCATGGCCGCGGTCCCCAACCAGGGGCCGCGTGACAACGAGGCCAGCAGACCGACCGACAAAACGAGCACCACGGCCCGCCCCATCCAGCGGGGCCGGATGGATGGCAGGAGGTAGATGAGCAAGGCCAGCCCGATCATCATCGTGTAGCCCAGCGCAATGGCGTTCAACACGGAACCGTTGGCCCGCAAGGCTCCTCCTTCTCCGCGGGTCAGGTAAACCAGGATGGGCTGCGGCGGCAATCCCAAGGCAGGGCGCAGCGACTCATACAAAAGCCAGTGCTTGAAGGTCTCGAACACGGCAATGACGGCCAGGATGCCCAGGGCGATGACGAGGGCGGCCACTGCCTCGCGCATGCGATCCCGGTCGCGCAGGCTGCGGCTGGCCACGTAATAGAGCAGCCACACATCGGTTATCAGATAGAAGCCCGCCCGCAGGGAGTTGGTCACCGTGTCGACGGCCATCTGCCGCAAGCACACGTAGGCAATGAAGCACAGGATCGCCGCATCGGGAATGCGCGTGACCGCAGGCCGTGGTGGTGTGCGGGCCGACAGGCGCAAGGCAGCCGGCAGGAGGATCGTCAGGCTGAGCAGCCGGGCATGGTTGATGTCGAAGAGGAAGTTGACCAGGCCCATGCCGGGGATGGGTTGATCGAAACCCGGCACGGCGAACAGCAGCAGCAGGTACAGTGCCATGGGATTGCGCTCGCGCGGCACCTGCCACAGCAGCACCGCGGCAGCCACGACGATGTACAGCCAAAAGCTGTGCGAGAAGAACGCCAGAAGGGTGATCGCGAACCAGAGATTGCGCCTGCGCCGGAAGTCCTCCAGACTCATCAACCGGGAGGGGGCGACCTTGCCGGCCAGCCAGAAGGCCGGCACGGCGATCCCGAGGATCACCACCAGGGCGCGCAGGTGTTCTGGCATCGGAGAACCGGACCGGGACTGGTGACCGTGACGCGACTCAGCCCCCCGCCTTCTTGCGCCGGGGGACTTCGTTCAGGACCGTGCCCACCACCTCGACGCCCACCTGGCCCAGACCTTCGACCAGACCGCGCAGCGCATTGACCCGTGTGTGGCCATTGCGTGCCACCGCCAAGGCGGCACCAGCCTGCACAGTGACCATGACGGCGTCATCACCTTCGGAAGTTCCCGGGGTGTCGATCAGCACCAGGTCGAAACTGTTACGGGCATTCATGAGCAGGTCGGTGAATGCCGGTTGCCCCAGCAACTCCAGAGGGTTGGGCGGCACGGGGCCCGAAGGCAGGACAAACAGACCAGCCAGTTCGGTGATGTGGACGATCGCATCATGCCCTGATCGCCCGGACAGCAGGGTGGACAACCCACTTCGGTTTTGCAGCGAGAACAACTCGTGCAGCCTGGGCGAGCGGAAGTTCGCGTCGATCAGCAGAGTCCGCTCCCCCAGTTGAGCGAACACCACGGCCAGATTGGCGGCAAGGTAGGTCCGCCCTTCCCTGCGCTGCGTCCCGACCACCGAGAGTACCTGGCGACGCTCACTCTTGTTGTACCAGCGCAGCAACAACTGACTGCGCAGGGATCTCAGTCGCTCGACGGCGGGGCCAAAGGGCTCATAGGCCGCCTCGAGCTCCCGGCTGATCTGCAGGCCTTCCGACGCAGGGTGGATGTAAGGAAAGGAAAACTGCTCGGCCAGGGCGTACTGGACGTCCTCGGCCGTCAGCAGACCCATCTGGATGGCCACCTCGCCGAACTTCAAGCCTCTTTGCTTTTGCGCGTTGAGGATGCGCTCGACATCCTCTCGAGCAAGCCGACCCGCATCGACGAGGATGGCGCCGATGGGCCGGTTGACCCGCGGCACCGTCGGCACCACGGAAATCGACATCTTCATCCGCCAGCCCCCGGCATGGGCAGCGCTGGTCGGGCCGGTGGTCCCCCGGTCGAGGCCAATCGACGCAGCGATGTCGCCGTCGACGAGGCCCCCAACACGCCGATGAGCTGTGCACCGTCGATGCCTAACAGGTCTTCCTCACCGCGCACACGGCGATCGAGCAGTTCGATGCCGATGGCCATTCCGATGGCCAGCATCAGGCCTCCCATGATCGACCCCAGGATGCCGATCTTGACCTTGCGGCTGGTGTATTCGAGAGGCTCCACGGCAGGACTGAGCAGACGCAGGATCGACTGGCTGGACTGGCTCTCGAGATTGAGCAGGCTGCTGCGTTGGCTGACGGTGTCGTATGCCCGCTGCGCCGTCTCGACATCGCGCATGAGCACGGCGATTTGATCCCTCGCCGAACGCATCTCCAGGAGCTGGCGCTTCTGGGCCTCCACCATCGCGCGCAGGGCCTCCACCTTCTGAGCACTGGCCCGGCTGACCACCGTGACGCTACCGGACACGCGCTGCATTTCGGCATTGAGTTGCTGCTTCAGCTCGGCAATCTGGGCCTCGATCTGGATGCGCTGGGGATGGTTCACACCCAGGTTGCGGCTGATCTCGCTCAGGCGCGTTTCTGCGGCCGTCAACTGCCCCCGTATGGCCTGCACCTGAGCGCTCTGGAGGATGTCCGGCGAGGTGTCCCCGGCATTGCGTTGGCGTCCGAGAGCGTCCAGCCGTTCCGCCTGGGCCAGCGCGAGCTCGGCCGTCAGGGCATTCAAACGGGCCGTCTCCTGGTCCAGGCGCTCGTCGGTGACCACGATGCCCTTTTGCTGTTGGAACTTGGAAAGCCGGGCCTGGGCCGCCTCCAGCTCGTTGCGCAGCACCTTGCTCTGCTCTTCGAACCATGATGCCGACTGGCGCGCCGGTTCGATGCGCATCTCGATGGACACATCAATGGCTGTCTGGGCGATCGCGTTTGCCGCCGCGGCAGCCATCGCAGGGTCCACGTGCTTGAAGCTCACGTTGAGCACATTGCTCCCACGCACGGGCTCCACCGTCATGCTGCGCTGGATGAAACCGGCCAAGTGCCGCTCCAGAGGGATCTTGCCTGCGGTGTCCTTCATCCAGGCCTCGATGGTGCCAGGATCATTCTGCATTCCCAGCTTGGTGACCACTCTCGATGCCACCTTGTCACTGCGCAGGATCTCCAGCTCGGTGGCCATGCTGAATGGCGCCGAAAGGGCCCCCAGGACCGGATCGGGGCGCACCTCCACGACCAGCGTCGCATTGGCGGTGTACAGCTTGGGCAAGCTCAGGACGAACAAGATGCCCGCCGTCGCGACCACGGTGAACACGGCCAAGATCAGCCACTTCCTGGCCCATAGGATCCGCAGGTACTGGATGGGCGTGAGTTGCGGCATGGTGCAGGCTCAGAAGATCGATTCGCGAACGTAGACCACGTCGTCGCGCTCGACGATGTCGGTCAGCTTGAGCTCCAGCACACGCACGTTGCCACTGCCGTCCTTGCGGTGCACGCGCATGCCGCGTTCGGTACCACGCTGGGTCAGGCCACCCCCCTGGGCCAGGGCCTGCATCAGGGTGGTGCCGCGCTCCAGACGGTAGGCCCCGGGGCGCTGCACCTCGCCGTAGATGTAGAAGACCGGGTTGCGGTCGACAAAGAGGGTGTCACCGTTGGCCACCACCGCATCGAGGTCGGCCCGCCCGCCCTGCAGGACCGACGGCAGGTCGATCTCCAGCCGGACGGGCTGGCCGTTGCGCACCCCCGTGAGCGTCACGATGTTGCCGCCCTCCGGGGTGATGCCACCGGCCGCCGCGATCATCTCGGACACCTTGGTGTTGACGCTCTCGATGGGATAGCGGCCTGGCCGCGCCACCTGGCCGAGGATCGACACCTGGGCGCTGCGCACCTGCACGAGCAGAACGCTCACCTGGGGATTGTTGACGAAGTTGCCCTCGCGCAACAGGCGTGCGATCTCGCTTTGTGCCGCCGTGGTCGAGCGACCCGCCAGGTGGACCGTCCCCACGAGGGGAAAGGCGATTTCCCCAAGTTCGGAAATGCGTGTCTCCAGGCTCAGATCGGGGTTCTGGTACACCGCAATCCGGATCACGTCGCCAGGGCCCAGGATGTGCTCTGCGCGCTGCGCTTGGACCCCGGTACACAGCCCCCACAGGAACGCCAACAGCAAGAGCAGCCAATGGCGCTTTGTCGTGTGTTTCCTGGGGGTCAAACGACGGGAATGGTTCAACGTCTTCATGTCCAATACGAAACCCACGACAGGACGACCTCGAACGCATCTCCTGCGCCGAAGATCGGGATCAACGCGGTCAGTCTAGCCCTGGGAGGGCTGCGCCAACCAGCCCTCAAGTAAGGGAGGACGCGGCTTCACTGCAGTGCCTGCACACCGGCCAGCAGCCAGCCCTGGTGGCCGTCGCGGGCTTTCGTGAGGTTCCAGATTTCGCGGAAGGGCGAGGCGCCAGCGCTCACTTCCTCGCGGATCATCCCGGAGAATTCGACACTGGCAAGGAAGTGGGCCCCCAGATCCTCCACGCCGAGCAGCGTGGCCTGCAGGGTGACGACATCCGTGCGGTTGGGCTGGTCCCCCCGCTCGGCGAGCTGTGCTCGCACATTGGCCAGCATGTCATCGGTCATCAGCTCGCCCAGACGGGCCAGGTCGGCGGCATCCCAGGCCTGCTGCAGGATGACGAAGTTGCGCTTGGCCGCGTCCAGGAAGCCTGCCGAGTCGAACCCGTCGGGCACCCCCCACCAGGGCCCGGCCCGATGCTCCCCGGCATCGGGCCCTCGCAGGTGCACGCTCGACTCGGGGGCGAAATGCGAAGGATCGTACTCAGTGCTGGCCAGCGAGGAGCGCGCGAGGTTGCGCCGGCGGTCGGGCGCTGCCGCCATGGCGGTCCGCCCGGTGACGGCGCGGCGGCGCCGCCCCAGCCAGGCCAGCACCCCCACCAGCACCGCCACACCGAGTCCGAGCAACCATTCGGCCGCCCCTGCCCCCCATCCCAAGCTGTGGGTCAGCCGCGACAGACCGAGCCCAGACGCCAGACTGGTGAGCATGCCCGCGTCGGCCTGGGGCTGGGCGCGAACGATGCCGGTCAGCAGCCCGGTCCACGCGAGCCCCAGATGCCGGGGCAGGACTCCGGGGCCGCCGGCCGGCCGGCGGCGCCCCGGGGGGGGATCAGCACTTGATGCCCACATGCAAAGCCACCACGCCAGCGGTGAGGTTATGCACGTCCACATGGCCGAAACCGGCCTCCTTCATCATCGCCTTGAGGGTCTGCTGGTCAGGATGCATGCGGATGGATTCGGCCAGGTAGCGGTAGCTGTCCGCATCGCCCGCCACCCATTGGCCCAGACGCGGCAGCACGTTGAAGGAGTACCAGTCATAGGCCTTGGACAAGGGCGCAGCCACCTTGGAGAACTCCAGCACCAGCAGCTTGCCGCCGGGCACCAGCACCCGGCACATCTCGGCCAGCGCCTTGTCCTTGTGCGTCATGTTGCGCAGGCCAAAGGCCACGCTGACGATGTCGAAGCTGTCACGGGCGAAGGGCAAGCCCTCGGCATCGCACAGGGCGGTGGGCAGCAGCCGGCCTTCGTCGATGAGGCGGTCGCGGCCCACGCGCAGCATGGACTCGTTGATGTCGGTGTGCACGACCAGGCCGGACGGGCCCACACGCTGGGCAAAACCGCGCGCCAAATCGCCGGTCCCGCCGGCGATGTCGAGCACCTTGTGCCCCGGACGGGCCCCCGAGACGGCCAACGTGTAGGCCTTCCAGACCCGGTGCAACCCCGCCGACATGAGGTCGTTCATCAGGTCGTAGCGTGCAGCGACCGAGTCGAAGACGCCGCGCACGCGCCGGGCCTTCTCCGCCTCGTCGACCGTCTGGAAACCGAAATGGGTGGTGCTCATGATTCACATCGTAAGTGCCGCTGCGGCAGGCCGCGCCGACAACCCCGCGTCGCAGCGGGGCATGCGCGGCGGCTCAGGGATGATGACCGCATCCCCCGGCGGCCTTGTCCGGCATAGGGGCGTCGCGATCGACCCCGGCCTCGGCCAGGCGGCGTTCGTAGTCGGCCCACAGACGATCCTGTTCGGCCCCGAGGAAATAGAGGTAGTCCCAGGAAAAGATGCCGGAGTCATGGCCGTCGCTGAACGTGGGCTGCACCGCATAGTGGCCCACCGGCTCCAGCGCGATGATCTCGACCTCGCGTTTGCCGGTCTGCAGGACCTCCTGGCCCGGGCCGTGCCCCTGGACCTCGGCCGAGGGGGAGTACACCCGCATCAGTTCGAAGGGCACGCGGAAATGCGCCCCGTCGCTGAAACGCAACTCGAGCACCCGCGAGCGCTGGTGCACTGTGATCTCGGTGGGAACGGGGGTGGACTTGTCGAGGCCGGCCATGAGGTGCATTCCAGGCGCGTGGGCACGCCTTGCAGGGGTTGGGTGTGCGTCTGGGCGCCCCGGGACCAAGGGCTCAGAACACCAGCGACACGTTCAGATGCAGTTTATCGTCCCCTGGAATGGGCGAGGCGGGAAGAAGGTTGTGGTCGGCACGGCTGCCGGCGATCACGCGGGCATAGTCGGCCCGCAGGCTCGCCCCGCTGACATGGGCGTAACGCAGCCCCAGCCCCACGCTGGCCAGGCGGTCCTCACGCCGGCGCAGCGGGCTGTCGGTGACGTCGCTGCGCACCCAGCCTGCATCGATGAAGGCCAGGACGCGCAGCCCCTGCCACAGAGGAGGAAGGCTGGCCTCCAGAGTGGCCGCCAGGCCCGAGTCGCCGTACAGCGCACGCTCGGGCACGCCGCGCACGGAGCCGATGCCGCCCAGTGCAAAGGCTTCGCCCGCCAGCAACAGGTCGGAGCTGAACTGCGCCTGCAGCCGGCCGGCCAGTTGCCAACCCGGGCCGAACGAGGCCAGCGCATGGGCAGCGCCGCGCCAGGCCTTCCAGCGGGTGGTCTCGATCGCCGGGTCCTCGCTCTGGTAGGCCGCCAGTTCGTTCGCACGCCCATGGGGCAGGTTGATCGTGACCCCGAGCTGGTACCCCCAGGACCAGGCCCCGCTTTGGGTTTGCTCGGCATAGTCCGCCGACAGCGCCCGGGTGCGGCGGTCCTGCGCCTGCAGGGTGCTTCCAGGCACCTCGCCGGACCGGAACAAGCGGTCGCGGACGCTCACCGAGACCTGGGCGCGCCGGTGCACGGCACCTGCCAGATGGTGGGTGTAGCCCAGGCCCGTCTCATGGCCCGCCCCCGTGGCCTGGAAAGCGGGATGCGCCTGCCCGGCCGGCTCGAGTCCGAAGGAGCCGACGACATCGCTGCGCTGATGCTCGAGCACGACCACGCCCCCCCAGTCATACAACGGCACCCGATAGCGCACGCCGTACTGGCGGACGTCTGAGGAGTGATCCGGTGAGGTGGTATGGACCCAGTCCAGCCCATGGTCACGGCCGAAGAGGTTGTCGTGGCCAGCCGCCAGGGAGAGGCGGTCGCGTCCGGTCTCGGGCGTGCCCTGGTTGTTCCAGGCCAGGCCGACCCTCCACGGCCGGCGCTCGTTCACCTGCACGGTGGCCGACATGGTGTCAGGTTGTGCCCCGGGGGTCAGCACCACCTGCAGATGGCGCGAGGGATTCTCGTTGGCGACCGCGGTCTCGCGCGCCAGGCGTCGCAGGTTCGGCGAGGTCTGCTCCTGAAGCTCCGGCAGGGCCGCGCGCACGTTGGCGGGGTCGAAATACCGACCCTGTCCGTCCACCTGGACACGATCGATGGTCTGACGCAGCACCTTCAGCATGATGGTGTCGGACAGAACCTGTGGCGGCAACTCGACCCGGTACAGGCCATGGCCCCGTTCGTGCAGGGCCTGCTCCAGCGCCGCAGCAGCCTGCCGCAGCATGGCGTGCGAGCTTTCACGATGCAGGAAGGGCGCCAGCAGGGCCGCCGTCTCCGCGGCGCTCAGGGGGTTGTCGCCCGTGATCGCAAACCCCTTGATGGCGGATTCGGCGACCCCATGCTGCACCTGGCCAAGCGCAAACGGCCCCGCAGCCCCCAGGGCCAGCGCGAACAGCAAAGACCGGACGGCGCCGCGCACCGTCATGCGCAGTCTCCCGAGCGACGAATGCGTCCACAGGCCATCCTGCAGGCGTTCCTGAGAACGGGCAATGCAAGCGAAATCCATGAGCCTGTTGCCGGCAGGCCACGGCTGCCGGAGGTGTAAACCCTTGATTACATCACCGAAGCCATCGACGGCCAACCCTCGTTCTGGGGAGAGGTGCTCCTCTTACGGCACTTCGCGCAGCGCAGCAGCGATCGCCCGGTCCACCGCCGGCAGACGCTCGCGCACGAGCCCCAGCGCCGAAGCCTCCGCCACCCGCTGGCGTTGCCCCCAGACAGGCTGCGGAAAATGGGAGTCCCAGTCGAAGCGGGCGATCACGTGCCAATGCAGATGGGGCACGACATTGCCCAACGAGGCCAGGTTGATCTTGGTGGGCGCCAGCTCCCGGCGCAGCACCGCCTCGATGGCCATCATCCATGCCAGGCAACGCCGTTGCTCGGCCGGCTCGAGATCGCTCATCTCCGAGGCATGTTCGCGGCGCACGAGCCGGTAGAAGGCCGGAAAGGCTTCATCATCCGCGCGGATCACGCGCCAACCCGGCAGGCGCGCCACGAGCCGTCCGCCCGCCCGATGACACAGCTCGCAGCCGGCCACCGGGTGTTGCGCGGGTTCGAATCCGTCGGCCGTGGCGGTGTGCGCCTGCATGGGAGCCGCCCGCCTCACACCAGCACGCGCTCGATGCCCCCGTCGTTGGCGGCTTTCACGTAGTCGGGCATCCAGTTCTCACCGAGGATTTGGCGCGCCATTTCCACCACGATGTAGTCGGCTTCCAGCAGGCCGCTGTTCAAGTCCTCGCCGTAGCGCGACAGCCCCTGCAGGCAGCTCGGGCAGGAGGTGAGGATCTTGATGTTGTCCTGCTGGCCCACGGCGCGACTGCTGCGCAGCGCGGCCTCGCCCTTGCGGATCTCCTGTTCCTTGCGGAAGCGCACCTGCGTGGCGATGTCCGGCCGGGTGACGCCCAACGTGCCCGACTCGCCGCAGCAGCGCTCGCTCTTGAGCACCTGCTCGCCCACCAGGGCCTTGACGGTCTTCATCGGGTCTTGCTGCTTCATCGGGCTGTGGCAGGGGTCGTGGTACAGATAGGCCCCCTTGCCGTCGAGCTTGATGCCTTTTTCCAGCAAGTACTCGTGGATGTCGACGATGCGGCAGCCGGGGAAGATCTTCTCGAACTCGTAGCCCTGCAGCTGGTCGTAGCAGGTGCCGCAGCTCACCACGACGGTCTTGATGTCGAGGTAGTTCAGCGTGTTGGCCACGCGGTGGAAAAGCACCCGGTTGTCGGTGATGATCTTCTCGGCCTTGTCGTACTGGCCCGAGCCGCGCTGCGGGTAGCCGCAGCACAGGTAGCCCGGCGGCAGCACGGTCTGCACCCCGGCGTGCCAGAGCATGGCCTGGGTGGCCAGGCCTACCTGGCTGAACAGGCGCTCGGAGCCGCAACCGGGGAAGTAGAACACCGCCTCGGTCTCGGGCGTCGTGACCTTGGGGTTGCGGATGATGGGGACGTAGTTTTTATCCTCGATGTCCAGCAGGGCGCGCGCCGTCTTCTTGGGCAGCCCCCCCGGCAGCTTCTTGTTGATGAAGTGGATCACCTGCTCTTTGACCGGCGCGGTACCCACCGTGGCATGCGGTCGGGCCGTCTGCTTGCGCGCGACGCGCTTGAGCAGGTCATTGGCCAGGCGCTGGGCTTTGAAGCCCACACCCACCATGGCCGTGCGCAAGAGCTTGATGGTCTCGGGCCGGGTGGCGTTGAGCATCATCATCGCCATCTTGTTGCCCGGGCGTAAGCTCTTTTTGCCCATCTTGCGCAGCAGGTTGCGCATGTTCATCGACACATCGCCGAAGTCGATCTTCACCGGGCAGGGCGACAGGCACTTGTGGCACACCGTGCAGTGGTCGGCCACGTCTTCGAACTCCTCCCAGTGCTTGATCGACACGCCGCGGCGCGTCTGTTCCTCGTACAGGAAGGCCTCGACCAGCAGCGAGGTGGCCAGGATCTTGTTGCGTGGGCTGTAGAGCAGGTTGGCGCGCGGCACGTGGGTGGCGCACACGGGCTTGCACTTGCCGCAGCGCAGGCAGTCCTTCACCGAGTTGGCGATCTCGCCGATGTCGGACTGCTGCATGATCAGCGACTCGTGACCCATCAGCCCGAAGCTTGGGGTGTAGGCGTTGGTGAGGTCGGCATGCAGCACCTCGCCGTTCACCGTCGCGCCGCGCATCAGCTTGCCCTTGTTGAAGCGGCCCTCGGGGTCGACGCGCTGCTTGTAGGCCATGAAGTCGCGGATCTCCTCGTCGGAGAGGAACTCCAGCTTGGTGATGCCGATGCCGTGTTCGCCCGAGATCACGCCGTCCAGGCTGCGCGCCAGCTTCATGATGCGCGCCACCGCCTCGTGGGCGGTCTGCAGCATCTCGTAGTTGTCGGAGTTGACGGGGATGTTGGTGTGCACATTGCCGTCGCCGGCATGCATGTGCAGCGCCACCCAGACGCGGCCACGCAGCACCTCCTTGTGGATGCGCCGGCATTCGTCGAGGATGGGCGCAAACGCCGCACCGGCGAACACCGTCTGCAGCGGCTTGAGAATCTGCGTCTTCCACGACGCCCGCAGGCTGTGGTCCTGGAGCTGCTCGAAGATGCTGCGCCCGCCGTCCGGTGGGGCCACATCGAGATGGGTCATCCACTGCGACCACAGCTCACGCACCTCGCGCAGCAGCGCCAGGGCCTGCTGAACCCGGTCCTCCAGCAACTCGGCGCTGGGAATCTCGCTGGCGTCGTCGGTTTTGCCCAGCGGCAACTGGCCTTGGGTGAAAAAGGCTTCCAGGCGGTCGACCAGGGCCAGCTTATTGCGCAGCGACAGCTCGATGTTGATGCGCTCGATGCCGTTGGTGTATTCGCCCATGCGATGCAGCGGGATCACCACGTCCTCGTTGATCTTGAAGGCGTTGGTGTGGCGGCTGATGGCCGCCGTGCGCTTGCGGTCGAGCCAGAACTTCTTGCGCGCGTCGGCCGAGATAGCGATGAAGCCCTCGCCTGAACGGGCGTTGGCGATGCGAACCACCTCGGACGCGGCACGGGCCACCGCATCCGGGTCGTCGCCGACGATGTCGCCGATCAGCACCATCTTGGGCAGGGTGCCGCGCTTGGACTTGGTGGCGTAGCCCACCGCCTTGAGGTAGCGGTCATCGAGGTGCTCCAGGCCCGCCAGGATGGCCCCGCCGGGCTTTTTCGCCTCGGCAAACATGAAGTCCTTGATCTCGACGATGCTGGGCACGGCCTCGCGGGCATTGCCGAAGAACTCCAGGCACACCGTGCGCACATGGGCCGGCATGCGGTGCACCACCCAGCGGGCGCTGGTGATGAGGCCGTCGCAGCCCTCCTTCTGGATGCCCGGCAGGCCGGCCAGGAACTTGTCGGTCACGTCCTTGCCCAGGCCTTCCTTGCGGAAGGTGCGGCCGGGAATGTCCAGCCGCTCGGTGCGCACCAGTGTCTTGCCGTCGGCCTCGAAATAGCGCAACTCGAAGCTGGCCACCTCGACGTCGTGGATCTTGCCGAGGTTGTGGTTCAGGCGCACCACTTCCAGCCACTGGGCCTCGGGGGTGACCATGCGCCAAGACGCCAGGTTATCCAGCGCGGTGCCCCAGAGCACGGCCTTCTTGCCGCCGGCGTTCATCGCGATGTTGCCACCCACACACGACGCCTCGGCCGAGGTAGGGTCCACCGCAAACACGAACCCCGCCCGCTCGGCCGCATCGGCCACCCGCTGGGTGACGACGCCGGCCTCGGTCCAGATGGTGGGCACGGGATGGTTCACACCGGGCAGGTTCACCAGCTCCACCTCGGTCATGGCTTCGAGCTTTTCGGTGTTGATCACCGCGCTCTTCCAGGTCAGCGGCACGGCGCCGCCGGTGTAACCGGTGCCGCCGCCGCGCGGGATGATAGTCAGCCCCAGTTCGATGCAGTCCTTCACGAGGGCGGCCGTCTCGGCCTCGGTGTCGGGCGTGAGGACCACGAAGGGATACTCCACACGCCAGTCGGTGGCATCGGTGACGTGGGAGACGCGGCTCAGGCCGTCGAACTTGATGTTGTCGCGCCGGGTGTGGCGCCCCAGCACGCGCATGGCGCGGCGGCGCAGGACCGCCACCTCGTCGAAGCGGCGGGCAAAGGCCTCGACGGCACCGCGGGCGCACACGAGCAACTCGCCAACCAGAGCATCACGCTCGGGGTCGAGCTGCGGCGTGCGGCGTTTTTCCACCTCGCGCAGACGGTGGTGCAGGGCCTCGATCAGCAGCCGGCGGCGCCTGGGGTTGTCCAGCAGATCATCCTGCAGGTAGGGATTGCGCTCGACCACCCAGATGTCGCCGAGCACCTCGTAGAGCATGCGGGCGGAGCGGCCCGTCTGGCGCTCGCCGCGCAGACGCTCCAGCACCTCCCAGGCCCGCAGACCCAGGAGACGGATGACGATCTCGCGATCTGAAAAGGAAGTGTAGTTGTAGGGAATCTCGCGCAGACGCGGTGGCGCGTCGACCGGGGCGTCCACCGGAGCGGTGAGATCCTTCAGGGGCAGCGGTGCATTCATGGGCGCCTGGCGCGTGGGGCTGGGTCTGGGAGGGCGCAAAGGTGAATCGTACCGCAGCGCAGCAAGGCCGCAGGCGCCGGCCAGGGAAACCGTGTGCGCACCGCGCCTACTGTCGTCGGCGCACACACACGGACACGGGGACACGGGCTGCCATCTTTGCGCGGACGCAAACCATGGGACTAACCCGCTTGCGAGCCCGCACCTTCCATGACAGAAACGCTCCTGTCACAAACAGGCACTAGCCTTCGCGGGCCTTGTTCTCTCCCGCATATCTTTCACGGAGTCGTCATGAAACGGAAACTTCTCGCGCTGTCCACGGCCCTGGCGGCCACCCTGGCCGGACCGGCCCAGGCCCAGGTCGAAATCCAGTGGTGGCATTCGATGGGCGGCGCTCTGGGCGAATGGGTGAACGACCTGGCCAAGGACTTCAATGCCAGCCAGAGCACCTACCGCGTCGTGCCCACCTTCAAGGGCAGTTATGACGAATCGATGACGGCGGCGATCGCGGCCTTCCGTGCCGGCAACGCGCCGCATATCCTGCAGGTCTTCGAAGTGGGCACCGCCACGATGATGGCCAGCCGCAACGCCATCGTGCCGGTGGGCGAGGTGATGAAGAAGGCCGGCGTGACCTTCGACCCCAATGCCTACGTGCCCGCGGTGGCCGGCTACTACACCGCCCCCAACGGGCAGATGCTGAGCTTCCCCTTCAACAGCTCGACCACGGTCTTTCACTACAACAAGGACGCCTTCCGGGCCGCGGGCCTGGACCCGAACACCCCGCCCAAGACCTGGCCGGAAGTGACCCTGGCAGCGGCCAAGCTCAAGGCCAGCGGCCACAAATGCCCCTTCACCACCAGCTGGGTGAGCTGGACGCAACTGGAGAGCTTCTCGGCCTGGCACAACACCGAATTCGCCACCAAGGGCAACGGGATGCGCGGCCTCGATGCGCGGCTGACCTTCAACAGCCCGCTGCATGTGCGCCACATCGAGAACCTGGCCAACATGGCCAAGCAGGGTCTGTTCGTCTACAAGGGTCGCGGCAATGCCGCGGATGCCACCTTCGTCTCGGGCGAGTGCGCGATGATGACCGGCTCATCGGCGCTGTACGGCAACATCAAGCGCAACGCCAAGTTCGAAAACGGCATCTCCACCCTGCCCTATTACCCGGACGTGCCCGGCGCGCCACAGAACACCGTGATCGGCGGCGCCAGCCTGTGGGTGATGGCCGGCAAGAAGGACAACGAGTACAAGGGCGTGGCCCAGTTCTTCGCCCACCTGTCCAAGCCCGAGGAAGCCGCCAAGAGCCACCAGCGCACCGGCTACCTGCCGCTGACGAAGGCCTCCTATGAGCTGACCGAGAAGTCGGGCTTCTATAAGCAGAACCCGGGCACGGATGTCTCGGTGGAGCAGATGATCCGCAAGACGACCGACAAGTCGCGCGGCATCCGCCTGGGCAACTTCGTGCAGATCCGCACCATCAACGACGAGGAGCTGGAACAGGTCTGGGCCGGCCGCAAGACCGCCAAGCAGGCCCTGGACGATGCGGTGCGGCGCGGCAACGAACAGTTGGAGCGCTTCGAGCGCGCCAACAGCGGCCGCTCGTAAAATCGCGCCCCTTTGCCCGGCGTGGCGTCCGGGCCCTGGCCTCCTGCGCCTGCCCATGCCTGCGTGCATGAGGCAGGCGCTGATTGTTTGCAACCATGGAAAAACGCGTCCGATTCAAGTCCTGGTGGCTGCCCTGGCTGCTCGTGGCTCCCCAGATGGCCGTGGTGCTGGTCTTCTTCTTCTGGCCCGCCGCGCAGGCGCTGTACCAGAGCGTGCTGTCCCAGGATGCCTTCGGGATGTCCACCGAGTTCGTCGGGCTGGAGAACTTCGAGCGCCTGATCCACGACGAGACCTATGTCGCCTCCTTCCAGACCACGGCGGTGTTTTCCGTCCTGGTGGCGGTGATCGGCCTGTCCGTCTCGCTGCTGCTGGCCGTGATGGCCGACCGCGTGATCAAGGGCGCCGGCTTCTACAAGACCCTGCTGATCTGGCCCTACGCCGTGGCACCCGTGGTGGCCGGGGTGCTGTGGCTGTTCATGTTCGCCTCCCCCTTCGGCACCATCGCCTACCTGCTGCGCCTGCTGGGCCTGGAGTGGAACCACCTGCTCAACCCCAACCACGCGATGGCGCTGATCGTGATGGCCGCGGTGTGGAAGCAGATCTCCTACAACTTCCTGTTCTTCCTGGCCGGACTGCAATCCATCCCCCGGTCGCTGATCGAGGCCGCGGCCATCGACGGCGCCGGCTTCTGGCGACGCTTCTGGACCATTGTCTTCCCGCTGCTGTCGCCCACGACCTTCTTCCTGCTGGTCATCAACATCGTCTACGCCTTTTTCGACACCTTTGCCATCATCGATGCGGCCACACAGGGCGGGCCGGGCAAGTCCACCTCCATCCTGGTCTATCGCGTCTACTACGACGGTTTCAAGGCGCTGGACATGGGCGGTTCTGCCGCGCAGTCGGTGGTGCTGATGGCCATCGTGATCGGGCTGACGGTGATCCAGTTCCGTTTCGTCGAGAAGAAGGTGCAGTACTGACATGATCGAACGCCGCCCGGGACTGACCTTCCTGTCCCATTTCATCCTGATCGCCGGTGTGGCCATCGTGGCCTTCCCGGTCTACCTGACGCTGGTGGCCTCGACGCAGACCGCGCAGGAGATCGCCTCGACCGTTCCCATGTCGCTGCGGCCGGGCACCCACCTGTGGGAGACCTACAAGGTGGCACTGTTTGGAGGCGAGACCGCCGCCGGCAGCACCGTGCCCGCCGCCTTGCCGATGATGGGGGTGAGCCTGGTGATGGCGCTGGTGATCGCGATCGGCAAGATCGCCATCTCGCTGCTGTCGGCCTTTGCCATCGTCTACTTCCGCTTCCCGTTGCGCAGCCTGGTGTTCTGGATGATCTTCGTCACCCTGATGCTGCCGGTGGAAGTGCGCATCGGCCCGACCTACGAGGTGGTGTCCAACCTCGGCATGCTCAACAGCTATGCGGGCCTGACCATCCCGCTGATCGCCTCGGCCACCGCCACCTTCCTGTTCCGCCAGTTCTTCCTGACGGTGCCCGACGAGCTGGTGGAGGCCGCGCGGGTGGACGGTGCCGGACCGATGCGCTTCTTCTGGGACGTGCTGCTGCCCATGTCGCGCACCAGCATTGCGGCGCTGTTCGTGATCCAGTTCATCTACGGCTGGAACCAGTACCTCTGGCCGCTGCTGATCACCACCAACGAGGACATGTACCCGATCGTGCTGGGCATCAAACGCCTGGTCTCGGGCGAAGCCTACACCGAGTGGAACGTGCTGATGGCCACCGCCTTCCTGGCCATGCTGCCGCCGGCCCTGGTGGTGATCCTGATGCAGAAGTGGTTCGTCAAGGGCCTGGTCGACACCGAGAAATAAACGAACGAGCACATGGCATCCCTCTCTTTCAAGAACGTCATCAAGCGCTACCACCAGGGCAAGCAGTCCCTGCAGGTCATCCATGGGGTCAACGCCGAGATCGCCGACGGCGAATTCATCGTCATCGTCGGCCCCTCGGGCTGTGGCAAGTCCACGCTGCTGCGCATGGTCGCCGGCCTGGAGGAGATCTCCGGCGGCGAAATCCTGATCGGCTCTCGCGTGGTGAACGAACTGGAGCCGGCCGATCGCGACATCGCCATGGTCTTCCAGAACTACGCGCTCTACCCGCACATGAGCGTGTTCGACAACATGGCCTATGGCCTGAAGATCCAGAAGCTGCCCAAGGACGAAATCCGCCGCCGTGTGGACAAGGCCGCCGGCATCCTGGAACTGTCGCACCTGCTGGACCGCAAGCCGCGTCAGCTCTCGGGCGGTCAGCGCCAGCGCGTGGCCATGGGCCGGGCCATCGTGCGCGAGCCTCAGGTGTTTCTGTTCGACGAGCCGCTGTCCAACCTGGACGCCAAGCTGCGCGTGCAAACGCGGCTGGAGATCCAGAAACTGCACCGCGAGCTGGGCATCACCTCGCTGTTCGTCACGCACGACCAGGTCGAGGCGATGACCCTGGCCCAGCGCATGATCGTGATGAATGCCGGACACATGGAGCAGATCGGCACGCCCGACGAGGTCTATGCCCACCCGGCCACCACCTTCGTCGCCGGCTTCATCGGCTCACCGCCGATGAACCTGCTGGAGGGCCAGGCCACCGCTCCGGGGCGCTATGCCGTGGGCGGTCTCGAGATCGACCTGCCGGCCGGCGCCGGTGCGCCCGTGTCCGGAGCGGTCATCCTCGGCGTGCGCCCCGAACATCTGGTGCTGGGCGATGCCGGGTGGCCGCTGGTCGTGGAAATGGTCGAGGTGCTGGGGGCCGAGCGGCTGATCTACGGCAAGCTGGGCACGGCCCTGGTGGTGGTGCGCGCCGACGACAGCCACCAGCACCCGCGGGTCGGTGAAACCCTGTACATGACGCCCCAGCCCGGCAAGCTGCACTGGTTCGACGCCAACACGCACAAGCGCATCACATGAACTGGCCCTACCCTTTGTGGATCGCTCACCGCGGCGCGGGCCGACTGGCGCCCGAGAACACGCTGGCGGCCTTCCGTCATGGCGCTGGCTTCGGCTACCGGGCCTTCGAGTGTGACGTGAAGCTCAGCCGCGATGGACAGCCTTTCCTGCTGCACGATGCCACCCTGGAACGCACCACCGATGGTCAGGGGGTGGCCGGCGAGCAGGAGTGGGCCGCCCTGAGCCGGCTGGACGCCGGGGGTTGGCACAGCCGGTCCTATGCCGGCGAGCCGCTGCCCACGCTCGAGGCCATCGCCAGCTATGTGCTGCGCAACGGCTTCGTGCTCAATGTCGAGATCAAGCCCACACCCGGCACCGAAGGCCTCACGGGGGCCGTCGTGTCGCGCCGCTGCGCGCAGCTTTGGGCCACCAGCCGCACACCGCCGGTCGCACCGCCGCTGCTGACCTCCTTCCAGAGCGCGGCCCTGCAGGCGGCCCTGGCCGCCCAGCCCGAACTGCCGCGCGGGCTGCTGCTGGAGCACTGGCCCGAGGACTGCCTGGCCCACGCGCAAGCCCTGCAGTGCTCGGCGGTCGTGGCCCAGTACGCCCTGTTGGACCGCGCCCGCATCGAGGCCCTCCATGCCGCCGGCATGAAGGCCCTGGCCTACACGGTCAACGATCCGGCTGAAGCCCGCCGCCTGATCGCGCTGGGCATCGACGGCCTGATCACCGACGCGGTGGACCACTTCTCCCCCGGCCCCGGCGTGCATGACTGAATCCTGCCGGAGTTCACCCCCGGGTGGACGCGGGATTGCGGGCCTCTCATAATGGATCGAGCATCCGCCGCGCGTCGCGGGCGCGGCACACGGACTGCCCGGATCCACAGACCATGAGCTTGGCACGGCTGCCTCTGATCCTGTGGTGGTGCGCCACCCTGTGGGCTGCTTTTGGGGCGGGAGTCCAGGCCACGCCCCGGCCCGCCGCCGGCGCACCCCCCGCGCCCGTCACGGTCATCACGATCGAGGGCGCCATCGGCCCGGCCACGGCCGAACACGTCCGGCGCGGACTGGCCCACGCCCAGCGCGACGGGGCTCAGCTGGTGGTGCTGCAGATGGACACCCCCGGGGGCCTGGACACCTCGATGCGCCGCATCATCCGCGACATCCTGGCCTCCCCGGTGCCGGTGGCGAGCTATGTGGGGCCCAGTGGCGCGCGAGCGGCCAGCGCAGGCACGTACATCCTCTATGCCAGCCACATCGCAGCCATGGCCCCGGGCACCAACCTGGGCGCTGCCACGCCGGTGGCCATCGGTGGTGCTCCCGAACCGGCCCAGCCGCCCGCCCGCCCTGGGCGGCCCGCGGAGCCTGCGGCCTCCAGGGCCTCGGAGCCGGCACCGCAGACGGGCCCGTCCCCCACCGTGTCGGGACAGAAGCAGCTCAGCGACGCGGTCGCCTACATCCGCTCGCTGGCGCAGATGCGCGGGCGCAATGTCGAATGGGCCGAGAAGGCCGTGCGCGAGGCGGCCAGCCTGAGTGCGGACGAGGCCCTGGCACAGGGCGTGATCGAACACGTCGCCCGCGACCTGCCCGAGCTGCTGACCCAGATCGACGGCCGCCGCCTCCAGATCGACGGCCGCGCGCTGACGCTGCAGACCACGGGCGCTGCCATCGTGCGCGAGGAGCCGGACTGGCGCATTCGCTTGCTGGCCGTGATCACCGACCCCAGCGTGGCGCTCATCTTGATGATGCTGGGCATCTATGGCCTGTTCTTCGAGTTCTCCAACCCCGGAGCGCTGGTGCCGGGCGTGCTGGGCGGTATCTGCCTGCTGGTGGGCCTGTATGCCTTGCAATTGCTGCCGGTGAACTACGCCGGGCTGGCACTGATCGCCCTGGGACTGGCTTTCATGGTGGCCGAGGTGCTGATGCCCAGCTTCGGGGTGCTGGGCCTGGGCGGCATCGTGGCCTTCGTGCTGGGTGCGGTGATCCTCATTGACACCGAGGTGCCCGGCTTTGGCATTCCGCTGGGCCTGATCGCCGCCATGGCCGCGCTCAGCGCCGCCGTGGTGATCGGCCTGGCCGGAATGGCGGTGCGCGCACGCCGGCGCGCCGTGGTCAGCGGGGACGCCACGGTCGTCGGCCAACAGGCCCGGGTCGTCAGCGTCGGCGCTGGCGAGGCCTGGGTCGAGGTGGCCGGCGAACGCTGGCGGGTGCGCAGCCCCGCCAGCCTGCAGGCCGGACAAACCGTGCAGGTCCGCGGGCGCGACGGCCTGGTCCTGGATGTAGTGCCCATCGAGAAACCTCAAGGAGAGTGATCATGATCTTCGACCTTGGCTCGCTTGGCTTTGGCGGCCTGCTGCCCATCGCGGTGCTTGCGCTGATCGCCGCCTCGCTGCGCATCCTGCGTGAATACGAGCGCGGCGTTGTCTTCCAGCTCGGCCGCTTCTGGAAGGTCAAGGGGCCGGGCCTGGTGATCGTGATCCCGGGTGTGCAGCAGATGGTCAAGGTGGACCTGCGCACCATCGTGCTGGATGTGCCCACCCAGGATGTGATCTCGCGCGACAACGTCTCGGTGCAAGTCAACGCGGTGGTCTATTTCCGCGTGGTGGACCCGCAAAAAGCCATCATCCAGGTCGAGAACTTCATGGTGGCCACCAGCCAACTCGCCCAGACCACGCTGCGTGCCGTGCTGGGCAAACATGAGCTCGACGAGATGCTGGCCGAGCGTGAACGGCTGAACCTGGACATCCAGCAGGTGCTGGACGCGCAGACCGATGCCTGGGGCATCAAGGTGGCCAATGTCGAGATCAAGCATGTGGACCTCAACGACTCGATGGTACGGGCCATTGCCAAGCAGGCCGAGGCCGAGCGCGAGCGGCGCGCCAAGATCATCCACGCCGACGGTGAGCTGGAAGCCTCGGAAAAGCTGATGCAAGCCGCCCGCATGCTCGCCCGCGAGCCCGGGGCGATGCAGTTGCGCTACATGCAGACCTTGAGCACCATCGCCAGCGACAAGACCTCGACCATCGTCTTTCCGATGCCCATCGACCTGTTGACCCTGATCAAGCAGATGGGCGGCGACGCCGCCGCGAAGTGAGCCGAGGCTAGCGCGGCAACTCCACCATGCCGGGAAACAGCCACAGCAGCGCCGAGGTCATGAGCAGGTAGCGCAGGAATTTGCCCAGCGCCATGTAGAGCACGCAAGGCCAGAACGGCAGCTTGAGCCAGCCGGCCACACCACACAAGGGGTCGCCCACCACGGGCAGCCACGACAGCAGGCAGGCCCGGGGCCCGAAATCGCGCAGCCACAGCAGCGCGCGCGCCTTGACCGGGTGCTCCTTGTGGGTGAGGCGGTCATAGGCCTGGTGGGCACCGTAGCCCAGCCACCAGTTCAGCGCCCCGCCCAGGGTATTGCCCAGCGTGGCCACGCCGATGGCCGGCCAGAACAGCTCGGGGTTGAGCTTGATCAGGCCGAAGACGGCCGGCTCGGAGCCCATGGGCAGCAGCGTGGCCGACACGAAGGCCACCACGAACACGGTGCTCAGGCCGAACTGCGGCAAGGCCAAGGCATTGAGCAGGGAGTAAAGCCAAGCTTCCATCGCCTGCGATTATCGGTGTGCACTGCAGCAAGGCCGCGGGCCGAGCGTTTCATTTCCTGAAAGCTTGCGAGGCTATACTCTGCCTCCTTTTTCAGCACATCCCCCTGCCACTCCCATGCGCATCGGCCCCCACGAGCTGCCCAACGCGCTCTTCGTCGCGCCCATGGCCGGGGTCACCGACCGCCCTTTTCGCCAGTTGTGCAAACGGCTGGGTGCCGGCTACGCCGTCAGCGAGATGGTCACCTCGCGCAAGGAGCTGTGGAACAGCCTGAAGACCTCGCGCCGAGCCAACCACGAGGGCGAGGTCGCGCCCATCGCAGTGCAGATCGCCGGCACCGAACCCGCGATGATGGCCGAGGCGGCGGCCTACAACATCGACTGCGGCGCGCAGATCATCGACATCAACATGGGCTGCCCGGCCAAGAAGGTGTGCAACAAATGGGCCGGCTCCGCGCTGATGCAGGACGAGGCGCTGGCCTTGTCCATCATCGAGGCGGTGGTGGCGGCCTGCGCACCACGCGGCGTGCCGGTGACGCTGAAGATGCGCACCGGTTGGTGCGCGCAGCATCGCAATGCCGTGAGCCTGGCGCGCGCGGCCGAGCAGGCCGGCGTGGCGCTGATCACCGTGCACGGCCGCACCCGCGAGCAGGGCTACACGGGTCGGGCCGAGTACGACACCATTGCCGCAGTGAAGGCGGCCGTGAAGGTGCCAGTGGTGGCCAACGGCGACATCGATTCGCCGCAGAAGGCCCTGGCCGTGCTGCGTCACACCAGGGCCGATGCGCTGATGATCGGCCGCGCCGCCCAGGGCCGTCCCTGGATCTTCCGCGAGATCGAGCACTTCCTGGCCACCGGCACCCGCCGCGCGCCGCCGCGGGTGGCCGAGGTGCACGGCTGGCTCGTCGAACACCTGCATGACCACTACAGCCTCTATGGCGAGTGGAGCGGCGTGCGCACCGCCCGCAAGCACATCGGCTGGTACGTGCGCGGCCTGCCGGGCGGCGAGACCCTGCGCCGGCACATCAACACCCTGGAGAGCTGCGATGCGCAGATCTCCGCCTTGAATCAGTACTTTGAAGCGCTGTCGCAGCGCCACGTGCATCTGCCTGATGCACCGGCCAGGCAGGACGAGCCCTTCGAAACCGAGGTCGCATGAGCAAGAAGCAGATCGAAGAATGCATCCGCGCGAGCCTGGAGTCCTATTTCAAGGACTTGCGGGGCGAGGAACCCCACTCCATGCACGAGATGATCATCTCCGTCGTGGAAAAACCGCTGCTGGAGGTGGTGATGCAGCACGCCGAAGGCAACCAGTCGCGCGCGGCCGAATGGCTGGGCATCAACCGCAACACGCTGCGGCGCAAACTCGTCGAACACAAACTGATCAAGTAAGACTAAGGCCCACCCATGTCGAACCCGCCCCTCACCGCCCTGCTTTCGGTCTCGGACAAGACCGGCATCGTCGAATTCGCGCGCGCGCTTGCGGCACTCAACATCCGGCTCGTCTCCACCGGCGGCACAGCCCGGCTGCTGACCGAGGCGGGCCTGAGCGTCACCGAGGTGGCCGAACTCACCGGCTTTCCAGAGATGCTCGACGGCCGCGTGAAGACCCTGCATCCGCGCGTGCACGGTGGCCTGCTGGCGCGTCGTGACCTGCCCGAGCACATGGCCGCGCTGAAAGAACACGGCATCGGCACCATCGACCTGCTGGTGGTCAATCTCTACCCCTTCGAAGCCACCGTGGCCCAGCCCGGCTGCACGCTGGACGACGCGATCGAGAACATCGACATCGGCGGACCGGCGATGGTGCGCT
Organism: Caldimonas hydrothermalis; assembly: GCF_056746695.1. Classification (NCBI taxonomy): domain Bacteria; kingdom Pseudomonadati; phylum Pseudomonadota; class Betaproteobacteria; order Burkholderiales; family Sphaerotilaceae; genus Caldimonas; species Caldimonas hydrothermalis. The sequence continues at coordinate 105,044 of NZ_JBWQXA010000010.1, read as the reverse complement.
CGGCCGCGAAGAACTGGAAAGACGTCACCGTGCTGACCGACGCCAGCCAGTACGCCGGTGTCATCGAGGAACTGCAGCGCCACGGCACCACCCTGCCCGAAACGCGCTTCCGGCTCGCCGTGGCCGCCTTCAACCGCATCGCCGATTACGATGGCGCGATCAGCGACTACCTCTCGTCGCTGCAACCCGACGGCACGCGCAGCCTGTTCCCCGGGCAGAGCAACGGCCGCTTTGTGAAGGTGCAAGACCTGCGCTACGGCGAGAACCCGCACCAGCAGGCCGCCTTCTACCGCGACCTCCACCCAGCCCCCGGCTCGCTGGTCACGGCCCGGCAGCTCCAGGGCAAGGAACTCTCGTACAACAACATCGCCGATGCCGACGCGGCCTGGGAGTGCGTCAAGTCCTTCGAGACCCCAGCCTGCGTGATCGTCAAGCACGCCAACCCCTGCGGCGTGGCTCTGGGAGCCGACCCGGCCGAAGCCTATGCGAAGGCGTTCAAGACCGACCCGACCTCGGCCTTCGGCGGCATCATCGCCTTCAACCGCGCGGTGGACGGGGCTGCAGCCCAGCTCGTGGCCAAGCAATTCGTCGAAGTGCTGATCGCCCCGGGCTTCTCGGAGGAAGCCCGTGCCATCTTCGCCGCCAAGGCCAACACCCGTCTGCTCGAGATCGCCCTGCCCCCGGGCGGTACCACGGCTTGGGACCAGGGCCGCAACCTGATGGACGCCAAGCGCGTGGGCTCGGGCCTGCTGCTGCAGACGGCCGACAACCGCGAGGTGCGCCTCGACGAACTGAAGGTCGTCACGAAAAAGCAACCCACGCCCGAGCAACTGGCCGATCTGCTGTTCGCCTGGCGCGTGGCCAAGTACGTCAAGTCCAATGCCATCGTGTTCTGCGGTGGCGGCATGACCCTGGGGGTGGGGGCCGGCCAGATGAGCCGCATCGACTCGGCCCGCATCGCCTCGATCAAAGCCGGCAATGCAGGGCTCTCCCTGCAAGGCTCGGCCGTGGCCAGCGACGCCTTCTTTCCCTTCCGCGACGGCCTGGACGTGGTCTGTGACGCCGGCGCCACCTGCGTGATCCAGCCCGGCGGCAGCGTGCGCGATGACGAGGTCATTGCCGCCGCGGACGAGCGGGGCATCGCGATGGTGCTCACCGGCGTGCGTCATTTCCGACACTGAGCGCTGGCGCGCGGCTCATGACCCTTGCCGACGCCACCGCAGCGCTCCTGTCGGCCCTGGCCCGCCTGATCACCGGCGCACAGGGCCACTGGCTGGGCTGCGTGCCCAAGGCCGAGCAGCGCATCTACTTTGCCAACCATCAGAGCCACCTCGACTGGGTGCTGATCTGGTGTGCACTGCCCCATGAGCTGCGCGCCCAGACGCGGCCGATCGCGGCCAAGGATTACTGGACGTCCAGCAAGCTCAAGCACTGGCTCACCCGCGAGGTGTTCAACGCGGTCTACGTGAACCGGCAGCGCACCGATGACCAGGACCCGCTGGAGCCGCTGATCGATGCCCTCCAACATGGCGACTCGCTGGTGATCTTCCCGGAAGGCACGCGCAGCAACCTGGGCGAGCCGCAGCCCTTCAAGTCGGGGCTGTACCACCTGGCCCAGCAGTTCCCCGACATCCCGTTGATCCCCTGCTGGATCGACAACGTCCAGCGCGTGATGCCCAAGGGAGAGGTCGTGCCCGTGCCGATGCTGTGCTCGGTGACCTTCGGCTCGCCGATGCAACTGGAGCCCGACGAGGACAAGCGCGCCTTTCTGGAGCGCGCCCGCGCCGCCGTGATCGCGCTGCGCAGGCCCGGGAGGGCCGGGGCATGAACGTGTTCAAGACCTTGCGCGGCTGGACGGCCGGCGAGCAGATCGGCCTGCTCTTTCTCATCGTCTTCGGCCTGCTGGCCCTGGCATCGATGCTCGCCACGGTGATGAGCCTGAAGGCGCAGACAGAGCCGCAGGTCGGCCGTGTCGAGCGCTTCAAGCGCGTGCTGCGCGACTCCTGGGTGTGGGTGTCGGTGTTCTGGATCGCCTGGATCGCCGGCGCCTTCGTCTCGATGCTGCTGTTCGGGCTGCTGTCGTTTTATGCGCTGCGCGAGTTCATCACGCTCAGCCACACGCGCCGCGGTGACCACCGCAGCCTCATCCTGGCTTTCTTCGTCGTTTTGCCGCTGCAGTACTCCCTCGTCGGCACACGCCAGTTCGACCTGTTCTCGGTCTTCATCCCGGTCTACGTCTTCTTCGCGATCCCGGTGATCAGCGCACTGGCCAACGACCCCGAGCGCTTCCTGGAGCGCAATGCCAAGATCCAGTGGGGCATCATGGTTTGCGTCTATGGCCTGAGCCACGCTCCGGCACTGCTGCTGCTCGAGTTTCCGGGCTATGCGCAGCGCGGCGCCTTCCTGCTCTTCCTGCTGGTCTTCGTGGTGCAGACGGGCTTGCTTGTGCAGTCCTACGTGGCCCGCCATCGGCCTCTGACACCGGTGGCCCCGGCCATCAGCACGTCCTTTTCCTGGGGCGCCGCAGGAGCCGGCGTGCTGGTCGGCAGCTTCTGCGGTGCCCTGCTCTACTGGATCACCCCGTTCAAGGCCGGCCAGGCCTTTGCGATGAGCTTCATCGCCTGCACCGCCGGCATGTTCGGCCACTTCGTGATGAAGGCGCTCAAGCGTGATGCCGGCGTGCGCTCGGCCTGGCATGCCGAGGGCCACCCCGTCACCGGCGCCGTGGGGCTGCTCGATCGCATCGCTGCGCTGAGCTTCGCCGCGCCGGTGTTCCTGCATTCGGTGCGCTGGTACTTCGAGCTGCGGCCATGAGGGTGCTCGGCATCGACCCCGGCCTGCAGACCACGGGCTTCGGTGTGGTGGACGTGGAAGGCCCACGCCTGCGCTACGTGGCCAGCGGCACCATCAAGACCAAGAGCGCCGACCAGGGCGACCTGCCCGCACGCCTGAAGATCCTCTTCGAGGGGATCCGCGAGGTGGTCGCACGCTACCAGCCCACCGTGGCCTCGGTGGAAATCGTCTTCGTCAACGTCAACCCGCAGTCCACCTTGCTGCTGGGTCAGGCCCGCGGTGCCGCATTGGCCGCCCTGGTGAGCTGCCACCTGCCGGTGCACGAGTACACCGCCTTGCAGATGAAGAAGGCCATCACCGGTCACGGCCTGGCGCGCAAGGAGCAGATCCAGGCGATGGTGGCACGGCTGCTGCACCTGCCCGGCGAGCCCGGCAAGGATGCCGCCGATGCCCTGGGGCTGGCAATCTGCCATGCCCATGCCGGCGCGGCCTTCGCGGCCGTGGCCAAGTCCGGCGGTGCGCTGCGTCGGCGCACGCACGCACAGATCAAGGGTGGGCGCAGTTACTGACGGGGCCAGAGCATCCTGTCGGCGATCAGCACCGCAAAGAAGCCCAGTGCCGCCACGAGGGTCCACTTCGTGATGGCCACTCCCAGACGGAGCCAGCGCCGGTCGTTGCGCAGCAGGTACAGGCCAAAACAGACGATGGCGGCCAGGAGCAGCAGCAGGATCGCGATACGCAAGACGAGCATCGGCTGCGCACTCACCAGGCCGGCGCGAGTTGCGCGAAGCCTTGCGGCGCCTGGCGTTCATCCTCGAAGGTGACGATCTCGTACTGGCTGGCATCGGCCAGCACGGCGCGCAGCAGCTTGTTGTTCAACGCATGCCCGGACTTGTAGGCACTGTAAGCCGCGAGCATGGGTTTGCCAACGACGTAGAGGTCGCCGATGGCGTCGAGGATCTTGTGTTTGACGAATTCGTCGTCATAGCGCAGGCCCTCGGCGTTGAGCACGCGGTAGTCATCGACGACGATGGCGTTGTCCATGCTGCCGCCCAGGCTCAGGCCACGCGAGCGCATCATTTCGACGTCCTTGGTGAAGCCGAAGGTGCGCGCGCGGGCGATGTCGCGGCTGTAGCGGCCGCTGGCAAAGTCAAACTCGACGCGCTGGCCGGTCTGGTTGACGGCCGGGTGGTCGAAGTCGATCTCGAAGGCGAGTTTGAAGCCGTGGTAGGGGTCGAGCCGCGCCCACTTGAGGCTGCGGCCCTCCCCCTCGCGCACCTCGACGGGCTTGAGGATGCGCAGGAAGCGCTTGGGCGCGCGCTGGAGTTCGATCCCGGCACTGTGCAGGAGGTAGACGAAGGAGGCGGCAGAGCCGTCCAGGATCGGAACTTCCTCGGCCGTGATATCGATGTAGAGGTTGTCGATACCCAGGCCGCAACACGCGGACATCAGGTGCTCCACCGTGTGCACCCCCGGCGCACCGGGGTCGCCGCCGGCCGACAGGGTCGAGTTCAGCCGCGTGTCGGTGATGGCAGTGGCCGACACGGGGATCTCGACCGGCACAGGCAGGTCGATGCGCCGAAACACGATGCCGGTGTCGGGTGCCGCAGGGCGCAGCGTGAGTTCCACGCGCTGGCCACTGTGCAGCCCAACCCCGACCGCGCGGGTCAGCGACTTCAGGGTGCGTTGTTGAAGCATGACGCCCTCATTTTAGGCAATGCCTATAGACCTTTCGCTTCCAATGGATGCGTGGCGCCGATTTCTGCGCTATCACGACGATAGCAGCCCCGAACACGCCGAGCGGACACCGCGGATCCGGCGGCGCCGGTCCGCTGGTGTCGCCCTTTGAGGGCTCGCGCCCAGCGCGTCGGGGGCCCATCAGTCGGCCTGTTTGCGCAGGAACGCCGGAATCTCGATCTCGTCCATGCCGTTGCTGGCCAGCGCATCGACCTTGGCCGCCGCCTGGGTGCGGCCCGTGCGCCACACGCTGGGGGTGTTCAGGCTGGCGTAGTCATGCGCCTGGGGCACGTGCGCCGGCGCATGCACGGCCGTGTTCAGCACCGGGATGTTGTCGGTGCCGGTGCGCAGCGCCGGCTGCGAGTGCACCACGCTGATGGGGGCCTGCTGGCGGCGCGCCTGGGGCGACAGGCCGGTGGCGATCACGGTGACGCGCAATTGGTCGCCCAGGCTTTCGTCGTAGGCGGTGCCGTAGATGACATGGGCATCCTCGGCGGCGTAGCGGCGGATGGTGTTCATCGCGTTGCGCGACTCGCTCAGCTTGAAGGTGCTCTTGCTGGCGGCGATCAGCACCAGCACACCACGAGCGCCGGACAGGTCGATGCCTTCGAGCAGCGGGCAGGCCACGGCCGCCTCGGCGGCCTTGCTGGCGCGGTCGGGACCACTGGCCACCGCCGTGCCCATCATGGCCTTGCCGGGCTCGCTCATCACGGTCTTCACGTCCTCGAAGTCGACGTTGACCAGGCCGGGGATGTGGATGATGTCGCTGATGCCGCCCACCGCGTTCTTCAGCACGTCATTGGCCTGGCTGAAGGCCTCCTCCTGGGTGATGTCGTCACCCAGCACTTCCAGCAGCTTCTCGTTGAGCACCACGATCAGCGAATCGACATTGGCCTCCAGTTCGGCCAGCCCGGCGTCGGCCTGCTTCATGCGGCGGTTGCCCTCGAACTCGAAGGGCTTGGTGACCACGCCCACGGTCAGGATGCCCATCTCCTTGGCCACCCGGGCGATCACCGGAGCTGCCCCCGTGCCGGTGCCGCCGCCCATGCCGGCGGTGATGAAGAGCATGTGGGCGCCGTCCACCGCCTCGCGGATGCGGTCCACCGCCTCCTCGGCCGCGGCCTTGCCGGCCTCGGGCTTGGAGCCGGCCCCCAGGCCGGTGGTGCCGAGCTGGATGAGCTTGTGCGCCGAGGAGCGGTTGAGCGCCTGGGCGTCGGTGTTGGCGCAGATGAACTCCACGCCCTGCACGCCCTGGGCCATCATGTGCTCGACCGCGTTGCCGCCGCCGCCACCCACGCCGATCACCTTGATCTGCGTGCCCAGGTTGAACTCTTCAATCATCTCGATAGCCATGATGAACCTCCTTCGTCGTTGCAGTTGCCATCACACAAGAAACACATGTGGGGTCTTCTTCCGGCCCCACGCTCAAAAATTCCCGATGAACCAGTCCTTCACCCGTCCAAAGAACGACTGCACCGAACCGGCCTGCTGGGCCGCCCGGTGACCGCGCACGCGCGACAGACGCGCCTCCTCCAGCAAACCCATCACGGTGGCCGAGCGCGGATTGGCCACCATGTCATGCAGGGCCCCCGAGTAGGTCGGAATGCCCTTGCGCACGGGCTTGAGGAAGATGTCCTCGCCCAGTTCGACCATCCCGGGCATCACGGCCGAGCCCCCGGCCAGCACGATGCCCGAGGACAGCAGCTCCTCATAGCCGCTTTCTCGGATGACCTGGTGCACCAGCGAGAAGATCTCCTCCACGCGCGGCTCGATCACGCCGGCCAGGGCCTGGCGGCTGAGCATGCGCGGGGCGCGGTCGCCCAGACCCGGCACTTCGACCTGCTCGTCCGGGTCGGCCAGCATCTGCTTTGCCACGCCCGACTCCACCTTGATCTCCTCGGCATCCTTCGTGGGCGTGCGCAGTGCCATCGCGATGTCGCTGGTGATCAGATCCCCGGCGATGGGAATGACCGCGGTGTGGCGGATGGAGCCGTCGGTGAAGATGGACACGTCGGTCGTGCCGGCGCCGATGTCGACCAGGCACACGCCCAGGTCCTTTTCATCCTCGGTGAGCACCGCCGCCGCCGAGGCGCTGGGATTGAGCACGAGCTGCTCGACCTCCAGGCCGCAGCGGCGCACACACTTGATGATGTTCTCGGCCGCACTCTGCGCACCAGTGACGATGTGCACCTTGACCTCCAGGCGCCCGCCGCTCATGCCGATGGGCTCCTTCACTTCGTGCCCATCGATCACGAACTCCTGCGGTTCGACCAGCAGCAGCTTCTGGTCGTTGGGGATGTTGATGGCCTTGGCGGTCTCGACCACGCGCGCCACGTCGATGGGCGTGACCTCCTTGTCGCGCACGATCACCATGCCGGTGCTGTTCTGCCCGCGGATGTGGCTGCCGGTGATGCCGGTGTACACGCGCGTGATCTTGCAGTCGGCCATCATCTCGGCCTCTTTCAGGGCCTGCTGGATGGACTGCACGGTGGCGTCGATGTTGACCACCACGCCGCGCTTGAGCCCGTGGGAGGGAGCCACGCCCAGCCCCGCCAAGCGCAGCTCCCCGCTGGGCAACACTTCAGCGACGACCGCCATCACCTTGGCGGTGCCGATGTCCAGGCCGACGACGAGATCCTTGTATTCCTTGGCCATGAAAATCCTCAATTCCTTGCAGCCGGGGTCGTCTGTGTGGTCACCCCGCGGATGCGCACGGCGTAGCCGTCACGGTGGCGCAGGTCGGCGTACTCGAGCGGTCCGGGGTAGCGTGCGGTGACCTGGCCGATCGTGGCCACCAGCCGATCGATGCGGGCCATCACCTCCTCGGAGCTGCCACGGCCCAGTTCGATGCGCGCGCCATTGTCGAGCTCCGCGTGCCAGTGACCACGTTCGGACAGGCCGAGCTGTACCACCGGCGAGCCCAGGCGGGCCAGCACGGGGGCCACCTCGCGGTACAGCGCCAGCACCCGCGCCGCGCTGCCTTCGGGCCCGATCAGCGTGGGCAGGTTCTCGTCCTCGACATCGCCCAGGTTGGCCTCGAAGACCTCGCCGAAGCTGTTGACGATGCGGTCCTCGCCCTTGGCGCCACGCCAGTAGGCCACTGGCACATGCTCTTCGAGTGTGACGGCCAGCCGGTTGGGCCACACCCGGCGCACTACGGCCTGGCGCACCCAGGGCACGGCCTGGAAAGCCTGCTGGCTGCGCGCAAGATCCATCGTGAAGAGGTTGCCACTCAACCGCGGCAAGGCATTGGCACGGATCGTGGCCGCCGAGTTGCGGGCCACGTCGCCGTCGATGCGGATGGCCCGGATCGAGAACATGGGCCAGCGCACCACCCAGCTTGCCGCCGCCCACAGGAAGACCAGCGCAGCCAGTGCGCACAGCACGGCGGCGGTGGCGTTCATGAGGCGGACGTCCAGCGGCATGGTTCAGTTACCCACACGGTGTTCCAACCCCGCCTGCGACACCAGCCACAGGCAGAGCTGCTCGTAGGACAGCCCGGCGGCACGCGCCGACATGGGCACCAGGGAATGGCCGGTCATCCCCGGCGACGTGTTGATCTCCAGCAGGAAGGGCCGGCGGTCGCTGGCACGGATCATCACGTCGGCGCGGCCCCAGCCGCGGCAGCCCAGGGTGCGGTAGGCCTGCACGACGATGCGCTGGATCTCGCGTTCTTCCGCCTGCGGCAGGCCGCTCGGGCAGTGGTACTGCGTGGTGTCGGTGAAGTACTTGTTCTGGTAGTCATAGTTGCCCTCGGGCGCCACGATGCGGATCACTGGCAGGGCCTGGGCCGAGACCCCCTCGCCCAGCACCGGGCAGGTGGTCTCGTCGCCGGCGATGAATTCCTCGCACAGCACCTCGGGGTCGTAGGTCGCAGCCAGGGCATAGGCGGCGTCACACTGCTCGACGCGCTCCACCTTGGTCAGACCGATGGTGGAGCCTTCGCGCGCAGGCTTGACGATCATCGGTGCGCCCAGGGCCTGCAGGGCGGCACGGGTTTCCTCGGCGCTGCCCACCAGGCGCCAGTCGGGCGTGGGCAGGCCCTCGAAACGCCAGACGCGCTTGGTCATGATCTTGTCCATCGCCATGCTGGAGGCCATCACGCCCGAGCCGGTGTAGGGGATACGCAGCAGTTCCAGCGCGCCTTGCACCGTGCCGTCCTCGCCGAAGCGGCCGTGCAGGGCGATGAAGCAGCGCGCGAAGCCTTCGCGCTTGAGCTCGCACAGGTCGCGCTCGGCCGGATCGAAGGGGTGAGCATCGACCCCCTGGGACTGCAGCGCCTGCAGCACGCCGGTGCCGGACATCAGCGAGACCTCGCGCTCGGCCGACAGGCCGCCCATCAGCACGGCCACTTTGCCCAGCGCCTTCACATCAATGGAAGACAGGTCGAACTTCATGCGGATTCCTTCAACAACTCCAGCACCTGGGCCGGCACCCCGCCGATGCTGCCCGCCCCCATCGTGATGACCACGTCGCCGTCACGCGCATGGTCGACGATGGCCTGGGCCATGTCGCCGATCTCATCGACGAAGACCGGATCGAGCTTGCCGGCCACACGCAGGGCGCGTGCCAGCGAGCGGCCGTCGGCGGCCACGATGGGCGACTCGCCGGCGGCATAGACCTCGGTGAGCAGCACCACATCGGCACCCTGGCCGATGACTTTGACGAAGTCTTCGAAGCAGTCGCGCGTGCGGGTGTAGCGGTGCGGCTGGAAGGCCAGCACCAAGCGGCGGCCCGGGAAGGCACCGCGCGCGGCCGCCAGCGTGGCGGCCATCTCGACGGGGTGATGGCCATAGTCGTCGATCAGCGTGAAGTGGCCGCCCCCCGTGGCCGGCAGGTCACCGTAGCGCTGGAAGCGCCGGCCCACCCCCTTGAACTCCGCTAGGGCCTTCAGCACCGGGGCATCGGGCAATTCGAGTTCAGTGCACACGCCGATCACGGCCAGGGCATTGAGCACGTTGTGTTCACCCGGCAGGTTGAGCGTGACCTCGAGATCGGGCATGGCCACACCGTTGCGGCGTTGGCAGGTGAAGTGCATGCGAGCACCCTCGGCACGCACGTCGACGGCGCGCACCTGCACGTCCGGACCGAAGCCGTAGGTGACCACCGGGCGCGAGATCATCGGGATGATGGAGCGCACGCCAGGGTCGTCGGCACACAGGATGGCCGCACCGTAGAAAGGCATGCGGTGCAGAAAGTCGACGAAAGCCGCCTTCAGCCTCGCATAGTCGTGGCCGTAGGTCTCCATGTGGTCGGCATCGATGTTGGTGACGACCGAGACGATGGGCATCAGGTTCAGGAAGGAGGCATCGGATTCGTCGGCCTCGACGACGATGTACTGCCCCGACCCCAGGCGGGAATTGGCGCCGGCGCTGTTCAGGCGCCCGCCGATCACGAAGGTGGGATCGACGCCGGCCTCGCCCAGCGCGCTGGCCACTAAGCTGGTGGTGGTGGTCTTGCCGTGCGTGCCGGCGATCGCGATGCCCTGCTTCAGGCGCATCAGCTCGGCCAGCATCACCGCGCGTGGCACCACCGGAACACGGCGCGCGCGGGCAGCGATCACTTCGGGGTTGTCGCCGCGCACCGCCGTGGAGGTGACGATGGCGTCGGCCCCGGCGATGTTCTCGGCATCGTGGCCGATCATCACCTTCAGACCCAGGGCCGCCAGGCGACGCACCGTGGCACTGTCGCTCTGGTCCGAACCCGAGACGGTGTAGCCCAGGTTGAAGAGCACCTCGGCGATGCCGCTCATGCCGGCGCCCCCCACGCCGACGAAGTGGATGTGTTTGACGGCGTGTTTCATCGTGCACCTCCGCGGTGGGCATGCACCAGCTTTTCGATTTCGTCGGCCACGCGGGCCGCGGCGCGCGGACGGGCCAGGCTGCGGGCCTTGCGTGCCATGGTTCTGAGGGTCTCGCGGTCCAGGCCGCGCAGGACCTCGGCCAGGCGCTCGGGCGTAAGTTCGGCCTGCGGCAGGTGCAGCGCCGCACCGTGCTGGGCCATGTACTGGGCGTTGTCGCGCTGGTGCGAGGTGGTGCTCGCCAGCAGCGGCACCAGCACGCTGGCCACGCCGGCGGCGCACAGCTCGCTCACGGTGACCGCGCCGGCGCGGCAAACGACCACGTCGCACTCGGCCAGCCGTCGGGCCATGTCGTCGATGAAGGGCAAGACCTCAACATCGCGGTCGGGGTCCAGACCCTCGGCCTGGTACAGCGCTTTGACCGCATCGCGGTTGAGCGCGCCGGTCTGATGGACCACGCTCGGGCGTTCCTCGGCCGCAATCCGCGCCACAGCCTTGGGCATGATCTCGTTGAGCACGCGCGCGCCCAGGCTGCCGCCCACCACCAGCACACGTAGCGGGCCTTCGCGGCCGGCCAAGCGCTCCTCGGGGCCCGGCAGGGCTTCGATCTCTTCACGCACCGGGTTGCCGGTGACCACCGCCCGCTTCGTCTTCGTGGCGGCCGCCCCATCGAAGCCAAAAGCCACGACATCGGCCACCGGCAGCAGCGCACGGTTGCTCAGCAGCAACGAGGCATCGGCATTCACCAGCACCAGCGGCTTCAGGCGTGCCGCAGCCATCACGCCGCCGGGGAAGCACACATACCCCCCCATGCCCAGCACGGCGTCGGCTCTGCGCTGGCCCAGGATGCGCCAGCACGACACGAAGGCGGCCAACAGGCGCAGGCCACCGGTGAGGGTGTGCCACCACCCCTTGCCGCGCAGGCCCGTGAACCCGATGGTGTCCAGCGCGATGCCGGCCGCCGGCACCAGGCGGTTTTCCATGCCGGTGGTCGTGCCCAGCCAACTCACGCTCCAGCCGCGGCGCTGCATTTCCTGCGCCACGGCCAGGCCCGGAATGATGTGACCACCGGTGCCTGCGGCCATGATGACGAGGTGATGGGTCACGTCCGACCTCCCCTCATGAGCTGCCTGTTTTCGATGTCGATGCGCAGCACGACGGCGATGGCGATGCAGTTCATCAGGATGGCCGAGCCGCCATAGCTCAGCAGCGGCAAGGTCAGGCCCTTGGTGGGCAGCACTCCCAGGTTCACGCCCATGTTGATGAAGGCCTGCCCGCCCATCCAGATGCCGATGCCCTGCGCCAGCAGACCCGAGAAGACACGGTCGAGCGCAATGGCCTGGCGGCCGATGTGGAAGATGCGCCGCGTGAGCCAGAAGAAGGCGAAGATCACGGCGGCCACGCCGATGAAGCCCAGCTCCTCGCCGATCACGGCCAGCAGGAAGTCGGTATGGGCCTCGGGCAGGTAGTGCAGCTTTTCCACACTGGAGCCCAGCCCCTGGCCGAAGATCTCGCCGCGACCGAAGGCGATCAGCGAATGCGAGAGCTGGTAGGCCTTGCCCAGGGTGTAGGCTTCGTTCCACGGGTCGAGATAGGCGAAGATGCGTTCGCGCCGCCATTCGCTGACGCTGATCATCACAACGAAGGCCGCCACGATGAGCGCGGCCATCAGGAAGAACATGCGCCCGTTCACGCCCCCCAGGAAGAGGATGCCCATTGCGATGGCGGCGATCACCATGAAGGCCCCCATGTCGGGCTGGGCCAGCAGCAGCACGCCCACCACCACCAGCGCGGCGGCCATCGGCGCCACGGCCTGGAAGAAGCGCTGTTTGACGTCCATCTTGCGCACCATATAGCCTGCGGCGTACATCGCGATCGCGAGCTTGGCCAGTTCCGAAGGCTGGAAGTTCAGAAAGCCCAGCGGGATCCAGCGGCGCGCACCGTTCACGCCCTTGCCGATGAAGGGCAGCAGCACCACCGCCAGCAGCACCAGGGCTCCCACGAACAGCCAGGGCGCATGCTTTTCCCAGGCCTGCATCGGGATCTGCAACACCACGAGGCTGGCGACGAAGGCCAGCCCGATCGACAGTGCATGGCGCACGAGGAAGTGCGTGGAGGCATAGCGCGCAAAGCGCGGATTGTCGGGCAGGGCTACCGAGGCCGAGTAGACCATCACCAGGCCCAGCGCGAGCAGGGCCACGACCACCCACACCAGGGTCTGGTCGAATCCTCGCAGACGGACGGGCCGGCCGGTGGCCACCCAGTCGCGCACCGGCACGTCGCGACCCTTCCTGCCGCCGGCGGCCGGCCACAGTGATGCCAGGCGCGCCTTGAAAGCGTCCCAGCCGCCGGTGGTGCGCGAGGTGGCAGTCACACCATCTCTCCCCGCTCATCGGCCAGCGCCCGCACGGCGGCCATGAAGACTTCAGCGCGATGACCGTAGTTGCGGAACATGTCCAGGCTCGCGCAGGCCGGGCTCATCAGCACGACGTCGCCGGGCTCGGCGCGTTCGGCACAGCCGCGCACCGCGGCTTCCAGGGAGTCGAAGCGCGCCAGTGTGACACCAGTGGCGGCCAGCGCGCACTCCAGGGCCGGGGCATCGCGCCCGATCAGCGCCACGAAGCGTGCGTGACGCGAGACGGGGTCGGCCAGCGGTGTGAAATCCTGTCCCTTGCCGTCGCCGCCCAGGATCACGAGCAGCCGACGACCTTCCCGGTCGGCCCCCAGCCCCGTGAGCGCGGCCACCGTGGCGCCGACGTTGGTGCCCTTGCTGTCGTCGACGTAGTCCACACCAGCCACCGTGGCCACGTGCTGGACGCGGTGGGGCTCGCCGGCATACTCGCGCAGGCCATGGAGCATCGGGGCTAGCGGGCAGCCGACGCTGGTGGCCAGCGCCAGGGCGGCCAAAGCATTGGCCGCGTTGTGACGGCCGCGCACGCGCAACGCATCGGCCGGCATCAGGCGCTGGATGTGCAGTTCCTCGCCAGCGTCGTCCTTGCGACGACGGGCCGCCTTCTGGGGCTCGTCGGAGGCCATCGCCCGCACCAGCCAAGCCATGCCGCCCTCCACGACCAGACCGTAGTCACCGGGATGGGTGGGGGCGTCCAGACCGAAGCGCACCACCTGCCGTTCGATGAGCTTGGCCGAGCGCCCTTTGCCGACGGTCTGGGGCGCCGGCACCATCGCCTCGACCCGGGGATCGTCGCGGTTGATGACCATCACCGCCTCACGGCCAAAGATGCGCGCCTTGGCCGCCGCGTAGGCGTCCATGCTGCCGTGCCAGTCCAGGTGGTCCTGGCTGAGGTTGAGCACGGCCGCGGCGCTGGGCTCGAAGCCTTGCACCCCGTCGAGCTGGAAGCTCGACAGCTCCAGCACCCACACCTCGGGCAGGTGTTCGAACACCGGCGGCGGGGGCGGGGGCGGCACGATCCGCAGCGCCGGCTCGTCCTCGCCCGTGAGCGCCGCGACGGCCTCGAGCGTCTCTTCGATATGGCGTTCGGCCTCGTGGATGGCCTCGACGGCCTGGGTGTCGTCGTCCACCGCGCCGGCGTCCTCGGTCGGCGCCGAGACCTGAAGCGGCGGCTCCGGGACCGTGTCCTGCACGACGTCGGCCGGCACCTCGGGCTCGAGGTCGAGGGCACGGCCCAGGGTGTCGAGCATCGTGGGCCCGATGTTGCCGGCCGTGGCCACGCGGCGGCCGGCGCGCTCGATCAGCAGTGCGGCCATCGCGGTGGTGGTGGTCTTGCCGTTGGTGCCGGTGACGGCCACGATCTTGGGCGCATAGCGGCGCTCGGCCCTCAGGTCGGCCAGCGCGCGGGCGAAGAGGTCAAGCTCACCGTGCACCGGCACGGCCCGGCGGGCCGCCTCGGCCAGCAGCCCCTGCAGTCGCTCGTCGTGCGGGGACAGGCCGGGGCTCTTGAGGATGCGCTGCACCCCCTCGACCAGCGCAGGAACGGCCTCGCCCGAGAGCAATTCGACCTGGGGCAGTTCCTGGCGCAGCGCCTGCGCCTGGGGCGGCTGCTCGCGCGAATCCCAGACCTTCACCCGGGCGCCGCAGCGCACGCACCAGCGCACCATGGCCAGGCCCGAAGCGCCCAGCCCTAGCACGAGAACGGTGATGCCTTGCAGATCCTTCATGACGAGTGTTCGATGTTCTTGGTTCAGCGCAGCTTGAGCGAGGCCAGTCCCACCAGGCACAGCAGCATGGTGATGATCCAGAAGCGCACCACGACCTGCGTCTCGGTCCAGCCGGACTTCTCGAAGTGATGGTGCAGCGGCGCCATCTTGAGGATGCGCCGGCCCTCGCCGTACTTGCGTTTGGTGTACTTGAAATAGACGACCTGCAGCATCACGGACAGGGCCTCGACGACGAAGATGCCACCCATGACGGCCAGCAGGATCTCCTGGCGCGTGATGACTGCGATCGTGCCCAGGGCACCGCCCAGGGCCAGGGCCCCGACGTCGCCCATGAAGACCTGGGCCGGGTGCGTGTTGAACCACAGGAAGGCCAGCCCCGCGCCGGCCATCGCCGCGCAGAAGATCAGCAACTCGCCCACGCCGGGGATGTAGGGAAAGAGCAGGTAGCGCGAATAGACCGCATTGCCCACCACATAGGCGAACACACCCAGGGCCGACCCCACCATCACCACCGGCATGATGGCCAGGCCGTCCAGGCCGTCGGTGAGGTTGACGGCATTGCTCGATCCCACGATGACCAGGTAGCTCAGGATGATGAAGCCCCACACACCCAGCGGATAGCTCACCGTCTTGAAGAAGGGCACGAAAAGATCGGCATTGGGGGGCAGAGGGTTGGCAAAGCCCGACTGCACCCAGCGCACGAAGAGTTCGAGCACGCGCAGGTTGGACGACTCGGACACCGCGAAGGCCAGATAGGTGGCCGCCACCAGACCGATGAGCGACTGCCAGAAATACTTCTCGCGCGAGCGCATGCCCTCGGGGTTCTTCTGCACGACCTTGCGCCAGTCGTCGACCCAGCCGATGGCGCCCATGCCCAGTGTGACGAGCAGCACGATCCAGACGAAGCGATTGGACCAGTCGAACCAAAGCAGCGTGGACACCGTCACGCCCAGCAGGATCAGCACGCCACCCATGGTGGGCGTGCCCCGCTTGGACAGGTGGGCCTGCACACCGTATTCGCGGATGGGCTGGCCGATCTTCAACTCGGTGAGCTTGCGGATCACCCAGGGGCCAAAGACCAGGCCGATGAGCAGCGCCGTCATGGCCGCCATTACCGCGCGGAACGTGAGGTACTGCACCACACGCAGGAAACCGAAGTCGGGCGACAGCCCCTGCAGCCATTGCGCCAGCGTGATCAGCATGGCAGATCCTTTCCCTGCGCGCCGCCGCGGTCCTGCGGGCGTGCCGTATCGTCGTGCACCACAGCAGCCAGGGCCTGCAGCGCCTGCACCACCTGTTCCATCTTCATGAACCGCGACCCCTTGACGAGCACGCTGCGCGCGCCGCCGGGCCGCTGACCCAACGCCGCCACGGCATCGGCGGTGGACGCGAAATGCACGGCTGCCCCGCCATAAGCGCGGGCGGCATGCAGGCTCAGCGCTCCCACCGCCCACAGCGTCTCGATGCCGCGTTCGCGCGCGTAGGCCCCCACCTCCGCATGGAAGCCCGGGCCCTGGTCGCCCACCTCGCCCATGTCTCCCAGCACCAGCCAGCGCGGCGCGGGCAGCTCGGCCAGCACGTCGATGGCAGCGCGCACGGAATCGGGGTTGGCGTTGTAGCTGTCGTTGACCAGCAGCAACGGGGCCCCGTCGAGCACGAGCGCCTGCAGTTGCGAGCGGCCGCTCACCGGCACGAACCGCTCGAGCCCCTGCGCGATCGCCTGCAGCGGCGCACCGGCGGCCAGGGCGCCGGCGGCTGCGGCCAGCGCGTTGTGGACGTTATGGCGTCCGGCGATGTGCAGCACCGTGTCGAACCTGCCCACCGGCGTGTCGACCTGCAGGGCCCAGCCCTGGTCGCCCCAGTGCCCACGGCCGCGCACGTCGGCCTGCGCGGCCTCGCCGAAGACCAGCACGGGCCGCGTGTCAGCCAAGGCGCGCCACAGCCCGGTGTAGGCATCGCCGGCCGGGAACACGGCCACACCGGTGGGCCCCAGGGCTTCGATCGCCG
The DNA here is from genome assembly GCF_056746695.1 of Caldimonas hydrothermalis. Lineage (NCBI taxonomy): Bacteria > Pseudomonadati > Pseudomonadota > Betaproteobacteria > Burkholderiales > Sphaerotilaceae > Caldimonas > Caldimonas hydrothermalis. Next base: position 88,570 of record NZ_JBWQXA010000010.1, on the reverse strand, counting down.
CTCCGTTCTCACGGGCCACGGCCTCCACGCCGTGCATGAACTCCTGGTGCTCGCGCTGTGCATTGTTGACCAGGGCCACCGTGGGAGCCGCCCAGCGCGCCAGCCGCCCGATCTCGCCCGGGTGGTTCATGCCGAGCTCCACCACGGCAGCGCGGTGCCACACCTCGCCGTCCTGGCGCAGGCGCAGCAGGGTCAGCGGCACGCCGATGTCGTTGTTGAAATTGCCCTGCGTGGCCAGCGCCTCCTCCTCGCCCACCCAGGCGCGCAGGATGGAGGCGATCATCTGGGTGACAGTGGTCTTGCCGTTGCTGCCGGTCACGGCGATCAGCGGCAGGTGCATGCGCGCGCGCCAGCCCGCGGCGAGCTGCCCCAGGGCCGCACGCGTATCGCCCACCAGCAGGCCGGGCAGGCCTGCTTCGCCCAGGCCGTGCTCGGCCACAGCGGCGGCGGCACCGGCGTCACGCGCCTGGGCCAGGAACTCGTGGGCATCGAAACGCTCACCGCGCAGCGCCACGAACAAGTCGCCTGCGCGCAGGCTGCGAGTGTCGGTGTGCACGCGCAGCAGCACGGTCTGGCCATCGCCCACGAGGGTCGAGCCGGGCAGCAGGGCTTGGGCCTGGGCCAGGGTCATCATGAGCGTGCCCTCCGGGCCTGCTGGGCCGCGCGGGCCTCGTCCACGTCCGAGAAGGGCAGGCGCTGGCCGGCGATCTCTTGATAGTCTTCGTGGCCCTTGCCGGCCAGCAAGATGACATCGCGCGGGTCGGCCGCCGCCACCGCGGTGGCAATGGCCAGGCGGCGGTCCTCGATGGCCTGCAGCGTGGGGGCCGGGCGCATGCCCGCGACGATCTGCTCGATGATGCGCATCGGCGGCTCGCTGCGCGGGTTGTCGCTGGTGACGATGACGCGGTCGGCGCGCGCCTGGGCGATCGCCCCCATCTGCGGCCGCTTGCTGCTGTCGCGGTCGCCACCGCAGCCAAACACGCACCACAGTGCCCCCCCGCGCTCGCGGGCGAAGGGCCTCAGGGCGGTCAGCACCTTGTCCAGGGCATCGGGCGTGTGGGCGTAGTCCACCACCACCGACGCCACACCCTCCTCGTCCAGGCGCTGCATGCGCCCGGGCACGGGCCCCAGCGCCTGCAGGGCGCGAGCGGCTTGTGCCAGCGGCACGCCCAGAGCGCGCAGGCAGCCGGCCACGGCCAACAGGTTGTGGACGTTGTAATCGCCGATCAGCCTGGTGCGCACCGGCTCGGCCTGCGGGCCTTCGCACAACTCGAAGCCCAGGCCGCCACCTCGGTAGCCCACCGCGCGCGCCTGCAGCCCGGCGGCGGCCTGCAGGCCATAGCCCCACAGCTCGACGCTGCGGCCGCTCAGCCGGGCCACGAGGTCCTCGCCCTTCGGATCGTCAAGGTTCACGACGGCCGCGCGCAGGCCCGGCCAGGCGAAGAGCTGGGCCTTGGCCTCCCAGTAGGCGGCCATGCCTCCGTGGTAGTCCAGATGGTCGCGCGTGAAATTCGTGAAGGCCGCCACCGCGATGCGGGTGCCGTCCAGGCGGCGTTCGTCCAGGCCGATCGACGAGGCCTCGATGGCGCAGGCCTTCAGGCCCTGGTCGACGAAGGCGCGCAAGCTGCGGTGCAGCGTGACCGGATCCGGGGTGGTCAGACCGGTGGAGGTGAGCGAGCCCGGCCGCCCCACGCCCAGCGTGCCAATCAGACCGCAGGGCCGATCCAGCGCCGTCAGGGCCTGCGCCACCCACCAGGCGGTCGAGGTCTTGCCGTTGGTGCCGGTCACGGCCACGAGGTCCAGGTACGACGAAGGCTGTCCGAACCAGCGGTCGGCCAGCACGCCGGTGGCGGCCTTCAGACCCGGCATGGCGGCGATGCGCTCGTCGTCGAAGCCGAAGGCCTCGACCCCCATGCGTTCCACCAGACAGGCCCGGGCGCCGGCGGCCAGGGCGGCGGCCACGTGCCGGCGCGCATCGGTGGCATGCCCCGGCCAGGCAATGAAGGCCTCGCCGCCACGGATGCGGCGGCTGTCGATGGCCAGGTCGGTGCAGCCTCGCTCGCGCAGCCAGTCCTGCGCAGCGACCACGGTGTCGAAGACGCGCAAGGGCATCAGAAGCTCTCCTCCACACCCTCGACGTGGCGCGCAACGATCTGGGGCTGCACGGCGATGTCGGGTTGCACACCCATCATGCGCAGGCTTTGCTGCACCACCTCGGCAAACACGGGCGCGGCCACGGCACCACCATAGAACTTGCCGGCCGAGGGCTCGTCGATCATCACCGCCACGACGATGCGCGGCTGCTCCACCGGCGCCAGACCGACGAACCAGGAACGGTACTTCTTGTCGGCGTAGCCCCTGCCTTCTTGCTTGCGCGCCGTGCCGGTCTTGCCGCCCACCGAGTAGCCCACGGTCTGCGCCAGCGGCGCCGTACCGCCCGGGCCGGCGGCCATCTGTAGCATGCGACGGGTGGTCTGGGCCACACGCGGGGAAAACACCCGCAGGCCGGGCGCCGGCTCGGGATCTTTCAGCAAGGTCACGGGAATGAGCTCGCCATCGCGGGCGAACACGGTATAGGCGCGCGCCAACTGGAAGAGCGAGACGGACAGGCCGTAGCCGTAGCTCATCGTCGCATGCTCGATGGGCCGCCAGGTCTTGTAGGGCCGCAGCCGGCCGCTGACCACCCCCGGGAAGGGCAGTTGGGGCTTTTGCCCCAGCCCGATCTCGGTGAACATCTCCCACATCTCGCGCGAGGGGATCTGCTGGGCCAGCTTGACGGTGCCGACGTTGCTGGACTTTTGAATCACCTCGGCCACCGTGAGGCGGCCGTAGGCATGAGTGTCGCGGATGGTCGAGCCGGTGACGGTCATCCATCCAGGCCCGGTGTCGATCGGGGTGTTGGGTGAGACGCGCCCAGTCTCCATCGACAGCGCGGCCACGAAAGGCTTCATCGTCGAGCCCGGCTCGAAGGTGTCGGTCAGTGCCCGGTTGCGCAATTGGGCGCCGCTGAGGTTCTCGCGCCGGGCGGGGTTGTAGCTCGGATAGTTGGCCAGGGCCAGCACCTCGCCGCTGTGCACGTCCAGCACCACCACCGAACCGGCCTGGGCCTTGTGCTCGGCCACGGCATCGCGCAGGCGCTGGTAGGCGAAGAACTGGATCTTCGAATCGATGGACAACTGGATGTCCCGGCCATCGACCGGCGCGACGCTCTCGCCGATGTCCTCGACGATGCGGCCCAGCCGGTCGCGGATGACACGACGCTGCCCATGGCGGCCGGCCAGCTCGTGCTGGAAAGCCAGCTCCACGCCTTCTTGGCCACGGTCCTCGATGTCGGTGAAGCCCACCACATGGGCAACGGCCTCGCCTTCGGGATAGCGGCGCTTGTACTCCTTGACCTGGTGCACACCCTTCAGGCCCAGCGCCTTCACGCGCTCGGCCACGTCCTCGTCGATCTGGCGACGCAGCCAGACGAAATTCGGATTGTCGCCCAAACGCTTGTCCAGCTCGGCCACGGTCATGCCCAGCAGGCGGGCGAGTTCGCGACGCTGCGCCCGGTCGGCCTCGAAATCCTTGGGAATGACCCAGATCGACGGCGCCGGCACGCTGGAGGCCAGGATCAGGCCATTGCGGTCGAGGATGCGTCCGCGGTTGGCCGGCAGCTCGAGGGTGCGGGCATAGCGGCTCTCGCCCTGGCGCTGGTAGAAATCGGTGCCGATGATCTGCACATACGCCGCCCGGCACAGCAGCACCGCAAACGACAGACCGATGCAGGCGACCAGGAATTTCGAGCGCCACGGCGGCGTCTTGGATGCCAGCAGCGGGCTGGTGGCATAGCGCACCTCGTGCAGCGCATGTAGCGCCGGCTTGCGCGGCCGGCGCCGCGGCTGCGCGGCTGCGCCGTTGCGACGGGGCAGCAGTCGGGCGAGCCAGCTCACCGGACCCCTCCCTGCGCGGCTGAAGCCGCTGCCTCGTCAAGCACGTACTGCGTCACGGCCGCGGTGGGCGTGCGCATCTGCAGCTTTTCGCGCGCGATCTTCTCCACCCGCAGCGGGGTGGCCTGGGTGCGCTTTTCGAGCTGGAGCTGCTCGTGCGCGGTCTCCAGCGCGCGCTCCTCAGCCTGGGCACGCTCCACCTGCGTGAACAGGCGTCGGGCCTGGTAGGACACGTGCACCAGGTACAGGCCGCTGACGATCAGCCCGGCGAAGAGGAGGACATTGAGACGACTCATGCCCCCCCCAACGCCACGGCGGTGCGCTCGGCCACGCGCAAGATGGCCGAGCGCGAGCGCGGGTTGGCCGCCACTTCGGCCGGTGAGGGGCGGATGCGGGCCACGGCCTTGAGCAACGGCTCGGGCAACGGAGCCAGGCCCAGGGCCTGCGGGCTGCCCCGCTTCACCTCGGCCCGCGAATGGCCGGCGATGAACTGCTTGACGCGGCGATCCTCCAGCGAGTGAAAGCTGATCACCGCCAGACGCCCACCCGGAGCCAGCAGCGACAAGGCGGCGTTCAGCCCCTGTTCGAGCTCCTCAAGCTCGGCGTTGACGAAAATCCGAAGAGCCTGAAAGGTCCGCGTGGCGGGATCCTGGCCCGGCTCGCGTGTCTTGACCGCACGAGCCACGACGTCGGCAAGCTCGGCCGTGGTTCGAACAGGGCGCCCGCTCGAGCGGCGAGCAACAAGCGCCTTTGCAATCTGTAGAGCAAACCGTTCTTCCCCATGATGGCGTATGACCTCCGCGATGAGTTTTTCGTCGGCGCGTGCGAGGAACTCGGCAGCGGATTCACCGCGCGAGGGATCCATGCGCATGTCCAGGGGCCCGTCGTGGCGGAAGGAGAATCCACGCTCGGGGTTGTCGATCTGGGGCGAGGAGACGCCCAGATCCAGCAGCACGCCGTGCACGCGGTCGATGCCCCGGCGTGCACAGGCCTGCGCCATCGTCGCAAAACCGGCGTGCTCGATAGCAAAACGCGGGTCCTGGACCCGCGCAGCGTCGGCCACGGCTTCGGGGTCCTTGTCGAAGACCAGCAGCCTGCCCTGCGGCGACAGACGCGACAGCAGCAGCCGCGAGTGCCCACCCCGGCCGTAGGTGCCGTCGATGTAGGTGCCATCGGGGGTGGTCAGCACGGCCTGCACCGCCTCGTGCAGCAAGACGGTGCGGTGCTCGTGGACGGGAGGCATGGAGGCGCTCATGGCCGTCAGAAGCTGAAGTCCTTGAGCACCTCGGGCATGCCCTGCTGCATCACCGCGGCCTCATGGGCGGCGTAGCGTTCGGCATCCCACAGCTCGAAGTGGCTGCCCATGCCCAGCAGCATCACGTCTTTGTTCAGGCCGGCGGCCGCGCGCAACTCGGGCGAGATCAGCACGCGCGAGGCACCGTCGATCTCCACGTCCAGCGCATTGCCCAGGAAGATGCGCTTCCAGCCGGCCGCCGACATCGGCAGTGCCGCGATCTTGTCGCGGAACTGCTCCCAGGCCGGACGAGGGAAGACCATCAGGCACCCCTCGGGATGCTTGGTCAGGGTCAGTTGTCCTGCACACACAGCGGCCAGCACGTCGCGATGCCGCGCCGGGACGGTCAGGCGCCCCTTGGCATCGAGCGACAGGGCGGAAGCCCCTTGGAAGACCACTGAAGACACAAAACCCCACTAAGTTGCACTTTCTCCCACTTTAGCGAGCCCCCCTTCGGCGGTCAAGCAAAATCTGAAAAATCTCCAATGAAATCAACTACTTACAATTGATTTCCAAGAAATGTTCGCACAAAAAGTCCAGCAAAAATAAGGACTTGCGAACAGGTGTGAAAGTGGAGTTTGAGGAGCGCTGCCCGCTTGAATGAGGGGGCAGGGCTCGGCGCGCCCGCAGCGGGCGGTCAAGACGCCGTCAGCGGCGTGGCCTCGGACGCGTGGGGTTCGCGGCCGATCTCGGGCCAGCGGCGACGGAGATAGACCCAGGCGGCCAGCCCCACCCCCATGAGCCCCAGCGACGCTGCCGCCAAAGCGACCGTGCTGCCCATCACCAACGGGGCCAGCACGCCGGCCACGAGGGCATTGGCCAGCGAACCCACGGCCGCCTGTAGCGACGAGGCCATGCCCCGACGCGCAGGAAACAAATCGAGCACGAGCAAGGTCACCACCGGCACCATCAAGGCCCAGCCAAAGGCGAAGACCGCGATCGGCCACAAGGCCCAGGACACATGGGCTTGCCACAGCAGGTTGGCCGCAAGATTGAGCACGCCCACCCCTGCCATGATGACGAAGCCGTGGCGGATCTGCCGCCTGGGCGCGATCTTGCCAGCCAGCCGACCGCTGCACCAAGAGCCACCCATGATGCCGCCAATGCTCAGCACGAAGAACCAGAAGAACTCGGTGGGCGACAAGGCCAGGTGCACGCCCAGGAAGGCCGGAGCCGACAGCACGTACAGGAACAGCCCATTAAAGGGCACGCCGCTGGCCAGCACCAGCAGCACGAAGCGCGGATCGCTGCACAGCTGCCAGTAGCCGCGCAGCAGATGGCGCACCTCGAAGGACTGGCGATGCTCCAGATGCAACGTCTCGGGCAGCAGCCGGTAGTTGGCCACCCACAGCGCCACCCCCACCAGGGCCAGGAACCAGAAGATCAGGTGCCAGTCGGACAGCACGAAGATCCAGCCGCCGATGATGGGGGCGATGGCCGGCGCCACGCCGAAGTAGATCGTCACCTGGGCCATGACGCGCTGGGCCTCGGCCGGCGGGAACATGTCGCGGATGATGGCGCGCGAGACCACGATGCCCGCCCCGGTGGACAGGCCCTGCAAAGCACGGAAGAAGACGAGCTGGCCGATGGTCTGCGACAGCGCGCAGCCCACCGAGGCGATGGTGAACACCGCCAGCCCCCACAAGATCACCGGCCGGCGCCCGAAGCTGTCGGACAGCGCCCCATGGAAGAGGTTCATGAAGGCAAAGCCGAACAGATAGGCCGACAGCGTCTGCTGCATCTGCACCGGCGTGGCCCCCAGCGATTTGGCGATGCCCGAGAACGCCGGGATGTAGGTGTCGATGGAAAACGGCCCGAGCATGGCCAGCACGGCGAGCAACAGGGCCAAAGCCCAGCGCGGGGCGGACCAGATCTTGTGGGCGTCGGGATTCATCGGCTGGTGTGTTCGAAGTGCGTGAAGCAAGCCGATAGGCCGGATTCTGTGCGGCGGGTCGCCCCGCCGTGACCGCCATTCCTCTGGGCCGCCCCTCACGGAAGCGGCTCGATGCCACCTACCCGCACACTCCCCGGGCCGGATCGACGTGTGCCTATTTGGTGTTGCTGCGCGTAGAGATTGCCCGTTTCACCCGAGCCGTGGCTTGCACCGCGGCCCGACTCGTCTCTGTTGCTCTGATCCTCGCCTCACGGCGGACAGGTGTTACCTGCTACGCTGCCCTGCGCAGTCCGGACCTTCCTCCAGTGCGGCCTTTCGGCGCTTGCACCAGCGGCGGTCTGGCTTGCTTCACATCGCAATTATCTCAGGCCGGCGGCGAGGCCGCTCGCGGTGGGGGCGGAAGACCTCGGCATCTTCATAGAAAGAGGCATCCTCGTTGGCCGCCCACCAGCCCGGCACGCCCAGCACCGGCAGCGGCAGGAAGGGTTTGGGTACCAGGCGTTCGGGGGTGAGGCCGAGGTCGGGGGCGGCACCCTCTTCCATCACCCAGACGTGGGCCGTGATGCTCTTGTAGGGAGCCACCAGCTTTTCCAGCAGCGCATGGCCGAAGAGCTCCAGGCGGGCCTGAGCCCACAGCGCGCGGCGATCGACAAAGAGTTCGCGCCACCGCCGCTCGCGCAGCGCCTGCACGAGTTCGGCCGGTGCCTGCAGCAAGGCCGCGTTTTCGTCAAAGAGCGTCAGGGCGTCCCGCACGGGCCCGCGCGTGGCGCCAATGCCGGCCCGGGCGATCTGCGCCGCCTGCAGCTCATTCAACCGCCGCTTGAGCTGTAGCCGGGTCAGCCACATGAGGCCATTGAAAAAATCATGCAGGTTGTTGCGCGTGGGCACACAGCCGGTGCGGAAGATGAAGGCTTCGTAGGCCTCGCCCTCGGGCAGCGCGTCCTGGGGCACGAAGCGCACCGGGCCGCCACAGGTGTTGAGTGCGTCGGCCACGCTCACCCCACCCACGATGAGACCCTCCAGCTCTCGGCCGGGCTCGACAACGCCTGCGAACCAGGGGCGCTTCCAGTCAATGTCGCCAAAGTCCGGCGCGAACATGGTCAGGCTTTGGGGTTGCGCGCTCGCCGCTTGTCGCGCACAGCCACCGAGGACGTCCCTTCGTTGGCCAGTTCGAACAGCTGGGTGGCTGCCAGCAGCTTGGTGAGCGAGGCATAGCCGTAGTTGCGCGGGTCGAACGACGCCTGGTTGCCGATCTGCTGCCCCACCACCCCGACGCGGGCCCAGCCGTCGTCGCCGGCAGCCGCCTGGACCGCATTGCGCAGCAGGCTCACCAGGCGCGTGTCCTGCTTCAACTGGGCAGTCGAGACGCGCAGCGGGGCCCGCGCGGCCTCGGTCTCCTCTTCTTCGGGCCCATCGGCGCGCAGCTTGTCGAGAAAGAGAAAGCGCGAGCAGGCGTTGACGAAAGGTTCGGGTGTCTTCTGCGCGCCAAAACCATAGACCGCAGCCCCCTTGGCGCGCAGATGCATCACCAGCGGCGTGAAATCCGCATCCGACGACACGATGCCGAACGCGTCCGGCTGGTCGGTGTAGAGCAGTTCCAGCGCATCGATCACCATCGCCATGTCGCTGGCGTTCTTGCCCTTGGTGTAGTCGAACTGCTGCATCGGCCGGATGGCGTGCTCGTGCAGCACATTCTCCCAGCCCTTCAACTCCTGCTTCTTCCAGTTGCCGTAGGCACGGCGGATGTTCGTTTCGCCAAACGTGGAAAGTTCGTTCAGGATCAGATCGATCTTGGATGCCGGCGAGTTGTCGGCATCGATGAGCAGGGCCACCCTGGGCTTGCGCTCCATCGTCAGGCCTCGTCCACCATCCGCCAGGCCAGCGTCTGGCCGCCGCGCAGCGGCTTGAGCGTGGCCTCGCCAAAGGGCAGGGTCTCGGGCAGTTGCCAGGGTGCCTTCTTCAGCGTCACCGTGCCGGTGTTGCGCGGCAGTCCGTAGAAATCGGCGCCGAAGAAGCTGGCGAACCCCTCCAGTTTGTCGAGCGCACCAGCAGCTTCGAAGGCTTCGGCGTAGAGTTCCAGCGCCGACAGCGCGGTATAGCAGCCTGCACATCCTGTGGCGTGCTCCTTCAGGTGAGCCGGATGCGGGGCGCTGTCGGTGCCGAGGAAGAACTTTGGCGAACCCGAGGTGGCTGCAGCCACGAGGGCACGGCGGTGCTCCTCGCGCTTGAGCACGGGCAGGCAGTAGTAGTGCGGTCGGATGCCGCCGAGGAAGATGGCGTTGCGGTTGTAGAGCAGGTGGTGGGCCGTGATGGTGGCGCCCACGAACCGGTCGGCCCCGGCCACGTACTGCGCGGCTTCCTTCGTGGTGATGTGCTCGAAGACGATCTTCAGCTCGGGGAAGTCGCGGCGCAGCGGGATGAGCTTGTCGTCGATGAAGGCTTTCTCGCGGTCGAAGAGGTCGATCTCGGGGTCGGTCACCTCACCATGCACCAGCAGCAACAGGCCGTGCTTCTGCATGGCCTCCAGCGTCTTGTAGGTCTTGCGGATGTCGGTGACGCCGGCATCGCTGTTGGTGGTGGCTCCGGCCGGGTAGAGCTTGAGCGCCACCACCCCGGCCTCCTTGGCCCGCGCGATCTCGTCAGCGGGCAGCTTGTCGGTCAGGTAGAGCGTCATCAGCGGCTCGAAGCTCAGGCCCGCCGGGACGGCGGCGCGGATGCGCTCGCGGTAGGCCAGTGCCTGCTCCGCCGTGGTCAGCGGCGGCTTGAGGTTGGGCATGATGATGGCGCGGGCGAACTGGCGCGCCGTGTCGGGCACGACGGCAGCCATCGCGGCGCCATCTCTCACATGCAGGTGCCAGTCGTCAGGACGGGTCAGGGTCAGGGTCGTCGGGCTCATGCCCGCCATTGTCCCACCGTCTGGAGCAGCACTCAGGCGCCCGGATCCCGCTCGTAGCGCGGCATGCGCTTGCCGCAGTGCCGGCAGAACTTCGCATCCGGCAGGTGGCCTTCGCTCAGGCATTCCGGGCAGGTGCGCGTCGTGGTGGGCCGGCTCAGCCGCTGCGCCGCCATCTCGGTGGTGACGATGCCGGTGGGCACGGCCAGCACGCCCCAGCCCAGCAGCATCATGGCCGAGGCGATGAAGCGCCCCACCTCGGTCTGCGGCGTGATGTCGCCGAACCCCACCGTGCTCATCGTGGTGATGGCCCAGTACATGGCCATCGGGATGCTGGTGTAGCCGTTCGCGGGGCCTTCCACCACGTACATCAGCGTACCCATCACCAGCACCACCATGAACACGAACGACAGGAACACGGCGATCTTGCGGCGACTGGCCCGCAGGGCCTCGCCCAGAGCGCTGTATTCGGCCACGTAGCCGGTGAGCTTGAAGACGCGGAACACCCGCAGCAGGCGCAGGATGCGCACGTCGATGAGCAGGTGGGCTTCGGGGATGAAGAAGGCGATGTAGGACGGCAAGATGGCGATCAGGTCGATGATGCCGAAGAAGCTCGTGGCGTAGCGCAGGGGGTGGCGCACGCAGGCCAGGCGGGTGAAGTATTCGACCGTGAAGAGGGCCGTGAAGATCCATTCCAGCACCCGCAGCGCGACACCATGCTCCGCGCGGATGCTGGCGACACTGTCGAGCACCACGGTGAACACGCTGAGCAGGATCAGCACGATCAGCCACTGGTCGAAGCGCTTGCCGGCCCGGGTGTCGGCCTCGAAGATGACGATGTAGGTCTTGTGGCGCCAGCCGGCTTCGGGCTTGCCGAAGCGTTGGGCATCGACCCGGGCGGCGGCTTGCAGGGGGCTGCGTGAACCTTCCTCATGCATGGTGGGATCGCCCTTCGTTCAAGCCCCGGCCTCGCCCAGGGAAATGCCCAGCGAACGCGCCGCCTGCAGCAAGGGGTGGTCCAGCGGCACCGTGCGGTTGCGCCCGGCCACTTGGTCCAGCGGCACGCTGTCGCAGCCGTCGCCGCGCAGCACCACCATGCGGCCGAACTCGCCCCTCGCCACCATCGCGGCCGCATGGCAGCCGAAACGTGTGGCCAGCACACGATCGTAAGGCGTGGGCGTGCCGCCGCGCTGGACGTGGCCCAACAAGGTGCTGCGCACCTCGCCCTGCAAGTGGGGCTGCAACTGCTCGCGCAGCACGTGGCCCACCCCGCCGAGGCGAATCGGGTCGGGGCTGTCGGCCCTGTGAGCGGCCACGGTCATCGTGCCGCCCACCGGCCGGGCGCCTTCGGCCACGCAGATCAGCGTGAAGCCCTGGGCGGCCTCGCGCTGGCGGCACAGCTTCACCACGGCGTCCAGGTCATACGGGATCTCGGGCAGCAGGATCACGTCGGCCCCGCCCGCCAGGCCACCTTCCAGGGCGATCCAGCCGGCGTAGCGACCCATGGTCTCGACGATCATCACGCGGCCATGGCTGCGGGCGGTGGTTTCCAGCCGCGCCAGGGCCTCGGCCACCACCGCCACGGCGCTGTCGAAGCCGAAAGTGCGCTCGGTGTGCATCAGGTCGTTGTCGATGGTCTTGGGCACGCCCACCACCGGCAGGCCGAGTTGCTGGAAGCGGTGTGCGATGCTCATCGTGCCGTCGCCGCCGATGGCCACCAGCGCGTCCAGCCCCAGCTCGCGCACGTAGTCCATCACCGCGCCCGACACATCGGCCCCGCCGGCACCGAACCAGGCGAACGGGTCGGCCTTGTTGTGTGCCCCGAGGATGGTGCCGCCCTGGTGCAGGATGCCGCTGACGGCGCGCCGGTCCAGCGGCACCACACGACGCTCGATCAAACCGAGGAAACCCCGTTCGATGCCGGTGACGCGCGCGCCGCAGTCGTTGATGAGGGACTTGGTGACCGCGCGGATCACGGCATTGAGCCCGGGGCAGTCGCCGCCGCCGGTGAGCACGCCCACGTGCAAGGAGGAGGTCGTCGTCATGGCCGCCTGTCGTATCGCCATCCCAAAGCCTCAAGCGTAACCCGGCTGGCTTGGTTCGCGCCCCAGGTTCAATGGAAGTCCCGGCTGTGCAGCCCTGCATCGGCCAGGCGGCCCAGCAGCGGCGTGAGGTCTTCCAGCCGCTGCGCCACCAGGTGGCGCACCTCGCCCTCGCGCTGCCACTCGCCATGCACGGCCAGCAGGCGCGAATGCAGCAGCTCGCGGCGGAAGCGCTCTTGCACACGGCGCCAGACGATGACGTTGACCACACCGGTTTCATCTTCCAGGGAAACGAAGATGGTGCCGTTGGCCGTCTGCGGCTGCTGGCGACCGGTGACGATGCCGCAGGCGCGCACCCGCCGGCCATGCGGCAGGTCGTGCATCTCGCTGGCCGTCTGCAGGCGCCGCCGCCGGAGTTGCTCGCGCAGCAGGGCCAGCGGATGGCGGCGCAGCGTGAGGCCCAGCGCGGCATAGTCGAAGACGATCTCCTCGCCCTCGGGGGCCAGCGGCAGTTGCACAGGCGCCTCGTCAATGGGCGCGTCCGCCAGCAAGGCCGGCGGGGGCGTCCAGGCGGCGGCCTCCCAGACCTGCTGGCGGCGGTGGCCGGCCAGGCTTTGCAGGGCATCGGCCGCGGCGAGCTGGCGCAGGTCCTGGGCGTCGAGCCGCGCGCGGCGGGCGAGATCCTGCACGTCGATGAAGGGCGCTTCGGCACGCGCCCGCACGATGCGCTCGGCGGCGGCAGCGCTCAAGCCGGCCACCAGCTTCAGGCCCAGGCGCACCGGCGGCTGCGGCCGGCGCGTGATGTCCTCCAGCGTCGCCTCGACCTCGCTGTGGCTCACGTCCACCGGGCGCACCTCCACCCCGTGGCGGCGCGCATCCTGCACGAGCTGGCTGGGGGAGTAGAAGCCCATCGGCTGGGCATTCAGCAGCGCCGCGAGGAAGGCCGCGGGCTCGTGGCATTTGAGCCAGGCGCTGTCATAGGCCAGCAGCGCAAACGACGCGGCATGGCTTTCCGGAAAGCCATATTCGCCAAAGCCCTCGATCTGCTTGAACAGGCGCTCGGCGAATTCCTGCGGATAGCCGTTGGCCATCATGCCCTCGACGATGCGCTGGCGGAAGGGGTGCACATTGCCATGGCGTTTCCAGGCCGCCATCGCGCGGCGCAGGCGGTCGGCCTCGCCGGGGGTGAAGCCGGCACACAGCATGCACAACTGCATCACCTGCTCCTGGAAGATGGGCACACCCAGGGTGCGGCCCAAGGCTTCGCGCAGAGCGTCTGTGGGCAGTTCGGCCACCACGTCATGGCCAGCGCGCTGCTTCTCGCGCTGCTTGAGGTAAGGGTGCACCATGCCGCCCTGGATGGGCCCCGGGCGCACGATGGCCACCTCGACCACCAGGTCGTAGTAGGTGCGCGGCTGCAGGCGCGGCAGCATGCTCATCTGCGCGCGGCTTTCGATCTGGAACACGCCCACGGTGTCGGCGCGGCGGATCATGGCATAGGTGGCCTCGTCCTGGTCCGGGATGTCTTGCATCCGGAAGGGCATGCCGCGGCGTCGGCTCACGAAATCGAGCGCGCGGCGCAGCGCGGTGAGCATGCCCAGCGAGAGCACGTCCACCTTCATCAGGCGCAGGGATTCGAGGTCGTCCTTGTCCCACTGGATCACGGTGCGCTCGGGCATCGCGGCGTTCTCGATGGGCACGACGTGCGACAACTCCCCCTTGGCGATCACGAAGCCGCCCACATGCTGGCTCAGGTGGCGCGGAAAGCCGCGCAGCTGCCCCACCAGCTCGATCCACTGCGCCACGCGGCGGTCAGCGGCGTCCAACCCCACCTCGGCCAGGCGCTCGGGCAATGCCTCCAGACTGTCCCACCAGAAATGGCTCTTGGCCAGGGCATCGACCTGGGCATCGTCAAAACCCAGGGCCTTGCCCACGTCGCGGATGGCACTGCGCGTGCGGTAGCAGATGACGGTGGCGGCCAGCGCCGTGCGGCCGCGGCCGTATTTGCCGTAGAGGTACTGGATGACCTCCTCGCGGCGCTGGTGCTCGAAATCGACATCGATGTCCGGCGGCTCATCGCGCTCCATGCTGATGAAACGCTCGAAGAGCAGGTTCGCACGCGCCGGGTCGATCTCGGTGATGTGCAGGCAGTAGCACACCGCCGAGTTGGCCGCCGAGCCACGGCCCTGGCAGAGGATGCCCTTGGAGCGCGCGAATTGAACGATGTCGTGCACCGTCAGGAAGTACTTCTCGTAGCGCTTGAAGGCAATCAGCGCCAGTTCCTTCTCGATCTGGCGTTGGACGGCATCCGGCACTCCCTCGGGGTAGCGCTCGCGCGCGCCCTGCTCGGTGAGGTGGCGCAGCCAGCCGGCCGGGGTTTGGCCCGCAGGCACCACCTCCTCGGGGTACTCGTATTTCAGTTCGTCCAGACGGAAATGGCAGCGTGAGGCCACTTCCACCGAAGCAGCCATCAGCTCGGCGCCGTACAGCCGGGCCAGCGTGGCGCGCGCTCGCAGGTGGCGCTCGCCATGCGGCTGCAGGGCCGTGCCGCACTCGGCCAGCGGGCGGCCCAGCCGGATGGCGGTGAGCACGTCCTGCAGCGGCTTGCGCGATCGCAGGTGCATGTGGACATCGCCTGCGGCCACCAGGGGCAGGCCGCTGAGCCGCGAGACCTCGCGCAGGGTGTACAGCCACAGCGGGTCGTCGATCTCATGGAAGAGCTCCACCACGCCCCAGGCAGCGTCGCCAAAGGCTTGCCGGAAGCTTGTGGCCTGCATGCACAGGGTCTCGAAGGCTGCGCCGCGCGGCGGCACCCACAGCAGCTCGTTGCCGGCCAGACGATCGGCGCACAGATCTTCCGGGTCCACGCGGTAGGTGCCCTTGGGGCTGGCGCGGCGCAGGTCGGTGATGAACTGGCTCAGGCGGGCATAGCCCTTGCGGTCGCGGGCCAGGGCCACGAGCCGAAAGGGCGTGGGGCCGTCCACCTGGAACTCGCTGCCGATCAGCAGCTTCAGCGCTGGCTCGGGCCGGCCTTGCTCTTTGGCCACCTCCCGTGCATCGAGCAAGGCCTGATGGGCCCGCACCACGCCGGCCAGCGAGCATTCATCGGTGATCGCCAAGGCACGATAGCCCAGCGCCAGGGCGCGCTCCACCAGTTCCTTCGGCGACGAGGCCCCGCGCTGGAAGCTGAAGTGGCTCAGGCAGTGCAGCTCGGCGTAGTCGGGCAGGACCATGACCGGCCTCATGCGAAGCGCCCGTGCAGGAACCAGCCGCCGCCCTCTTCCAGGCGACGCTCGCGGTAGATCCACACCAGCCCGACGCGCTCGTTGCTGGCCACGTAGTAGTCGCGCGCTGCGGCCGCATGCTCGGCGTCCCACCAACCCGCCTCGACCCGGTGCGGACCGGCCAGGATCGTGAGGTTCCCCTGGCACTGCGGCCGCTCCCGCCGGGTGGCCAGCGGCAGCGGCTCACGCAGCAGCCAGGCGGGTTGCGAGGGGGGTGGCCAGGACACCATCGCCGGCACATCGCCCCGGGCGGCCGGCTGCCAAGCCTGCTGCGCCTCGGGGCGGTGGTCCGAACGCGGCACCGGCCGACACACCCGGGCCGGGCCCAGCCGGGCCGACAGACGCTCGATCAGTTGCGCCAGGCTTTCGCCCTCGGCGGCCCCGGCCTCCCCGGGCAACAGGCAGGGCGTGACCTCGACCAGCGGCTCGATCTCGTCGCAGAACAATGAAAGCTCGCCCACCGGCGCCGCCAGCCGTACCTGCGCCAGCCATTCGCCCAGCAGGCGCAGCAGATGCCCAGGCTGGCGGGTGGGCTCGGCGGTGCGCACCAGCAGCTCGCCCAGTGGCGGGTCGTCGCGGCGATGGACATCGTGCCGCCAGCGCAGCACGAAGCTGCGCAGCCCCGCCTGGCGGGCGGCCAGCCAGCCGCACAACTGCAGCAGCAGGCGACGGGCGCCGAACATCAGGGCCGGGGCCGATTCCACACGCCCCGGCAGCTCCAGCCGGGCTTCGAAGACCTCAGGCAGCGTGAGCCACGGCGCCGACCAGGGCGCTTCGCCATAGGCCTGGCCCAGCGTCTGCAGCAGGGCCCTGTCACTGCGCCGTGCCAGTCCGGCGCGGGGCAGCCGGCGCACGTCGCCCAGGTGGCGGCAGCCCAGGCGGCTCAGCCAGGCAGACTCGGCCGCCACCTCGTGCAGGCAATCCAGCGGCAGGCCGTCCAGCAAGCCGTCCATATCACTCCCCCAAGCTCCCGGTCGCCCACAGCGCGCCAAGGCCAGCGCGCCCAGCGCCGTGGGCGCTGCAGCGCATCGCGTCCAGCCCAGATCCGCCGCCCCGGCCACAATGCGTTCGTGCAAGGCCCGCTCACCGCCGAACAGGCGCAGGCTGCCGCTCACTTCCATCAGCACCGCCTCGTCGTGGCGGCACACCCGGGGGGTGAACTGCAGCGCCCACCAGCCCAGGGCCTCGGCCGAGGCCGCAGCCAGCGGCTCAGCCCAACCCTCAGACGGCGACGACGTGCAAGCCAGGCCGGGGCACAGGGCGAGCCAGCAGGGATGGGGAGACATCGGACACCTCCGAAGCCATGGCAGGTGACGCGGCACGAGCCGCCAGCTTGTGGGCCAGCACCTCGCCCAGGCCCTCAGGCCCGGCGGGCAATTCGATCAGCGACTCATGCGCCGGCCCTCGGCGCTTGAGCAGGCGCAGCACCAGGGTCAAGGGCCGGCTGGCTTCCAGGGCCAGGCGCAGGGGGGCCGGCGAAGACTCGGCCTGCGCCGCCAGCGGCCGGAACACGAACACCGGCCGCCGCCCCTGCAGGCTGTGCACCTGCAGCCGCCGCAGCCCCGCCGCCTGCCCCCGCCCGGGGGGCAACCACAGCAGCACGGCCGCCACCTGGGCGCAGTGCAGCGCCTGTTCGGCCGCCCACAGGCGTTGTTCGGGCCGGGCCGTGTCCACCCAGACCATCGAGGCGGCCGTGAGCCCCGCCGCGCGCCAGCCGGGCAGATGGGGCGGCTCGGGCGGGCCGATGAAGAGCACGGCTTGTCCTTCCCCGCCTCGCGCCAAGACTCGCGACAAGGCCGGTGCCGTCAGCCGGCATTCCGCCAGCCCCCAGGCCGGCAGCAAGATCTCGCTCAGGCCCTGGCAAGGCCAGCCCCCACCGGGCAGCAAGGCATCCAGCGCGGCAAAGCCGGTGGGGCACGCCGGGGCCTCGCCGGCACCCGGCAAAGCATCGCCCTGCCAGACGGCGGCAGCCACCCCGGAGGGCAAGGACAGCGGATGCATGGTGTGGTCAATAACTGGATAAAAACACAGTATATGATCACAGATCCATGACCCATGCGTTCACCCATCCTGGCGGTCGGCCATGGCTTTTTCCGCGTTCCTTGCACCTTCAGATCGGCTCATGGAAAATATGACCATAGTTCATGACCATGGATATTTTCAAATGCCTGCCTCCACCATCCCTGCTGGTGAATTCAAGGCGCATTGCCTGCAACTGCTGGACGAAGTGGCGGCCTCCCACGCACCGCTGACCATCACCAAGCGCGGCCGCCCGGTGGCGCAGCTCGTCCCGGTCCCGGCCGAACGCCCGCTCTTCGGCGCGCTGCAAGGCAGTGTGCTCGCCCAGCAGGACCTGATCGCCCCGGTGGACGAAGCCTGGGAGGCCGCTCGGTGATCGGCAGCATGGCCGGCGCCGTCCTGCTCGACACCCATGTGCTGGTGTGGCTGGTGGCGGGCGACACCCGTCTGTCCCTGCCCGCCCGCCAGCGCATCGAAGAGGCCGCACAGCGCAACGAGGTCTGGGTCAGCGCCATCACTCCTTGGGAGATCGGCATGCTGGTGGGCAAGAACCGTCTGGCGCTGACCCAGGACGCGCAGGAATGGATGGGGCTGGTGCTGGCCCTGCCCGGCCTGCGGCTCGCCCCGCTGGAGCCGGCGATCGCCGTGGCCAGTTCGCGCCTGCCCGGCGACCCCCATGGCGACCCGGCCGACCGGATCATCGTCGCCACCGCTCGCCATCTTGGCGCCACCCTGGTCACGGCCGACGACAAACTGCTGGCCTACGGCACCGTTGGCCATGTGAAGGTCTTGTCCGCCGTCTGACCCTGCCGCCGGCAGGTTCGGTCCATCCTGCCGACAATGCCCCCATGAAGCTGTCCGTCCTCGACCAATCGATCTCGCTGGCGGGCTCCAGCGAGGACGCTGCCATCCGCGACACGCTCGACCTGGCCGTCCACTGCGAAGCCCTGGGCTATCACCGCTTCTGGGTGAGCGAGCACCACAGCCTGCCCACCATCGTGGGCACCGCCCCCGAGATCCTGCTGGCGGCCATCGCCGCACGCACCCGGCGCATCCGCCTGGGCAGCGCCGGGGTCATGCTGCCCCACTACGCAGCGCTGAAGGTAGCCGAGCAGTTCCGCGTGCTCGAGGCCCTGGCCCCGGGCCGCATCGACCTGGGTGTGGGCCGCGCACCCGGTGCCGACATGCGCACCGCCATGGCTCTCAACCCCAATGCCTATGCGGCGGCCGAACGCTTCCCCGAGCAGATCCAGGACCTGCAGGCCTGGCTGAGCGGGCAGGCGCACCAAGGCATCGTTGCCCACCCCCGCGGCCCGGCCCCCTCCCCCGACGCCCCCTGGGCGCGCATCCCCACGGTGTGGGTGCTGGGCAGCTCGGACTATGGCGCCCGGCTGGCGGCCCACCTGGGCCTGCCCTATGCCTTTGCCTACTTCTTCATGGACGGCCAGGGCGTGGAGCAGGCGCTGGACCTCTACCGCAGCCTTTACCGCCCCAGCGAGCGCCATCCCAAGCCCCAGGCCACCATCTGCGTCTGGGCCCTGGCCGCCGACACCGACGAAGAAGCCCGCCACCACGCCCTGAGCCGCGAGCGCTGGCGGGTAGACCGGATGCGGGGCCGCCTGGGCCCACTGCAGGCGCCCGCCCAGATCGCCGAACGCGGTTTCACACCCGAGGAATGGCCCACGGTGGACGCCCTGCGCCGCAAGGCTTTCGTCGGCAGCGCCGCCACGGTGGCCGAGCAGCTGCGACGCCTGGCCGACGAACTGGAGCTCGACGAGCTGGTCATCAACACCTGGGCTCACGACCCGGCCGTGCGCCGGCATTCCTACGCCCTGCTCGCCCAGGCCTTCGATCTCCCCAAAAACCCAGACTGAAGCGATTGCCTATTTCTACGACTTAGGGTTTCCCCGTGGGGGATTTAGCACTCTCTTCGTTCGAGTGCTAATATTGGAGGAACTAAAAGGAGGTTCGGGATGTCTATGACGACCATGAACACCTCGACCGCTGCCCTGACCGTCCGGGATCCCTGGGCCCTGGTGCCTTCGCTGGGCAATCTGGACGCTTACATCACGGCCGTCAACCGTCTGCCGCTGCTGACGCAGGAGGAAGAGACCACGCTGGCCCGTCGCTGGCGCGACCATCACGACCTGGAAGCCGCCGGGAAGCTGGTGCTCTCGCACCTGCGTCTGGTGGTGTCCGTCTCGCGCCAGTATCTGGGCTACGGCCTGCCCCATGGCGACCTGATCCAGGAAGGCAATGTGGGCCTGATGAAGGCCGTCAAGCGCTTCGACCCCGACCAGGGCGTGCGCCTGGTCAGCTATGCCCTGCACTGGATCAAGGCCGAGATCCATGAGTTCATCCTGAGGAACTGGCGCATGGTCAAGGTGGCCACCACCAAGGCCCAGCGCAAGCTGTTCTTCAACCTGCGCTCGATGAAGCAAAGCCTCAAGGATGACGCCGATGCGGGCGAACTCCATCGCAGCACGCTCACCGACCGCGAGATCGACACCGTGGCCCGCGAGCTCAAGGTCAAGCGTGAGGACGTCATCGAGATGGAGACCCGCCTGTCCGGCGGCGACGTGGCCCTGGAGCCCACCATCGACGATGGCGAGGAAAGCTACGCGCCCATCGCCTACCTGGCCGACGAAAGCCGCGAACCCACCCGTGTGATCGAGGCCCAGCACCGCGACGTGCTGGCCACCGATGGCATCGCCCGGGCGCTGGACACGCTGGACGAACGCAGCCGCCGCATCGTCGAGGAACGCTGGCTCAAGGTGAACGACAACGGCAGCGGCGGCATGACGCTGCACGAACTGGCGGCCGAGTACGGTGTGAGCGCCGAACGCATCCGCCAGATCGAGGTGGCCGCCATGAAGAAGATGCGCAAGGCCCTGGCCGAATACGCCTGACCTGGCCCCACCCTTTGCACACAACGGCCCCTTCGGGGGCCGTTTGTCTGTTGGCAGCGCTCAGGCGAGCTTCAAGCGCCGCACCACGAATTTCTCCAGTTCCAGCAGCACAAGCACAGCCACCCCCGCGCCGATCACCTGCAGGCCCTGGATCACACTCAGGCCCTCGGTCTGGAACAGCGCCTGCATCCACGGTGCATAGGTGAAGGCCATCTGCAGCAGCACCACGCCGCCCACCGCCATCAGCACACGGGGCGTGCCCTGCACGCCCTGCCAGGTGAAGGACGGGGCCTTCAGGTAACGCACGCTGAAGAGGTAGAAGACCTCCATCACCACCAGGGTGTTCACCGCGACGGTGCGGGCGGTCTCCACGCTGTGTCCCCGGGACAGCGACCACTCATACATGCCAAAGATGCCCGTGAGGAAGAGCGTGGACACCAGCGCGATGCGCCAGACCACGAAGCGTGACAGCAAGGGCTCGTCGGGCGCGCGCGGCGGGCGTCGCATCACGTCGGCCTCGCGCGGCTCGAAGGCCAGCACCATCGCCAGCGCGATGGAGCTCACCATGTTCACCCACAGGATCTGCGCCGGCAGGATGGGCAGCGACACGCCCAGCAGCACCGCCACCAGCAGCGTGAGCGACTCGCCGCCATTGATGGGCAGCAGGAAGGTCACCGTCTTGCGCAGGTTGTCGTAGACGGTGCGCCCCTCCTCCACCGCGTGCACGATGGAGGCAAAGTTGTCGTCGGCCAGCACCATCGCGCCGGCCTGCTTGGCCGCCTCGGTGCCCTTGCGGCCCATGGCCACGCCCACGTCCGCCTGCTTCAGCGCCGGCGCATCGTTCACGCCGTCGCCCGTCATCGCGACGATCTCGCCATTGGCCTGCAGCGCGCGCACCAAACGCAACTTGTGCTCGGGGCTGGCACGGGCAAAGACGTCGGTGCGGCGCACCGCCTCGCGCAAGGCGTCGTCATCGAGCGCCTCGATCTCTGGGCCGGTCATCGCCTCCAGGCCATCGCCGAGGCCGAGCTGCCCCGCGATGGCGCTGGCCGTGACGCCGTGGTCCCCGGTGATCATCTTCACGCGGATGCCCGCCTGCCGGCATTGGGCCACCGCAGCAATGGCCTCCTCGCGCGGCGGATCGATGATGGCCACCAGGCCCAGCAGCGTCAGACCCTGCTCGACATCGGCCACTTCGAGCCGGCCATGCGCCGCAGGCAGCGCCCGCCAGGCCAGGGCCAGCACGCGGCGGCCTTCGCGGGCCTGCTCGTCGATGCGAGCCTGCCACCAGGCGGCGTCCAGGGTTTGTGGCGCGGCCTGCGCACCCGCCTCGTGGGAGCACATCGCGAGCACTCGCTCCGGCGCGCCTTTGACTACCACGAAGCGGCCACCGGCATCGTCCGGGTGCAGCGTGGCCATGTAGCGGTGTTCGGACTCGAAGGGAATGGCATCGAGCCGTGGGTGCTGCTGTCGCAGCCCGCCCGGGTCCAGACCGGCCTTCATCGCCAACGTGAGCAAGGCCCCTTCGGTCGGATCGCCGGCCAGCCGCCATTCGCCTGACTCCCTGCGCAGGCTGGCGTCGTTGCACAAGGCACCGGCCAGCGCCAGTCGATGAGCCACCGGCCACTGCGAGGCCAGACGGGCCGTGTCGATGGGCTGCCCCTGCACCCGCCAGGCGCCCTCAGGCGCATAGCCGGCGCCTTCCACCGCCAGCACCGCCTCGCGCAGCACCACCTGCTGCACCGTCATCTCGTTGCGCGTGAGCGTGCCGGTCTTGTCCGAGCAGATCACTGTCACCGACCCCAGCGTCTCCACGGCCGGGAGGCGCCGGATCACGGCGTGGCGTGCCGCCATGCGCTGCACCCCCAGGGCCAGCGTGATGGTCATCACCGCCGGCAGGCCTTCGGGAATGGCTGCCACGGCCAGACCCACCGCGGCCATGAACATCGCCTCCACCGAACCACCTCGCACGGCGAGGCCGAACACGAAAAGCACACCAGCGGCCGCGAGGACGGCCAGCGTCAGCCATCGTCCGAAGGTGGCCATCTTGCGCAACAGGGGCGTGGTGCTCTCTTCCACCGTCTCGAGCATGCGGCCGATACGGCCGATCTCGGTGTGTGCCCCGGTGGCCACCACCACGGCACGCGCCTGGCCCTGCGTCACGAGCGTGCCCGCATAGCCCATGTTGAAGCGGTCACCAAGGGCCGCTGAACGCTCCACCGGGTCGGCATGCTTGTCCACCGGCACCGACTCGCCGGTGAGCATCGCCTCATCGATACGCAGGTTGCGCGCCTGCAGCAGCCGCACATCCGCCGGCAGCCGATCGCCGCTGGCCAGCAGCACCACGTCACCGGGCACCAGTTCGGCCGCATCGACATCGTGGGCATGGCCATCGCGAACCACCATGGCGTGCGGCGCCAGCAGGTGGCGGATGGCTTGCAGCGCCCGCTCGGCCTTGCCTTCCTGGATGAAGCCGATCGCGGCATTGATGAACACAACCGCCAGGATCACCGCCGTGTCCACCCAATGCCCCATGGCGCCCGTGACCGCGGCCGCCGTCAGCAGCACATAGATCAGCAGGTTGTGGAACTGGCGCGCCAGTCGCCACAGCGGATGCACCGGCGGCACCTCGGCCAGCCGGTTCGGGCCATGCTCGGCCAGGCGCCGCCGCGCTTCCTCCAGTGTCAGACCCTCGAGGCCCGTGCGCAGCCGCTGCAGGACCTGCTCGGCGGACTGGGCATGCCAGTCGGGTACCGGCCCCATCGATTCAGCGCGCGAGGTAGCCGCCATCCACCGCGTAGTAGGCGCCCGTCACGAAGGAGGCGCGGTCCGAGCTGAGCCACACCACCAATTCGGCCACTTCCTCCGGCTGACCCAGGCGCCCCACAGCATGCAGGCTGACGAGCTGCTGCTGGGTGGCCGGGTCGGACTCCAGGCCCGCGATCATCGGCGTGTGGATGAAGGCCGGGCCCACGGCATTGATGCGCAGGCCGTGGGCACTGTATTCCAGCGCGGCCGTCTTGGTCAGCCCCACGACCCCATGCTTGGCGGCCACATAGGCCGGTGCCCCGGCAAAGCCCACCTGCCCCAGGATGGACGCCATGTTCACGATGGTCCCGCCCCCGTGGCGCAACATCGCATGGATCTGATGCTTCATGCAGTAGAAGACACCGGAGAGATTCACGCCGATGACCTGCTGCCAGGCCTCATCGGTGTAGTCGGCCGTGGGGCCGAGTTCGCCGCCGATGCCCGCGTTGTTGCAGGCCGCGTCCAACCGGCCGTAGTGGGCCACGGTGCGCTCCACGAGGCGCTGGCAATCCTCGGCACGGCTCACGTCAGCCGGCACGAAGAGGGCATCGCCACCCTGCTGGCGCACCAGCGACACGGTTTCCTCTCCGCCAGCAACATTCACGTCGGAGACAACCACCTTGGCACCCTCCCGCGCATAGGCCAGGGCGATGGCACGACCAATACCGGACGAAGCGCCGGTGACGAGGGTGACTTTTCCTTGCAGCATGGGTGTCCTCCTTGATGACAAGGCCCGTGGCGCGCCGAGTGGGATCAAGGCAATGACACCATGAGAGGCCGGACGATTCCTTGTCTCACGTCAAAGTGCGGGACGGAACCTTGCTGGAGGTGGCTCCCATCCAGCTTGCCATCGGTCAAGCCCGCCGACGGCTCAACCCGAGGCCAGCAGACGGCGGATGTCTTGGGTGAGCGGCTCCGCGCCGATGCCGTGGCGTGCGTACAGCCTCACCCGCCCCTGGGGGTCGAACACATACAGGCCGGCGGAGTGGTCCATGGTGTAGCTGTCAGGCGTCTTGCCCGGCACCTTGTTGTAGTAGACCTTGAACTCGCGCGCCACCGCTGCCGTTTGCTCCGCCGAGCCCCGCAGCGCCACAAAGCTGGGGTCGAAGGCCTGCACATAGGCGCCCATCACTTCGGGCGTGTCGCGTTCGGGATCCACCGTGATGAAGATGCCTTGCAGCTTGTCGCCATCGGCCCCGAGGGCCTGCTTCACCTGGGCCAGCTCAAGCAGGGCCGTGGGGCACACATCAGGACAATGGGTGAAGCCGAAGAAGATCGCGACGACCTTGCCCTTGAAGTCGGCCATCGTGCGCTCGCGCCCCTGGACATCGCTCAACACGAAGTTGCGCGCGTACTGCGCGCCGGTGATGTCGATGGCGTGGAATCGGGGGGCATCCGCGCCGAACAGACCCTTGACCTGGTCGCAGCCGGCCAGCACCAGGGACGCTGCACCCAGCAGCATGAGGGAACGACGTTGCATCACAGCCAGGGCCTCAGGTAGTGATCGAGCAGCAAGGCGGCAAACAGCAGCGACAGGTGCACGATGGAGAAACGAAAGGTACGCCGCGCCAGGCGGTCAGAGTAGGCCCGCCACAGGCGCCAGCCATAGGCGATGAACCAGCCTCCGAGCACCAGGGCCGCCAGGAGATACAGCCAGCCGCTCATGCCGTAGACGAAGGGCAGCAAGGTGGCCGAAAACAGCATCAGCGTGTACAGGAAGACATGCAAGCGCGTGAGCTCCGCCCCATGCGTGACCGGCAGCATGGGCAGCCCGGCTTTGCGGTAGTCCTCGGCACGGTACAGCGCCAATGCCCAGAAATGCGGCGGCGTCCACAGGAAGATGATGAGGCACAGCATCAGCGCCTCGGGTCCCACCTCGCCGCGCATCGCGGCCCAGCCCAGCACCGGCGGCATCGCGCCCGAGGCGCCGCCGATCACGATGTTCTGCGGCGTCAGGGGCTTGAGCACCACGGTGTAGATCACCGCGTAGCCCACGAAGGTGCCGAAGGTCAGCCACATCGTCAACGGGTTCACGGCCACATACAGCAGGGCCATGCCCGCACTGCATAGCAGCGCCGAGAACAACAGGGTCTGGGTGTTGGTGAGCTCACCCTTGGCCGTGGGGCGCCAGGCGGTGCGCTGCATGCGCGCATCGATGTGCTGCTCGACCAGGCAGTTGAAGGCGGCCGCAGCCCCCGCCACGAGCCAGATGCCCACGGTGGCCGCCAAAGCCACGCGCCAGTCGGGCAGGCCGGGAACGGCCAGCAGCATGCCGATCACGGCACAAAAGACGATGAGCTGCACCACGCGCGGCTTGGTCAGCGCATAGAACTGCGAAAACCGCGAGGGCGGTGCAGCGGAAGTGGCGAGGGTTCCGGACATGAACGAAGCCTTGGGATTCTAGGAGGCGACCCGGCCGCCGGCCGGCGCCAGGCCGGCGGCGGTCGTACGCGAGGCAGGCTGGCCATGCCGGGCCAGGTGCGCCCGAGTCAGCAAGGCGGTGAGCCCGATCACCAGGCCCGCCGCACCCGCGGTATGGGCCAGTGCCGCCACCAGCGGCCAGCCCAGCACCACGTTGCTCAGGCCGCTGACGAACTGCCACAGTGCACCGGCCAGCAGCCAGCCGGCCTGGCGACGATGCGCCCGGCCTTCGCGCCACAGCAGCGCCGCATAGGCCATCAGCGCCGCCAGCACGACATAGGCCGCCAGCCGGTGCGTGTAGTGGATCGCGGTCAACGCATCGAAGCTCAGGTAGCCGCCGTCACGACGCTCGCCCAGCGGCCGCGCGATCTGGAAGCCCTGCTGGAAGTCCATCGCCGGCCACCACTGGCCGTGGCAGGTGGGGAAATCGGGACAGGCGAGCACGGCGTAGTTGGTGCTGACCCAGCCGCCCAGGGCGATCTGCACCCACACCAGCGCAAACAGCCCCCAGGCCAGCCGGCGCAAACCGGGTCTGAGCATGAGCTGTCGGGCCCGATACACCTGGTGCTGTGCCGTCAGCAGCGCCAGCAGCAGCAGACCGCCCAGCAGGTGGGCCGTCACGATGGCCGGGTAGAGCTTCATCGTCACCGTGAGGGCCCCGAAGGCCCCCTGGATACACACCCACACCAAGGTGGCGGTGGCCCACCAGGGTGACAGCGCCAGGCGCTTGCGCTCCACCCAGCTCGTGATGGCCATCACCAGAATGAGCACCCCCACCCCTGTGGCCAGATAGCGGTGGATCATCTCGATCCAGGCCTTCTTGTGAGTGACCGGACCGGTGGGCATGGCCGTCTCGGCGGCGGTGATCTCCGCGCGCGCGCCCACCGGGCTGGCCGCCCCGTAGCAGCCTGGCCAGTCCGGACAGCCCAGGCCCGAATCGGTGAGCCGGGTGAAGGCCCCGAAGACGACGAGGTCGAAGGTGAGAAAGAGTGTCAGCGCCGTCAGCGCAGCCAGGCGCACGCTGGGCGCGGCCTGGCGGTTTCGCAGCCACACCCAGGTCAGAGGGCCCAGGGCGATCACGATGCCCAGCAGGGCCAGGCGCGCGATCGGTGTCAGGTCGTAGAGCGCTTGCGTTTCCATGGCCAGCTCAGCGGCCCGCCTGGTCCCAATGCCGGGAGGCATTGAGCAGACGGCTCAGGTCGCGCTTGACCCTGGCGGGATCGGCCTGTGCGGGAAAGCGCATCATCCAGTGACCCAGCGGGTCCACGAGGTACAGGTGGGCCTCCAGCGCCTGGCCCGCCTCGGGTTCGAGCCAGGCGGCCACCTCCTCGCGCGAAGCGCGCAGCACCTGCGCACCCGCAATGCCTCGCAGCAGCGCCGGCGCGATCGGTGCATCGTCGGTGACCAGCCACACCTTGTCGATGCGGTCGCGGTCCTTGCCAGTCATTTCGCGCAACTGACGCTGCAGGTACAGGTTGCGCTCGCACACCGCGTCGCAGGCCCCGTCGCCCACCACGACGATGAGCCACTGGTGACGCAGGCTCTCGGCTGCCACCGGCCGGCCCTGCAGGTCGTGCAGGCTCAGGGCCGGCAGCGGCCGCTGGGGATCGATCAACTGGCCATAGTTGGCTCGACCCTCCGGGCGGATTACGTAGTAGGTGAAGTAGGACGCGATCACCGGGGCGGCACACACCAGCAGCACCAGCATCATCTTGAGCCGGCCCATGCGCGTGCGAGAGCGTTCGTCCAGGCTCGGACGCGGCATGCTGTGCACCGTGAAGCTCAGCGGCTCGGCCTCGCGCGCCGCGACGACGGCCTCAGCCGCGTCGGCGCCGGGGGCGGAGGACTTGGAACCAGACATACAAACCTGCCATCAGTGCACACAGCGCGAACCACTGGAACGCATAGCCGTAGTGCTTGTGAACGTCCACCGAGGGCTCGGGCCACTGACGCAGCAGGCCGTCCGCGACGCTCGGCGCCGATTCGGTCTGGACGAGGGACACCGGCCACACCGGCCGGCCGATTTCCTCAGCGTAGCGCTGAAGATCGAGATTTTGCCGGATCGCACCGGGGGACTCCTCGGAGAACTGATAGAGCTTGGCCGGCGGGGGGGCAATCCGGCCTGTCAGCTCGACCGTCTCGTGTTCGGGGGTGGGGACGGCCGGGATCCGTGTCCGATCGGTCACGTCGCGGGGGACCCATCCGCGCTGCACGATCAGCACATCCCCCCGCCCCTCGAGTTCCAGGGGCGTCAGGACGAAAAAGCCCGGCTGCGGGCCGACCATCTGGCGGTTGTCGAGGAAGACCGTGTGCTCGCCCAGCCACCGCCCGCGCACGCGGGCACGACGGTACAGCCAGTCCTCAGGCACCGGCGCACCCGGTGCAAGCTCGTCGGGCCGCACCGGCGGCAGGCCGGCGCGCGCACTCAGCGTGGACTGCAGGGCCTCCTTCTGGGCCGCTCGGTGGAGCTGCCAGCGCCCGAGCGAGGCGGTCACGGCCATGCCCACCAGCGTCGCACCCAGCACCACCCAGGCCCGCCAGCGCGCCTGTGTCAAAGTTTCAGCCATCGCCGGCGGCTCGGCGCATAATGCCGAGCATGAAGATCTTCATCGTCGTCGCCTTCCTGCTCATCCTGGCCAGCCTGGCCAGCGCCCTGGTGTTCATGATGCGCGACGGACGGGACGGCAAGCCCAAGACGAACAACATGGTGCGCTCGCTCAGCCTGCGTGTGGGACTGTCCATCGCGCTGTTCCTGTGCATCTTGCTGGCCTACCAACTGGGCTGGATCCAGCCCACCGGCGTGCCGCTGGTCCAGTAGCACCGGGCCCGACCGTCTGCCTCGAAGGACAAACGCCGCTGCATCGCAGCGGCGTTGTCGTCTGCGGACCGCCCCTGACGACAGAGGCGGACATGGATCACATCCAGTAGACCACGATGTACAGGCCCAGCCACACCACGTCGACGAAGTGCCAGTACCAGGCCGCCCCTTCGAAGCCGAAATGCCGCTCCGGCGTGAAATGTCCCTTGTGCAGGCGCAGCGTGATGAACAGCAGCATCAACATGCCCACGAACACGTGGAAGCCGTGGAAGCCGGTGAGCATGAAGAAGGTGGAGCCGTAGATGCCCGAGGACAGCTTCAGGTTCAGGTCGCGGTAGGCGTGCATGTACTCGTAGGCCTGCACGAACAGGAAGACGGCACCCAGCAGGACGGTAAGCCACATGAAGGCGATGGTCTTGCCGCGCTGGTTCTCACGCAGCGCATGGTGCGCGATGGTCAGCGTCACGCCCGAGGCCAGCAGCAGTGCCGTGTTGATCGTCGGCAGCGGCCAGGGCCCCATGGTCTGGAAGGGCTCGACCGTGCCGGCGGGCGAGGCGGTCACCCCGGGCTGCTGGCTGGGCCACAGGGCCTTGAAGTCGGGCCACAGGATCTGGTGGTTCAGATCGGCCAGCATCGGCACGGCATGCACCCGGGCCCAGTACAGGGCGCCGAAAAAGGCCGCAAAGAACATGACCTCCGAGAAGATGAACCAGCTCATGCTCCAACGGTAGGAGACGTCGATGCGATCGCTGTACAAGCCGCTTTCGCTCTCGCGGATGGCGTCACCGAACCACTGGAACAGCACCACCGCCCACCACAGCAGACCAAAGAGCAGCGAATAGGCGCCCCAGGTGTGGCCATTGACCCACTGCCCGGCCCCCAGGATCACGAAGAACAGGCCGATAGCGGCCATGACCGGGTGCCGCGAAGGCCCGGGAACGAAGTAGTAAGGCGTCTGGCCCTGATGTGTCGCTGCCGACATGTTTTCTCCTAAGAACTCTTCTCGATCCTTGGCCCCGTCGTCGACGGGACGTGTTCAATCGCCCTCAAACCCCGGCAGCCACTCCACTGCCGATCACCCAGTTCACCAGCCCCACGAGTCCGAGCACGAACAGGGCGGCCAGCACCAGGCCGACCACCACCACGTGCACCGGGTTGAGCTTGCTCACGTCCTGCGCATGGTCAGCCGAGCGGCGCACGCCGAAAAACGACCAGGCCACGGCCTTGACCGTCTGCCACAGCGCACCGCGACGCCTGACGGCCTCGCGCAGGTCGCCTCCCGGGCGGTGCGGCACGTTCACAGACGCGCCTCCTGCGCCGGGGCCGCCGACTGCAGGCCGGCCGGTGCCGTGACCCCCTTGCCCTTCACCTCGAAGAAGGTGTAGGACAGCGTGATCGTCGTCACGTCACGCGGCAGCTTGGGGTCGATCACGAAGACCACCGGCCATTGCTTGGACTCGCCCGGCTGCAGCGTGTACTCGTTGAAGCAGAAGCACTCGAGCTTGTTGAAATGGGCCGTGGCCTGCTTGGGGGCATAGCTCGGGATGGCTTGGGCCGCCATGGCGCGGTTCTGCACATTGCGGAACTCGTACATGACCGTGGCCATCTCGCCGGGGTGCACCGTGACGGAACGCATCGCCGGCTTGAAGTCCCAGGGCCCGCGGGCGTTCGCATCGAACTCGACCGTGATCGTGCGCGAGGTGTCGATCTGCGTGTTGACGGCCGTGGCCCGGTGCGAGGCGCTCCCCGGCACCAGCCGCTCGCTCAGCGACAGCACATTGATCCCCAGGGCATTGCAGATGGCCTGGTACATCGGCACCAGCGCATAGCCGAAGCCGAACATCACCGCCGTGACGACCAGCAGCTTGCCCACCATGCGCCGGTTGTCCCGGCGGATGGCCAAGCGGTTCGACTCGTGTGCCGTGGTCATGTCCTCAACCACCGAAGTAGGTCATGCGCACGATGAAGCCGACGAAGAAGGCCACCACGATGCTCGCCAGGATCAAGCCCAGGCGAACGTTGCGCTTGCGTTGCTCGGGAGTCATCGTGCAGGTCCTTGCGGCGTCAGGTTCAGCCCACCACCTTGTTGGCGGCCGCATTCAGCTTGGGCGGGTTTTCGTAGGTGTGGAAGGGCGCGGGCGACGGCACCTCCCACTCCAGGCCCTCGGCGCCTTGGCCGTCCGGATCGTTCCAGGGGCGCTGAGGCGCCTTCTCACCCTTGCCCTGCATGGCCGGCAGCACGATGAACAGGAAGAAGTAGACCTGCATCAGGCCGAAGCCGAAGGCACCGACCGTGGCGATCGCATTGAAGTCGGCGAACTGCATCGGGTAGTCGGCATAGCGGCGCGGCATGCCGGCCAGGCCCAGGAAGTGCATCGGGAAGAAGGTGATGTTGAAGAAGATCAGCGAGCCCCAGAAGTGGATCTTGCCGCGCGTCTCGGAATACATCACGCCGGTCCACTTCGGCGCCCAGTAGTAGTAACCGGCGAACAGGGCATACAGCGACCCGGCCACCAGCACATAGTGGAAGTGGGCCACCACGTAGTAAGTGTCCTGGAGTTGGATGTCGATGGGGGCCATCGACAGGATCAGGCCGGTGAAGCCGCCCATCGTGAACACGAAGATGAAGCCCACGGCGAACAGCATCGGGGTCTCGAAGGTCATCGAGCCTTTCCACATCGTCGCGATCCAGTTGAAGATCTTCACGCCCGTGGGCACGGCGATCAGCATGGTCGCGTACATGAAGAAGAGCTGGCCGGTCACCGGCATGCCCGTCGTGAACATGTGGTGGGCCCACACGATGAACGACAGGATGGCGATCGAGGCCGTGGCGTACACCATCGAGGTGTAGCCGAACAGGCGCTTGCGCGCGAAGGCCGGCACGATGTGGCTGATGATCCCGAAGGCCGGCAAGATCATGATGTAGACCTCGGGGTGCCCGAAGAACCAGAAGATGTGCTGGTACATCACGGGGTCGCCGCCGCCGGCCGGGTTGAAGAAGGCCGTGCCGAAGTGGCGGTCGGTCAGGGTCATCGTGATGGCGCCGGCCAGCACAGGCATCACCGCGATCAGCAGGTAGGCGGTGATCAGCCACGTCCAGCAGAACATCGGCATCTTCATCAGCGTCATGCCCGGGGCGCGCATGTTGAGGATGGTCACGATGATGTTGATCGAGCCCATGATCGACGAGGCACCCATGATGTGCATCGCGAAGATCGCGGCATCCATCGACGGGCCCATCTGCAGCGTCAGCGGGGCATACAAGGTCCAGCCCGCGGCAGGCGCACCGCCGGGCATGAAGAAGGACGCCACGAGCATGATGGCCGCAGGGATCATCAGCCAGAAGCTGAAGTTGTTCATCCGCGCAAACGCCATGTCGGAGGCCCCGATCTGCAGCGGGATCATCCAGTTCGCGAAGCCCACGAAGGCCGGCATGATCGCACCGAACACCATGATCAGACCGTGCATCGTGGTGAGCTGGTTGAAGAGCTCGGGATTCACCACCTGCAGACCGGGCTGGAAGAGCTCGGCGCGGATGAGCAAGGCCAACAAGCCGCCGACCATCAGCATCGTGAAGCTGAACAGCAGGTACAGGGTGCCAATGTCCTTGTGGTTGGTGGCGAACACCCAGCGGCGCCAGCCATGCGGGTGGTCGTGGGCATGATCGTCATGGGCGTGACCACCCACTGCGTGACCGTGGTTGTCGAGAACAGCGCTCATGCTCGTCGATCCTTTCTTGTAACTGCTCAGCGGGCGGCAGTGATCTCAGCCGGTTGCACGATTTGCCCGGTTTGGTTGGTCCAGGCATTCTTGGTGTAGGTGATCACCGCAGCGATTTCAGTGTCGCTCAACTGCTTCCAGGCGGGCATCGCGCCGTTGCCCGCGCCGTTGAGCAGGATTTGGATTTGCTTGCTCTTGTCGGCATCGAGTACCAAAGGCGAACCTGCCAGGGCCTTGATCGGGCCGGCGCCCGAGCCGTCAGCCTTGTGGCAGGCGGCGCAGTTGGCCGCGTAGACCTTCTCGCCGCGGGCCACCAGATCGGCCAGTTCCCACACCTTGGTGGGGTCATCGGCCTTGGCCTGCATGAGCTTGCGCTGCTCTTCAACCCACTTGCCGTATTCCTCGTCGGTCACGACCTTGACGTGAATGGGCATGTAGGCGTGCTCCTTGCCGCACAGCTCGGCGCACTGGCCGTAGTAGTCGCCGGTCTTCTCGGCCCGGAACCAGGTGTCGCGCACGAAGCCGGGGATGGCGTCTTGCTTGACGCCGAAGGCCGGCACCATCCACGCGTGGATGACGTCGTTGGCGGTGGTGATGATGCGGATCTTCTTGTTGACCGGCACCACCAGCGGGTTGTCGACCTTGAGCAGGTAGTCGTCGCCGGCAGGCTGGCCAGCGTCGGACATCTGACGATGGGTGGCATCCAGCGTGGACAGGAAGGAGATGCCCGCACCGTCACCGTTGAGATAGTCGTAGCCCCACTTCCACTGATAACCGGTGGCCTTGACGGTGATGTCGGCGTTGGTGGTGTCCTTCATCGCGACCACCACCTTGGTGGCCGGCAAAGCCATGCCGATCACGATGAGAAAAGGCACGATGGTCCAGATCACCTCGACCGTGGTGCTCTCGTGGAAGCTGGCGGACTTGGCGCCCAGCGACTTGCGGTGCTTCAGGATGGAATAGAACATCACCGAGAAGACGCCGACGAAGATCACCAGACAGATGATCAGCATCATCCAGTGCAGGAAGTGCTGCTCCTCGGCAATGCGCGTGACGGGCGGATGCAGGTTGAGCTGGTTGACGGCCGGGCCGCCGGGCAGGCTGTTGACGGACGCCAGCGCGGCGGTGGAGGCCGCCCAGCCCCCGAGACCGAGGCCCAGACGTCGCGCCTGCTGCCAAAGAGCTTTCATGATCTTCATCGTGGTCATCTCAGTTTCCAAACCCCAGCTCACCCCTGCCCGTGCGGGCCGCGCAGGGCTGCGCGCAATTCGTCGGCCAGTCGGGCCCGCCATGCCGGGCGCAGGTACCGCCCCACCGCCACCTCCTGGCCCGGGCCGGTCAGTTCGACCAGCGCCTGCGCGCCGCCGCTCTGGCCGACACGCACCCGGGAGGCCTCGAAGGTGACATGGGTCACGCGTCCGGCCACCTCCTGCTCGACATGCACCTGACCGCGCTCGATGACGATGCTTTCGCGATCGAGTGCATGGCGTGCATAGACCCACAGGGCGAGCCCCAGGCCGGCCATCTCGATCCAGGCAAACGGTAGCACCAGCCGGGCCCCCAGGGCCCAGAATGCCAGTGCAATGCCGAATGACACCGCGCACAGCACCGCATAGACCTTCAGCAGTTGGCGCGGCGTGAGGCAGCAGTTGCGCTTGAGGAGCCACCGCGGCGGGTCTCCGAGCATGTTCGGGGCACCACCCTGTGCGGGCGCGCCGTCGCGAGGAGTCCATGCCGAAGTGGCCGCCACCATGGGTGCTACTGCTCCACTCACCTGGTTCGGGAGCGCCTGCGCATGAAGCTCAGTGGCACCTACCCAACCAAACTTCGAGAGTTTAACTTACCGCAAACACCCCCCACAATGCCGCTTGAGGCCGATCAAAGCCTGTGCGCATCGACGGCCCTCCTCGCTCAGCGACCCGGCGGGCGCGGCCTGCGCACCATCGCACGCATGTCGTCCAAGGACACCTGGGCCTGGGCCGCCACCTTCACGCGCGGTGCCGGCTTGAAGGCGTGTCCATAGACGATCTCGAACGTGAGGGCCCAGCGACCGTCCCCGCCCCGCGGGAGCCCGGCCAGCCAACGCTCACACCAGCGCGGCGTGCGCAGTCCGGCGAAACGCTGCGGATGGAGGTTGCGCCCGAGGCTGCGCAGCTCGGCGAGCATGCGCTCGCTGCTGTCCCAGGTCAGGGTGAGCGTCTCCATGTCCATGACCGGGTCGGCAAAGCCGGCATGGACGAGCATGTCGCCCAGGTCATGCATGTCGACGAAGTCCACGCCGGCGGGCCCGCAGGCCAGGCGTTGAAAAACGGTGCGCACTTCGCGCAGTGTGTCCGGCCCGAAGCAGGAAAACATCACAAAGCCGTCGACCTCCAGGGCCGCGTGCCAGCGCCGCATCACCTCGACCGGATCGGCGGCCCAGTGCAGCATCATGTTCGACCACAGCAGTTGGGCCGAGCGCGGCGGCACCGCATCGTCGGCCAGCGGGGCGGCCTGCAGCGGCCCCCAGCGCCGCCACCAGGGCGACTGCTCGGCCAGCCGTTGCAGCACGGCCGGCGTCTCGACGGCCTGGATGCGTGCTCGCGGACCATACTGCCGCAGCAGTTCGTGGCCGCCGCCCTGCCGCGCCCACCAGTTCAGGATGCGCGTGGGCCGTGTCTTCACGATCTCCAGCCGCGCGGCCATGCGTCGCGCCACTTCCTCGTGGAGCCACGGCACAGGGCCGCCGAAGCGGCGGCACAGTGCGTCCAGCGCCACAGGGTCGAGGTCGCGCCGGCTGGGCGGAATCGGTGCTGCGGCCGTCGGTGCAATGGGGTCGGGCATGGGCCGGCAGTATATTGAGTGCCCATGTTCACACGCTGGGTCCATGCCGCCGAACGCTTGGGGCGTCACCTGCCGAGCCAGTGCGCGATCTGCCGCAGCTGGCAGGATGCTCGTGTGTGCCGCGACTGCCTGCAGCGGCATGCACCCCCGCGCTGGCGCTGCATTGGCTGCGCGGCGCCGGCACCGCAGGGCCAGCCCCGCTGCGGGCGCTGCGTGACGCATCCACCGGCCTTCGAGCGCGCGGTGGCCGTGTGGGACCATGACTATCCCTGGCACTTGCTGGTCGAGCGTTTCAAGTTCCACGACGCACTGGATTTGGCCGACACCCTGGCGCAACACCTGCACGCGGCCATCGAACGGCAGGACGCGCCGGTGGCGGTGGACTGCATCGTGCCGGTGCCGCTGTCGGCGCGCCGCCTGGCCGAACGGGGCTACAACCAGGCCTGGGAACTGGCACGTCGCCTGGGCATCCGCCTGGGCTGCACGGCACGCAGCGACCTGGTGCTGCGCCGGCGCGAAACACCCACGCAGGTGGGGCTGGATCTGACACAGCGGCTGCGCAACCTGCGCGGAGCCTTCGCCGTGCCCCAGGCGCGGCGCGCCGAGCTGCATGGCTTG
Organism: Caldimonas hydrothermalis; assembly: GCF_056746695.1. Taxonomy (NCBI): domain Bacteria; kingdom Pseudomonadati; phylum Pseudomonadota; class Betaproteobacteria; order Burkholderiales; family Sphaerotilaceae; genus Caldimonas; species Caldimonas hydrothermalis. Next base: position 53,095 of record NZ_JBWQXA010000010.1, on the reverse strand, counting down.
CGCGTGGCCGTGGTGGATGATGTGATGACCACCGGCGCGACGATCTCCGCGGTGGCGCATGCCCTGCGCGCCGCCGGTGTGCGCTCGGTGCAGGCCTGGGTGCTGACGCGCACGCCGAGCACCTGAGGCGCCGCAAGCCGCGGCGTGCACGACAATGCACGCCATGTTCCACATCGTCTTGGTCGAGCCTGAGATCCCGCCGAACACGGGCAATGTCATCCGCCTGGCGGCCAACACCGGGTGCATGCTGCACTTGGTGGAGCCGCTGGGCTTTTCGATGGAGGACCGCCTGATGCGCCGCGCCGGGCTGGACTACCATGAGTACGCCAACGTGCAACGGCACGCCTCCTGGGAGGCCTTGTTACACGCCGCCGCACCGCCGCCGGATCGCCTGTTCGCCTTCACCACCCGAGCCAGCCAGCCGCTGGCGACGATGCGTTGGCGCGCAGGCGACTGGCTGGTCTTCGGCTGCGAGACCCGCGGGCTCGACGCCGCCCTGCTCGAGCGCTTTGCGCCGTCGCAGCGCGTGCGCCTGCCGATGCGGCCGGGCCAGCGCAGCCTGAACCTCAGCAATGCGGTGGCGGTGGCCGTCTTCGATGCCTGGAGGCAACTGGGCTACGAGGGAGGCGTCTGAAACCGCCCCGGGGCTTCATTCGGGCTGGACGCCCGCCGCCCGGATCACCCGGCTCCAGTTCTCACGCTCGCTGCGCATGAGGTGGGCCAAGGCTTGCGGGGCCGTGCCGGCCGCGCTGAAGTACTGGCCGATCATCTTCGTGCGCACCTCGTCGCTCTTGATGATACGCACCAGCTCCGTGGCCACGCGGTCGATGATGGGCTTGGGGGTGCCGGCCGGCGCCAGCACGGCCTGCCAGGAGATGGCCTCGAAGCCGGGATAGCCCAGCTCGGCCAAGGTGGGTATCTCCGGCAGGGCGCTGCTGCGGCCCAGCGTGGTCACGCCCAGGGCCTTGAGCTTGCCGGCGCGCACCTGGCCCATCGCCAGGCCGGGCACCATGAAGCCGGCCTGCACCTGGCCGGCCAGGATGGCGTTGATCACGGCTGGAAAGCCCTGGTAGGGCACATGCACGAGGTCGATGCCGGCGCGCGTCTTGAACAGCTCCATCGCCAGGTGCGAGGCGCTGCCGTTGCCCACCGAGCCGTAGTTGAGCTGGCCGGGCCGGGCGCGGGCTATGCGTACGAAATCGTCCAGGGTGTCCGCGCCCAGGCGCGGGTCGACGACGAGCACGTTCGGGCTGGTGGCCACCAGGGTCACCGGCGCGAGGTCGCGGACGGGATCGTAGGGCAGGTTCTTGTTCAGCATCGGGGCCGTGACCAGCGGACCCTGGATGGTGAAAAGGAAGGTGTAGCCGTCCGGGGCGGCCTTGGCGGCCAGCCCGGTGCCAATGTTGCCGCCAGCACCCGGGCGGTTCTCGATCACGATGCTCTGGCCGAGAGCCGCCCCCAGGGGCTCGCTGACCATGCGGGCGATCAGGTCCGGCGACGTGCCGGCCGGAAAGGGCACGATCATGCGGATGGGGCGCGCCGGCCAGGCTTGGGCGCGCGCGGGCAGCGCGCCGGCGAGCGTGGCGGCCGCCGCCGCCAAGAGGTGTCGTCGTTGCATCAGGGTCTCCTGCTCGTGGCCGGCCCGCTGCGCAGGCTCAGGCCGGGGGTTTGAATTCTTCGGTGACGGCACGCGACATCAGCAGGCGCACGGCCTGCGCAGGCGTCAGGCGGGCGTCCAGCAGCTCCACCACGGCAGCCGAGATGGGCATGTCCACGCCGGTCCGACGGGCGCGCTCGACCACCGTGCGGGCGCTGTAGACCCCCTCGGCCACATGCCCGAGTTCGCGCAGGATGTCCGGCAGGGCCTGCCCGCGGGCCAGGCGCAGGCCCACCTGACGGTTGCGGGACAGGTCACCGGTGGCAGTGAGGACCAGATCGCCCAGGCCCGACAGCCCCATGAAGGTCTCGGCACGCGCCCCCAGCGCCAGGCCCAGGCGCGTCATCTCGGCCAGGCCGCGGGTGATGAGCGCCGCGCGGGCGTTGTGCCCCAGGCCCAGGCCGTCGCACACGCCGGTGGCGATCGCCAGCACGTTCTTGACCGCTGCGCCCACCTCGACGCCCACCGGATCGGCCGAAGGGTAGATGCGCAGGGCCTCGCCATGGAAGGCCTCGACGGCGGCGTCGCGCAGGGCCTCGTCGGTGCTGGCGGCCACCAGGGCGGTGGGCTGGGCGCGCGCCACCTCCTGCGCAAAGCTCGGGCCGGACAACACGCCCACGCTCACCTCGGGGCACACCTCGCGCGCCACCTCGTGGCCCAGCAGGCCGGTGCCGGCCTCGAAGCCCTTGCACAGCCACCAGGCCCGGGCCGTGCGCGGCAGGCGTCCCAGCGTCTCGCGCAAGCCCGCCATCGGCGTGGCGATGACCAGCAGGCCGCGCTCGGCATGGGCCAGGGCCGCATCGAAATCCGCCGTGAGTTGCAGGCCCTCGGGAAAGAACGCCTCGGGCAGGTAGCGCCGGTTGCGGCGCTCGGCCGACATCGCCGCGACCTGGGCCGCGTCACGCGCCCACAGCATCGTGGGGTGATGTGCGGCCGCACGGATGGCCAGCGCCGTGCCCCAGGCGCCGGCGCCGAGGATGCTCAGACTCAGGGGCATGGGCCCACCCCGGCGATCAGGCGCTGGTGATGATGGGCGAGCCGCTGCCGTTGCCCTGGGCCTGGGCCTGCTGGGCTTCGTACATGGCCTGGAAGTTCACCTCGGCCAGGTGCACGGGCGGGAAGCCGGCCCGGGTGATCGCGTCGGCCACGACGGCGCGCAGGTAGGGATAGACGATCTGCGGACAGGCGATACCAATGATCGGGTTGACCTGCTCCTCGGGGATGTTGCGGATCTCGAAGATGCCGGCTTCCTTGGCCTCGACCAGGAACAGCGTCTTGTCTTTGATCTTGGTGTGCACGGTGGCGGTCACAGCCACTTCGAAGATGCCGTCGGCCACGGGCTGGGCCTCGATGCCCAGGTTGATCTCGACCTGGGGCTGTTCCTGCTCCAGCAGGATTTGCGGCGAGTTGGGCTGCTCGAGCGAGAGGTCCTTCAGGTAGACGCGCTGGATCTGGAACACGGGGGTCTGGTCTTGCTCGGCCATGGTGGAAATCGTCCTCGGAAAGTGAAAAGCCCGCAACCGACGATGGTATGCGGGCTGCAGAATGTCGATTATGGCTGAGGCCGGCGACGCCGCGGAAATGTCAGGCCGTGGCTTGCCCTCGCAGCAGCGGCTCGAGCGCGCCACGCTGGTCCAGCGCATACAGATCGTCGCAGCCGCCGACGTGCACCTCACCGATGAAGATCTGCGGCACGGTGCGCCGTCCGGTGCGCTCCATCATGCGCAGACGCTCTTCGGGTTGCAGATCCACACGGATCTCGTGCAGGTCGCGCACGCCTCGCTGCTGCAGCAGTTGCTTGGCGCGAATGCAGTAGGGGCACACCTGGGTGGTGTACATCGTCACGGTGGGCACGGGGCTCTCCCTCAACTCGACTTCTCGACCGGCAGGTTGGCGTCCCGCCAGCCGGCCATGCCGCCGGCCAGAACATGGGTGTTCTGATAGCCGGACTTGCGAAGCGTAGCGGCAGCGCGCGAGGCCCGTGCGCCGGTGGGACATACCACGATCAGGGGCAGGGCCTTGTTCGATGGCAGTTGCGTGCTCGATTCCACCTGACCAAAGGGAATGTTCTTCGCATCCTTGATGTGCCCTTGGGCGAATTCGGCCGGCTCGGAGACGTCGATGACCACGCCCTTCTCGCGGTTGATCAGGCGCACCGCCTCGCTGGGACTGACCGCGCTGCCGGCCACGCCGCGCGTGACCAGCGGCCACACGAGCATGCCGCCGGAGACGAAAGCGGCCAGGATGAGGATCCAGTTGTTGATGAAGAAGTCCACGGAAACGTCCGCCCTTGGTGACTGGGGGGCGCGGCAAGCCGCGCCGGGTTGCAACGGGGGCGGATTATAGAATTTGCGGTTTTCCCGCCGGGCCGGCCGGCCCGTTTCATCGTTTGCCCCGCGAGGAGATTGCCCGCATGTACAAGCTCGTGCTCATCCGCCATGGCGAGTCCACCTGGAACCTCGAGAACCGCTTCACAGGCTGGACCGACGTGGAGCTCACGCCCACCGGCGTGGAGCAGGCCAAGCAGGCCGGGCGGCTGCTCAAGGAAGCGGGCTTCGATTTCGACGTGGCCCACACCTCGGTGCTCAAGCGCGCCATCTGGACGCTGTGGCATGTGCTGGACCAGATGGACCGCACCTGGCTGCCGGTGATGAACTCCTGGCGCCTCAACGAGCGCCATTACGGTGCGCTGCAGGGCCTGAACAAGGCCGACATGGCCCGGCAGTACGGTGACGAGCAAGTGCTGATCTGGCGCCGCAGCTACGACACGCCGCCGCCGGCGCTGGATCCCAACGATCCGCGCGGCCAGCGCAACGACATCCGCTATGCGCGTCTGCGCCCGCAGGAGATCCCGCTGACCGAGTGTCTGAAAGACACGGTGGCGCGCGTGCTGCCTTACTGGAACGAGACCCTCGCCCCGGCGATCCGTGCGGGCCAGCGTCTGGTGATCGCGGCGCACGGCAACAGCATCCGTGCCCTGGTGAAGTACCTGGACGACATCTCCGACAGCGACATCGTCGGCGTGAACATCCCCAACGGCATCCCGCTGGTCTACGAGCTCGACGCCGATCTGAAGCCGATTAGGAGTTATTACCTGGGCGATCCCGAGGCTGCCGCCAAGGCCGCGGCAGCCGTGGCCAACCAAGGCAAAGGCTGATTGCGCCGGTCCACTCAGGCGGCCAGTGCGGCTTCGATGGTCTGGCGTGCGTGCTGGGCCAGCGCACGCCGATCCGCATGGCGCGAGCCCAGCGGATCGAGCAACTGCACTGTCACCCGCAATCCGTCGGCACGAGCCACCCACCACAGCGACTGCACGATCGTGGTGTCGCCCACATAGGCCACCGCCGAGCTGATCGCCTCCCGGTGGTCGCTGTAGCGCAGCGCAATGGGTTGCACCGGCGTGCCGGTGGCAATCGCCGCCTGCAGCAGGTTGGCATGGAAGGGCAGCAGTTGATGGCCCGTGCCCGTGGTGCCCTCCGGGAAGACGGCCACGGTGTCACCGTCGTGCAGGGCCTGCGCGAGCTGGTGCACCACACGCAGCGCATCGCGGCGCTTCTCGCGCTCCAGATAGAGGGTGCCGGCGGCCGTCACGAGCCGGTGGAGCACCGGCCAGTGGCGCACCTCGGCTTTCGAGACGAAACGCGCCGGTGCCGTGGCATTGATGGCCACGATGTCCAGCCAGGAGATGTGGTTGGCCACGAACAGCTTGGCACCCGGGCGCGGCGTGCCCTGCACCACCAGCGTGATGCCCAGATGGCGCAGCAGTGCACGCGACCACCACCGCACCCGCTCGCGCCGAGCGGCGGCGTCGAGCACGCCGAAACGCCAGCGGACGATGGCCAGACCATGCAGCACATGCACGGCCACTCGGAGCAGGCGCCAGGCGGCGCGCAGCGAACGCAGCATCCTCAGGCAGCCACCGGATCGAGTTGCTCGGCCGCCTCGAAGGCCACCTGTCCGGCCACCACGGTGTAGCGCACCCGTCCGGGCAGTTCGTAGCCGCTGAACGGCGTGTGCCGGCCCTGGCTGCGCAGGGCCTCGGGCCGCACCTGCCAGCGGGCCTGCGGATCGAAGATGCACAGGTCGGCCACGCCGCCTTCGACCAGGCGGCCGGTGCTGGAGGCCAGCGAGCCCAGGGCCTCGCCCAGCACCCGCACCGGCTCGCTGGTGAGCACCGCCAGCGGCCGCATGAGGCCCACACCGCTTTCCTGGCCCCACTTGAGCGCCAGGCTCAGCAGCAGCTCCAGCCCGGTGGCTCCGGGCTCGGCCTCGCCGAAGGGCAGGGTCTTCTGGTCGTCGTCGACGGGGGTGTGGTCGCTCACCAGGGCATCGATGGTGCCATCGGCCAGGGCCTCACGGATAGCGTCGCGGTCGCGCTGCTGGCGCAAGGGGGGAGTCAGGCGCATGTCGGAATTGAAATAGCCGATGTCCACGTCGGTGAGGTGTAACTGATTGATGCTGACGTCACAGGTGACCGGCAGTCCGTCGTCCTTGGCGGCGCGCACGAGGGCCAGGCCCGCCGCACTGCTCAGGCGGCACAGGTGCACGCGGGCACCGGTGGCCCGCACGAGCTCGAAGATGGTGTGCAAGGCGATGGTTTCGGCGATCACCGGCACGCCGGACAGGCCCAGGCGCGTGGCCACCGGCCCGCTGGCGGCCACGCCTCGGCCCAGGTGGGCATCCTGGGGACGCAGCCACACGCTGTAGCCGAAGGTGGCGGCATATTGCAGCGCGCGCATCAGCACCTGCGTGTCGGCCAGCGCCACCTCGGCCTGCGAGAAACCCACGCAGCCGGCCTCGGTGAGTTCGGCCATCTCGGTCAGCGTGGTGCCAGCCAGTTGGCGCGTGAGCGCCCCCAGTGGATAGACCCGCGCCTGGTTGAGGTTGCGGGCGCGGAACTTGAGCATCTCGACCAGGCCGGGTTCGTCCAGCGGCGGGTCGGTGTCGGGCGGACAAACCAGGCTGGTGATGCCGCCGGCCACGGCCGCGGCCATCTCGCTTTCGAGCATGCCTTCGTGTTCGTGTCCGGGCTCGCGCAACCGCGCGGCCAGATCGACCAGACCGGGTGCCACCACCAGGCCACGCGCGTCGATCGTGCGGTTGGGATGAAAGTCGGGACTCACAGCGCCCAGCGCGACGATGCGGCCCGCGGCGATGGCCACGTCGCCCAGGCGGTCGGTGTTACTGCCCGGATCGAGCAGGCGGCCGTTCTTGATCAGGATCTTCATGCTTCGTTTCCGGCAATGATGGACATCACGGCCATGCGCACGGCGATGCCGAAGGTCACCTGCGGCAGGATCACGCTCTGGGCGCCGTCGGCCACCGCCGAGTCGATCTCGACGCCGCGGTTGATGGGCCCGGGGTGCATCACGATGGCATCGGGAGCCGCCCAGGCCAGCTTGTCGGGTGTGAGGCCGAAGCTCTTGAAGAACTCGCCGGCACTGGGCAGCATCGCGCCGCTCATGCGCTCGTTCTGCAGACGCAGCATGATGATCACGTCGGCGCCCTTGAGGCCCTCTTTGAGGTCGTGGCACACGCGCACGCCCATCTCGCGCAGGTCACCTGGCACCAGGGTCTTGGGGCCCACGGCACGGATCTCGGGCACGCCCAGGATGGACAGCGCATGGATGTCCGAGCGCGCCACCCGTGAATGCACGATGTCGCCGACGATGGCCACCGTGAGCTTCGTGAAGTCGCGCTTGTAGTGCCGGATGGTGTACATGTCCAGCAGGCCCTGCGTGGGGTGGGCATGGCGGCCGTCGCCGGCATTGACCACGTGCACATGCGGCGCGCAGTGCTGGGCGATGAGATAGGGTGCCCCCGATTCGCTGTGGCGCACGACGAACATGTCGGCGTGCATCGCACTGAGGTTGGCGATGGTGTCGAGCAGGCTTTCGCCCTTGGCGGTGGACGAACGCGCGATGTCGAGGTTGAGCACGTCGGCCGACAGGCGCTTGGCCGCGATCTCGAAGGTGGTGCGCGTGCGCGTGCTGTTCTCGAAGAAGAGGTTGAACACGCTCTTGCCGCGCAGCAGTGGGACCTTCTTGACCTCGCGCTCGTTCACGCTGAGGAAGGTGCCCGCGGTATCCAGGATGTGATGGATGACGTCGCGCGGCAGCCCCTCGATGGACAGCAGGTGGATGAGTTCGCCGTTCTTGTTGAGCTGCGGATTGCGTTTGTAGAGCATGGGGGCGTCGTTCCTGTGCTCAAAGCTGGGCGGTCTGGATGTCGAAGCTGAAGTGGCCGGCCTCGTTGCGGGCCAGGCGTAGGCGCTGGGTGGCCGGCAGCGTCACCCGCACGGCGGAAAAAGCCGGCTGGATGGGCAGCTCGCGCCCACCCCGGTCGACCAGCACGGCCAGCGTCACACTGGCCGGGCGGCCGAAGTCGAAGAGCTCGTTGAGCACGGCCCGCGTGGTACGCCCGGTGTAGAGCACATCGTCGATCAGCACGATGTGGCGGTCCTTGACCTCGAAGGGCAACTTGGTGTGATCGGCCGCGCCGGACAGGCCGCGCGAGCCGAAGTCATCGCGGTGCAAGGCGCTGGAGATCACGCCGTGCTCGCCACTGAGGCCCAAGTCGCGCTGCAGGCGTTCGGCCAGCCAAGCCCCGCCCGACCACACGCCCACCAGCACGGCATCGGGGCGCAGCAGCGGGCGCACACCCTGGCGCAGTTCGACATAGAGCGCCTCGGCATCGAGGTGGAGCATGGTCATGCAGGGGTCTCCCGGGTGGCCTCGCGCAGATACTGCTCGAGGATGAGGCAAGCGGCCGCCGCATCGGCATCGCGCGCGCCGGCGGCCAGCGCCTCGGTGGTGGTGTAGCGCTCATCGACCTCGTGCACCGGCAGGCCGAAACGGCCATGGAGCTGGCGCGCAAAGCGCCGGGCGCGACGCGTGTTCTCGTGCTCGGCGCCATCGGGGTGGAAGGGCACCCCCACCACCAGCGCCTCGGGCTGCCATTGCCGGATCAGCCGGCCCAGCGCCTCGAAGCGGGCTTCACCCTGGGCGCTCACCGTGCCCAGCGGTTGGGCCGTGCCTAGCAGGGTGTTGCCGCTGGCCACCCCCACCCGCTTCATGCCGTAATCAAAGGCCAGGAACTGCCTCGCCTGCTCAGGCATGACCGGCCTCGCCGGTGAGCATGCCGGGGTCGATGCCCAGCAGGGACAGCGCACGCTCGTAGCGGTGATGGACGGGGGTGTCGAAGATGATGGACGGCTCGGCCCGCACGGTGAGCCAGCCGTTGCGGGCGATCTCGTCCTCGAGCTGGCCGGCGCTCCAGCCGCTGTAACCCAGCGTCACGAGCACCTTCTTCGGGCCGGCTCCGTGGGACAGGGCCTCGAGCACGTCTTTGCTGGTGGTCATCTCCAGCCCGCCCGGGATGCGCAGTGAGGAGTTGTAGTGGCCGCCGCCGTCGCCCAAGGGTTCGTGCAGCACGAAGCCGCGCTCGGTCTGCACCGGTCCGCCGAAATAGACGGGCTCCTCGGCCAAGTCCTCCCGATCCAGCGTCAGGTCGACCTTCTCGAACAGGTTCTTGAGCTTGATGTCGATGGGCTTGTTGATCACCAGGCCGAGCGCCCCCTTGTCGGTGTGCTCGCACAGGTAGACCACCGCGCCGGCAAAGGTGTCGTCGGCCATGCCGGGCATGGCGATCAGAAACTGGTTGGTGAGGTCGATGCAATGGTCTGCGGCCATGGCAGGAATTCTATTCCTCTGCCAACATCCCGCCCCATGGAAAAGCCCCTTGACACCGCACTCGTGTGGTTCCGGCGGGACCTGCGCTCGCAAGACCATGCCGCCCTGTACCACGCGCTGCGCGCGGCGCGGCGGGTGTGGTGCGCGTTTGTCTTCGACACGGAGATCCTCGATCCCCTGCCCCGGGCCGACCGCCGGGTGGAGTTCATCCGCGACAGCCTGGTCGAGCTGGACGCCCAGCTTCGCGCCCTGGCCCAGGCCCACGGGCACGCACAGGCAGGGCTGATCGTGCGGCACGGCCGTGCCCGCGACGAGATCGTCGCGCTGGCCCGGCGTCTCGGGGTGCAGGCGGTCTATGCCAACCACGACCACGAGCCTGCGGCGCGCGAACGCGATGCCCGCGTGCGCGGGGCCCTGGCCGAAGCCGGGATCGCCTGGCACAGCAGCAAGGACCAGGTGGTGTTCGAGGCCGACGAGCTGCTGACGGCTGCGGGCACCCCCTACGGGGTGTTCACCCCTTACAAGACCGCCTGGCTGAAGAGGCTGACGCCCTTGGACCTGCAGGCCCATCCGGTGGCCCGCCATGCCGACGCCCTGGCTCCGCGGCCCGAGGGACTGCACGCCGAAGTGCCTTCGCTGGCGGAACTCGGCTTTGCAGGCAGCGGGCTGCACGAGCTGCCCATCCCCACCGGCAGCAGTGGTGCACGCGCGCTGCTGGAGGACTTCCTGGGACGCATCGACCACTACCACGACACCCGTGATTTCCCGGCCGTCAAAGGTCCCAGCTACCTCTCGGTGCACCTGCGCTTTGGCACGGTGTCGATCCGCGAACTGGCCCGCCTGGCCTGGGAGCGCATGCAGGCCGGCTCCCGGGGCGCCGAGGTCTGGCTGAGCGAGCTGATCTGGCGCGACTTCTACCAGCAGATCCTGCACCACCACCCGCACGTGGTGGAACGTGCCTTCCGCCCGGAATACGACCGCATCCGCTGGGAGCAGGGCAAGACCGCCCAGACCCTGTTCCAGGCCTGGTGCGAGGGGCGGACGGGCTACCCGCTGGTGGACGCCGCGATGGCCCAGCTCAACCAAACCGGCTACATGCACAACCGCCTGCGCATGGTGACGGCCAGCTTCCTGGTCAAAGATCTGGGCATCGACTGGCGCTGGGGCGAGCGCTACTTCGCCGAGAAGCTCAACGATTTCGACCTGGCCTCCAACAACGGCGGCTGGCAATGGGCGGCTTCCACCGGCTGCGACGCGCAGCCCTGGTTCCGCATCTTCAACCCGGTCACGCAAAGCGAGAAGTTCGACCCCGCCGGCCGCTTCATCCGCCGCTACCTGCCGCAACTGGCCCGGCTGCCCGATGCGCTGATCCACGCCCCCTGGAAAGCCCGGCCGGTGGACCTGGCGGCCGCCGGGGTGACGCTGGGTGCCACCTATCCCGAGCCGCTGGTGCAGCATGAGGTCGCACGCGAGCGCACCCTGGCGCGCTATGCGGTGGTGAAGCGCAAGGGGCCCTGAGGCCGGGCGTCAGAACAGTTCGACGTCGCCCACCTTGCCAGCCAGGGTGAACGCGCCGCTTCGCACCAGGGCCTCGTGGTTGCAGACCTGGTTGCGGCCGTTCTGCTTGGCATGGTAGACGGCCCGGTCGGCCCGCTCGAAGGCTGCCGTGGGGGCATCGCCGGGCTGCACTTCGGTGAAGCCGATGCTGACCGTCACCCGTCCCACCTGGGGGAAGGTGTAGGCCTCCATGTTGGTGCGCAGACGCTCGAAGGCCAGAGCCGCGTCGGCCTCCTGGGGGCAGCGCAGCAGCACGACGAACTCCTCACCGCCGAAACGGTAGAGCCGGTCGTGGAAACGGAAGGTGCTGCGCAAGATGCGCGCCACCAGCAAGAGCACCTCGTCACCGATGAGGTGACCGAAGCGGTCGTTCACATGCTTGAAGTGGTCGATGTCCACGACCCCCAGCCAGTGCTTGCTCAGGCCCGCGTCGCCATGACGGCGGTCGCCATCGCCCATCCCGGCGGGTCCGCCACCTTGGTACGCCGTCTTGAGGAAGGCCTCGTCGAAGGTCTTGCGGTTGAGCAAGCCGGTCAGGGTGTCGCGCTCGCTGTAGTCGAGCAGGCCATGGAAGTTGCGGTAAATGCGCAGGATGCTGCAGACGGTGCGCTTCATCCCGGCGGTCAGCCGCTGGGTGGTACGCACTTCGATCACGCCCAGGCCCTCGCCTTCGGCCACCAGCGGGAAGATCGTCGTCATCCGCGGCGCATCCTCCTGCGGGGAGGGGCCGAGCTCGACGACGGCCTGCCGGCACAGGCTGGCGTCGTGATGGGGCAGGCTCTCGCGTGCCGGCAGGGTCTCGAAGTCGATCCAGGGCGGGTCGGACACGGCCGTGGGCTGCCCCGCATCGATGCGGGCACGCAGCAACCAGCGCTGGCCGCCCTCCTCCTCCCCCGCCAGCTTGTACACCGCCACGCCCAGCGGCGCGAGCAGGTCCATCAGGGCGTGGGCCAGGGTCACGTCGAGCAGGTCGCGGTCCCGGTAGCCCGTGAGGGCCGCCAGGTGGTCGATGGCCGACGGAACGGAGGGGGGCATCGTGCGCGACCTCCGTCCGGATTCAATGCACCGGCTGGGCACCGGCGGCCTGGGCGACGTAGCGGCCGATCAGCGCCAGCAGCTCCTCTTCGCTGTAGGGCTTGCCCAGGTAGTGGTTGACCCCCAGCTCGACGGCATAGTCGCGGTGCTTCTGGGCAATGCGCGAGGTGATCATGATGACCGGCAGATCGGCCAGGCGCGCATCGGCCCGCAGGTTGCGCACGAGGTCGAAGCCGTCCATGCGGGGCATCTCGATGTCGCTGAGCACCACCGCCGGACGCTCCTCGGCCAGCCGCTCCAGGGCCTCCAGCCCATCCTTGGCCAGGGCCACACGGTAGCCCTCGCGCGCCAGCAGGCGCTGCGTCACACGACGCACCGTGAGGGAGTCGTCAACGACCAGCACCAGCGGCGTGGCCGGCTCCTCGGCGGCAACCCGCAGGCGTTCGGCCGCCTCGGCTTGGCGTTGGGCCTCGGCCGCCGGGTGCATCGCCGCCGCGGTGAGGGCCCGGGCCGCGTCGCCGTACACCGTGGCCAGCGCCACCGGGTTGTAGATCAGCGCCACCGCGCCCGAGGCCAGCAACGTCATGCCGGCCAGGCCCGGCAGCCGCGACAACTGGGGCCCGAGGTTCTTCACCACCACTTCCTGGGTGCCCAGCACCTCGTCCACATGCAGGGCCACACGCTGCTGGGCGCTGCGCACCACCACCACGGGCAGGGTGCGCCCGGCTTCCTGGCCGTGCCCGCTGGATTGCAGCAACGCACCCAGCCAGAAGAAGGGCAGCATCTGATCGCCCAGCAGGTAGACCGAGGTCTCGTAGGCGCGCCGGACTTCCTCGGGCGAGGCGCGTCGCACGATCTCGATCAGGTTGGCCGGCACGCCCACGGTGACGTTGCCGCAGCGCAGCATCACGATCTGCGTGACCGCCGTGGTCAGCGGCAGCACCAGCTTGAAGCTCGTGCCCTGGCCTGGCGCCGTGGCGGTCTCGATGCGGCCGCCCATGGCGTTCACGTCCGAGCGCACCACGTCCATGCCCACCCCGCGGCCGGCCAGTTCGGTGACCGTCTCGGCGGTGGAAAAGCCCGGTGTGAAGATCAGGTTGGCGAGTTCGGCATCGCTGGGGTCGTCGTCGGGCGCGATCAGGCCCATGGCCCGGCCGCGTTCGCGGATGCGCGCGAGGTTCAGGCCGGCCCCGTCGTCACGGAACTCGATGGCAACTTCGTTGCCTTCCTGGTGCAGGGCCACGACGATGGTGCCCACCGGGTCCTTGCCCGCCGCCGCACGCTCCTGCGGCGGCTCGATGCCGTGCGTGACACAGTTGCGCAGCAGGTGCTCGAACGAGGCGGTCATGCGGTCGAGCACGCCACGGTCGACTTCGATCGCACCGCCGACGATGTCCAGGCGCACCTGCTTGCCGGTTTCCTTGGCGGCCAGCCGCACGACCCGGTACAGGCGCTCGGACAGCCCCTCGAACTCGACCATGCGGGTGCGCAGCAGGTCATCCTGCAGTTCGCGCGTCAGGCGGGCCTGGGCGGCCAGTTCATCCTCGGTGGTCTCCAGCGTGCGCTGCAGGGCCCGCTGCACCGTGGCCACGTCGTTCACCGACTCGGCCATCATGCGGGTGATCTCCTGGAAGCGGGTGAAGCGGTCGAACTCCAGCGGGTCGAAGGCCAGACCCTCGGCCTTGGCCTGCTCCATGCGCGAGGCCATCTGCGTCTCGGCCTGCAGCTCGATGTCACGCAACTGCTGGCGCAGCCGCTCCAGGTTGTCGGTCAGGTCGGTCAGCGAGCCCTTGATCTGACTGACCCCGGACTCCAGCCGGGCCCGGGTGATGCTCACCTCGCCGGCCTGGTTGACCAGGCGGTCGAGCAACTGGGCACGCACCCGCACAGCGGCCTGCCCCGTCTGCACGGCCGTGCGTGCCACAGCCCCCTGCCCCGCCGCTGCGCCGGAGGCAGTCTGCACGAAGCGCGACCAGTCGATCTCCGGCTCGGTACCCGCCGCGGCGGTGTCCGTGGGTGGCGCCTGCGGTGCGGCCGCCGGCTCGACGTCCTGCAGGGCCGGTGCATCGGCCACCGGCAGGTCCACATGCTCCATCAGCGGCAGGGGCGAGGACGGGGCCTCGAGCACCGCCGCCGCCTCCGGTCGGGCCTGAACCGCCGCCGTGGCATCGGCATAGGCCTGGGCGTCCTGGCGGCGCAGGGCTTCGAACACCGCCGTGATCACGTCCACACGCCCTTCCAGCGGTTCGACGTCTTCGGCACTGACGTCGCCACGGGCCAGCAGGCGTTCGATCGAGGTCTCGAGGCGGTGGGCGAGTTCGCCCAGGCGCATCGCGCCGGCCAGACGTGCGCCGCCCTTGAAAGTGTGCAAGGTGCGCATGCAGGCTTGGCCTGCATGCGTGTCGCCGGGCTGGCGCAGCCACTCGCGCAGCTCACTGGCGAGCTGGGGCAGCAGTTCCTGGGCCTCTTCCTCGAAGATGGGGAACAGATCGGCATCGACCGCATCGACCGCATCGATGTCGTCATCGATGTCCAGCCCCTCGCCGGGCAGGCCCGTCACATGCCTGGCCGCTGAGGCGGTCACGGCCTGCAGGGCCGGCAGCTCACGCAGCTCAGTGCGGCCCAGGTCGGGCAGCGAGCCCAGCAGGGAAGGCGGCCCGGCCAGCGGGGCCGGCTCGGTCGGCCCACCTTCGGCGGGCGACACGGCCTCAGCGACAGACCCGGCGTCGTCAGCGTCGTCAGCGTCGTGAGCGTCGTCAGCGACGGCCTGCGGCGGCACCAGCTCGCCCGGCCCGGACTCATCGAGGTCGCCGCGGGCATGCAGCGATTCCAGCGCACGCGCCGAGTGCAGTTCGTGCTCGTCCAGACGCGCCAGCAGCTCCGGCGAGGGTTCTTTCAGGAAGCCCGCGGCGAACTGGTGCAGCAAGCGGCGGATCTCGTCAGCGACATCGACGAAGAGTCTCGCCTGCTCGGCATCGCCGCGCCCGATGGCCTGCGAGCGCGTCAGCGCGTGCTCCAGACGGCGCGCCAGTTGCGAGAGGTCGGCAAAGCCCACGGTCGACGACGAGCCAGCCAGCGAATGTGCATGGGCGATCGCTGCCTCGCCCACCGGGCGGTCGAGTTCCAGGGCCCATTCGGCCAGCTCGGTGCTCAGCCGCCGTGACAGCTCGTCGGCCTCGGTCAGGTAGATGTTGAACAGCGGAATACCGATGCGCAGAGGACCGACCACCTTGACCTGGTCGTTCACCGGTTCGGCCGGCGGCTGCGCCGGGGCGGACGGTGTGTCATGCCCTTCGGCCGGCGCGATGGCGCGCAGAGGCAAAGGCACGACATTGTCGGGCAGCGCCGGGGCGGCTTCGATCGTCTCGGTGGACCCGAGGTCCAGGTCGAGGTCCCCGAAATCGACGATCACCTCGGCCTGGGCGGCAGCGCCGGCCTCGGGCAGAGGGTCTTCCGAAGCAGCCGGCGGGGCCTCGGCGACGGCCGGTTCGGCGGTCGCCACGGGCGCGGCGGCATCCTCGAAGGCCGACAGGTCCAGCGTGAAGGCCGGCAGCTCCACCACCGGTGCGGCCGGGGTCGGCGGTTCGGCCACCGGCAGCTCGGCCGGCATCGACACCGCCGTAGGGCCGCCGGGGGCATGCACGGCCAGGCGCCGGCCTTCCAACCGCATCGCATCGGCCGCGGTGCGCACCGGGATGCTGTGGTGCGTGGGGTCCACGCGCGCGGCGATCTCGCCGATCCAGGCCGCCAGGTAGTCGAGCACCTCGCCGGTGAAAGCCAGCAGGTCGTCGCTGGCCGGCTTCTGGTCGGCCAGCCAGGTGTTGTAGAGCTGCTCGCAGGCCCAGGCCGCCTCGCCGAAGTCGTTGAGTCCGACCATGCGCGAGCTGCCTTTGAGCGTGTGGAACGAGCGGCGCACGGTGGTGAGTTGCTCGATGTCGTCGGGCGTGCGGGTCAACAGGTCCAGCGCGGCACCGGCCGCACCCATCACCTCCTGGGCTTCTTCGAGGAAGATGGCGCGCATCTCGTCGTCGTCTTCCAGGCCGGAGGGCCCTGGCGCGGCCGGTGCGGTCGCCGGTGCGGCGACCACTTCGGGAGCCAGCGTGGCGGCATCCGAGGCCGTGGAGACGAAATCGGCCACGGCCTGCGCGACCTGCTCGCGCACCGCCTGGAGGTCGGCCTCACCGCGTGCAGCCTGCTCGACCGCGGCATGGGCCTGGTTCAGCGGCTCGGCCAGCGCCGGCTGGTCGGCCACCAAGGCCTGGTCGGACAGGCGCTGCAGTTCGGCAGACAGGGTTTCGAGGGAGAGATCCTCGCGCTCGACCTGGGCGGCCAGCGCCTGGGCCTGCTCGATCAGCCGGGGTTCGACCAGCGTCACTGGCGGGGCCGGCTCGCTGGCGCGGCCCATCACCGGGCGCAGTTCGCCCCGATGGGCATCGAAAGTGAACAGCGACTTCGCCATCTGCGGCTGGTAGCTGAGCATGTCGATCAGGAAGCCCAGCGCGCCCAGATTGCCGGCCAGCCGCTCGAACGTGGCGGCTGCCGACGGCGATTGCGGATCGACCTCGGTGGCCAGCAGTTCGTCGACCACGTCGCGCATGCGCAGCACGGCCTGCGAAGCCTGATCCATGCCCAGCACCGAGAGCACGCCGCGCATGGCGGCCAGTTGACCGGGCACCGGCGCCAGCACGGAACGGTCGGCCGGGTTGCGGAAGTACTGGTCGATCAGCTTCTCGGCCTCGCTCAGCGAGGCGCGCAGTTCCTGCACCACGCTGCCCATGGTCTGGCGGTCCGAGACCCGGCGGTACAGGTCCTCCATCCAGGACTCGAGCGGCTGGGCCGGCTCACCCCGGCGCACCGACTCGATGCGTTCGGCCAAGCGGTTGCTGCGCTCGGCGAGCTGCGGGTCGTCGAAATCCGCGTCTTCCAGCGAGGCCTCGAGGTAGAGCACGCTGGTGGCCACTTCCATGGCCAGCGGGGCCTGGGGGGCGCTGGCCGACTCCACCGTCTGGGCCACCGAGCGCATCAGCGCCTCGGCCAGGGCCTCGCCGGCCGGGTAAATCCTGCGCAGGGAATCCCCCACGAGGCTGAATTGCTCGTTCAAGCCGGTCAGGCGGTGCATCTCGCCGCCGGCCACGGCCGACCAGGCATCCTTGGCGGCGGCCACGCGCTTGCGCGCCTGCACCAGCAGGGCCGGGTCGAAGCGGCCGAGGTGGGACACCTCGTAGTTCACCGGCTCGTGGTCTTCCAGGCCGTAGGCCCGGCGCACGGCCTGCACACGAGGTGCCAGCGTATCGCCGGGGCGGCATTGGGCACAGAAGAAAAGGAGGTCCTGCGCCAGACGCTCGGAGACGGCCGACTCGCCGCGCTCGATCATGCCGAACTGCGCCAGGATGCGTGAAGCCACGCGTTTGCTGTAGACATCCAGCGGCAGCAGGTCTCGGGCCAGCGCCTCGAAGAAGGCTGCCGCAAGCCGCCAGAACGTGGCGGCATGCATCCCCGGGGCACTCACGCCCAGGCCGGCGCACAGGTCGCTCATGCGCTGGGCGGTGCGGGCCGTGGAGCGGCCCCGCATCAACGCCAGCAGCAGGGTCTCGAGTTCACCGCGTGTGGCCGCGTCGGCGCTGCGCGGGCCGACGCCGGTGGCGACGTCGGCCACCTCCGTCCAATGCCAGTCGACGCTCCACAGGTCGGCGGGGTGGATGCGGTCGGCCCCGGCCAGTTCCTGCACCGCGCGGTACTGGGGAAAGAGAGACACACAGGAGACCTTGCGGCCGGCCAGCACGCGCGAGAGGTAATCCAGCAGGCCAAACGAGGCTTTCTCCAGGGTCTCGACCGCCGCAGCGTCGAGCTTCTGGGGCTTCTGGATGTAGCGCTGGACGGCGGCCTCGCTGGCGCGCAGCACGCTGGCAGCCGCTGGCATGCCCACGAGTTCGAGAGCGCCCACCCCCTGGTGGAGCTGCTGGCGTGCGGTGCGCAGAACGGACGGATCGACGGCATCGACGTCCGAGCCGGCAGCGCTGTCGGCCTCCTTGAGGAAGCGGCGCAAGGCCTTGTGGGCGTTGTCGAGCGACTTGCGCAGTTCATCCTGGACCCAGGCCAGGGCGCTGAGGTCGTCGCCGGTCAGACTGTCACGGTTGCTGCTGTCCATCCAGTGCCCCACCCTGCTCAGCTGATCTTGAACCGCGACACCGACTGTTTCAGTTCCTCGGCAGTCTTGGACAGTTCGCGCACCAGTTGGGCCGTCGATCGCGTGCCTTCACCCGTCTGCTCGGTCACCGCGAAGATGTGCTGGATGTTGCCGGCCACGATGTTGGCCGACTCGGCTTCGCGGGAGGCCTGGGCCGAGATCTGCTCGATCAGCTCGGCGAGCTGGCGCGACACGCGGTCGATCTCGCCCAGCGCGGTACCGGCGTTGTCCGACAGCTTGGCCCCTTCCACCACACCCTGGGTGGAGCGCTCCATGGCCGCCACGGCATCGGCCGTGTCGGTCTGAATGGTCTTCACCAGGGCTGCGATCTGCTTCGTGGCGTCGGCGGAGCGCTCGGCCAGCCGCTGCACTTCCTCGGCCACCACCGAGAAGCCGCGACCGGCTTCGCCCGCGGAGGCGGCCTGGATGGCGGCATTCAGTGCCAGCACGTTGGTCTGTTCCGTGATGTCGGAGATCAGTTCGGTGATCTCGCCGATCTCTTGCGACGACTCGCCCAGCCGCTTGATCCGCTTGGAGGTCTCCTGGATCTGCTCGCGGATCGCGTTCATGCCGCCGATGGCATTCTGCACGGCCTGCAGGCCCTGTTCGGCCGCCATCAGCGACTGGCGTGCCACCTGGGCCGAGTGCTGGGCCTGTGCCGAGACGTCGTTGATTCGGCTGG
Source organism: Caldimonas hydrothermalis (assembly GCF_056746695.1). Taxonomy (NCBI): domain Bacteria; kingdom Pseudomonadati; phylum Pseudomonadota; class Betaproteobacteria; order Burkholderiales; family Sphaerotilaceae; genus Caldimonas; species Caldimonas hydrothermalis. The sequence goes on along the minus strand of NZ_JBWQXA010000010.1, from coordinate 34,286 downwards.
CCATCTGGAGCACCGACTCGCCGGTGTCGCGGATCTCGCGCAGTTGCTCTGTCGAGGCGGCCAGCAGTTCGGTGGAGGTGGCCTCCACCTGCTGCGTGGTCTCGGTCACCCGCGACACCGTGCCCTGCACCTGCGACACCAGATTGCGCAGTTCCTCCACCGTGTAGTTCACCGAGTCGGCGATGGCGCCGGTGATGTCTTCCGTCACGGTGGCTTGCTGCGTCAGGTCACCTTCGGCCACCGTCTGCAGTTCGTTCATCAGCCTCAGAATGGCCGCCTGGTTCGCATCGTTGACGCGCTTGGCCTCCTGCTCCTGCCGCTCGGCTTCCAGCCGCTGCTGCTCGGCCAGTTGCGCACGCGCGCGCTCGGCCTGGAAGTACACGTAGAGCAGGCCGAGGATGCCGACCAGTGCCATCGCGATGGACACCAGCAGCACGATGACGTTGAGGGTGCCGAAGCCGGCCTGCTCGGACAGGCGCTCTTGCACCTGCTGCAGACCTTTGCGCAGGGCCTCGGAGTCGTCGATGATCGCCACCTGGGCCTCACGGGCCGACACCAGGCCTTGCAGGTTGCCCAGGATGGCCCCGGCCTGCGTGCGGGTCTGCTCGTACAGCTCCTGCAGGGCCAGCAGGCGCTCCTTGGTCTGTTCGTCGCGCGTGGGCGGCAGACGCAGTTCGGCGCTGCCCTCCAGCAGGCCCTGAGAGATCTCGCGGAAGGAGTTCAGGTCCTTGCCCAGCAGGAACACGGCCTCGGGCGACACGCCTTCCATCGTCAGGAACTCGTTGGCCGATTTGCCGATGCGCTGCGTGAGCATCACGAGCTGGCCCGCCGCCGAGATCTCGGCCGGCGAGGCGTTCTGCTGCAGCTTCAGCGAGGAGATGGTCTCGGCGATCTCCAGCAGGTCGGCCGACTGGCGGTTGATGGTGCGCAGGGCCTGCCCGACCTGGGTCAGGATTTCCTGCTGTGCCAGCACGATGCCGGCATTCTTCTCGGCACGATCGACCAGGGGCATGATGGGCTCGAGGGCCTGCTGCACGTCGGGCGACACCGGCGGAATGTCGGAGCTGCCGTTGCGCAGGCCGCGCGTGCCCGAGGCCAGCACGGTCGAGCTTTCTCGCACCTCCGGGAAGGCCTGAGGGCTGCCCACCAGGGCCTGCGACACCGACTTGGCCAGGCGCTGCGACTGCATCAGCGCCTCACCGGTGGTGCGCACCTGGGTGGCCACGTTGTTGGCGTTGTTCTGCGAGATGCCCACCACCGCGAGCAGCCCCACCACGCCCAGCACGGTCAGCGCACCCAGGATCCGCTGCTGCTGAGCCACCGGCAGATGGCCAATCAGGGGCAGCCGCGAGCTGGATTCCCCGACATCTCCGGCCTGCATGCGCGTTTGCGCGAACTCACCGGGCAATTCCGATGGCGCCACCTCAGAGATGATGGACGAGTCCTTGTCCGCGGAGGATGTCCCGGCGGGCCGGGTTTCCAGGCTGATCGTCGCGTCCGGCCCTGGCAGGGGCAGGTCGTCCGAGGCGTCGTCGTACGGCTTGCCCAGCGAGTCCTCGCCCGGCCCCTTCTTGCCCTTGCCGGTGATCTTGCTGATGAAACTCATTTTCCCCTCTAGCTTTCTGCTCGAACGTCACTCATACCAGGCCGGTCGTCGTCGCGCGAAGCGCCCCGTCAGCCCACGATCCTCAGGAATGCCTCGTCACGCGCCAGCGCCGCCAAGTGCAGCTCCTGCCAGACACGCCCCTGGGCGTCGCGCAGGCGCTTGCCCACGAAGCCGGGACGCGCCGCACGCTCGTCCGCACCATCGTCGGCCGGCTGGAGCTGGTCGCGGCTGCGCAGGCCGGCCAGCCGTTCCACCAGCAAGGCGCAATTGATGTCCAGCGACGGATTGAGCGCGATCAGCCGGGCCTGCTCGCGCAGGCCGTCGGCGCCTGGCACGCTCGCGGCTTTTAGACCCAGGAAGGCGGCCAAGTCGACCACGCCATGCAGACCACCGCGCAGGTTGGCCACGCCCAGGAACCAGGGCGAGGTGTGCGGCACGCTCACGCACGACGAGAACGGGAAGATCTCGCCGGCATCCTGCAAAGGCAGCAGGAAACGCCGGCCTGCGGACTCCACCGCCAGCCAGCTCGCCGTGCGCGCCTCGGTGCGCGCGGCCTGCAAACGCTCGGCCAGCCGGCTTTGCAGCTCACGCAGCGCTTCTTTGTTCGCCATGGTGTGTGTCTGTGGTTGCTCGGGTGCGACCCCGCAGGTCCCTGCTGCGGTCTGCGCGACGGCTCATCAGTCGAAGGCGCGGATCTTGCTGATCAGCTCTTCGGCGTCCACGGGCTTGACCACGTAGTCGCGTGCACCTTGGCGCATGCCCCAAACCTTGTCGGTCTCCTGGTTCTTGCTCGTGCACATGATCACGGGCACGTCGGCGAAGTTGGGGTCGCGCGTGATCGAGCGCGTGAGCTGGAAACCGTTCTGGCCGGGCATGACGACGTCCATCAGAATCAGGTCGGGCTTGTCCTCGGCCAGACGGCGCAAGGCCTCCTCGCCATTCTCGGCGGTGCGCACGCTGTAGCCGCGCTTGGACAGCAGTTCGGACAGATGATGCAGCTCGGTCTTCGAGTCGTCGACCAACAGGATCTTCTTGACTGGCATGGCTTTCTACCTCACTCGTTCGGCGCCTGCATGCAGGCGCCCCTGGGCAAACGGATGCAATGAGAAAGGGCGCCTGCTGTGGGGCGCCCGGGGATTCATGCGATACGGCGGTGCTGTTCCACGGCCTGAAGCAACTGGTCCTTGGTGAAGGGCTTGGTCAGGTAGTCCTGCGAGCCGACCATGCGTCCGCGCGCCTTGTCGAACAGACCGTCCTTGGAGGACAGCATGATCACCGGCACCGCGGAGAACTTGGGATTGCGCTTGATGATCGCGCAGGTCTGGTAGCCGTCGAGCCGCGGCATCAGGATGTCGCAGAAGATCAGGTGCGGCTCGTGGTCATTGACCTTGGCCAGCGCGTCGAAACCGTCCTCGGCCAGCACCACCTCGTAGCCGCCTTGCTTGAGGAAAATCTCGGCGCTGCGGCGGATGGTGTTGCTGTCGTCGATGACGAGCACCTTGGTGCCCCCCGCAGACGTGGCTTGACTGATCGAAGCAACGGTGTCGCTCACTGAAGCCCTCTCCTCAACGACTTGAATTGGCTGTTCCCGCGTCTGTCGCGCTAGATCTGCACCATTTCGAAGTCTTCCTTGCGAGCGCCGCATTCGGGACAGACCCAGTTCATCGGCACATCGGCCCAGGCGGTGCCCGGGGCGATGCCATGTTCAGGGTCGCCAGCGGCCTCGTCGTAGATCCATCCGCAAATCAGGCACATCCAGGTTCGAGACTCGCTCACTTTGTATCAGTTTCACTACAATGATGCGAGGCATTGTAGCCTTGTGAACACACAAAACCGCGAGGGTTTGTGCGAACTTACACGCGATTGTTCATGTGAAGTTCCGCAGTGACCGCCCTCGCCCACCGCACCGGCCCACACCCATGTCCCACCCCCCCCAAGACCCGGCCCCGGCCATCGACGCCCCCGAGGACGCCGGCGCCCCGCCGTGCGTGATGAGCTTCAATGCCAACGATCCCAGCGGAGCCGGCGGCCTGGGCGGTGACGTGGCCACCCTGTGCGCCATGGGGGCGCACCCGTTGCCGGTGGTCACGGCCATCTTGCTGCGCGACACCGCCGAAGTGTTCGATCATCACGTGCTCGACGATGAGGCGGTGGTCGAGCAGGCCCGCAGCATCCTCGAAGACACCCCCATCGCCGCCTGGAAGGTGGGCTTCCTCGGCAGCGCGGAAACCATCGGCGCCGTCGCCGAGGTGTTGTCCGACTATCCCGACGTGCCGCTCGTGGCCTACCTGCCCAGCCTGCCCTGGATGGAGGAATCCGCCCACGAGGCCTATCACGAGGCGTTCCGCGAGCTGGTGTTGCCCCAGGCCTCGGTGCTCGTGGGCAACCACAAGACCCTCACCGACTTCCTGCTGCCCGAGTGGGACGCCGACCGGCCGGCCTCGCCACGCGAGCTGGCCGTCGCGGCCGCCGAGCACGGCACACGCTTCGTGCTCGTCACCGGCATCCAGTTGCCCGATCACTTCGTCGACAACGTGCTGGCCACAGCCGAGGGGCCGGTCAGCGGCGAACGCTTCGAGCGCTTCGACACCGGCTTCGTCGGCGCCGGCGAGACGCTGTCGGCGGCGCTGGCGGCGATGCTGGCCAATGGCGCCGAAGTCACCGATGCCGCCGCCGAGGCGCTGGCCTTTCTCGACCAGACCCTGGATGCCGGCTTCCGGCCCGGCATGGGCGGGGTGATCCCCGATCGTTTCTTCTGGGCCCTGCCGCCGGCCGAGGGGTCCGAGGAGGCCCCCGGCGAGGCCGACGGTGGCGGAACCCCGGATCCGCGCCACATCCACTGAACCGCCGCGGGCCTGCCCGCCGGCCCCCACCCCTGCATCGCATGGCCACCAACGACCAACTCTTCGAACGCGCCCGCAAGGTCATTCCTGGCGGCGTCAACTCGCCCGTGCGTGCCTTCCGCGCCGTGGGTGGCACGCCGCGCTTCATCACGCGAGCCCAAGGAGCTTACCTCTACGACGCCGAGGGCCGCCGCTACATCGACTACATCGGCTCCTGGGGCCCGATGATCCTGGGTCACGGCCACCCCGCCGTGGTCGAAGCCGTGCAGCGGGCCGTGAGCGAGGGCTTTTCTTTCGGCGCTCCCACCGAGCGCGAGATCGAGCTGGCCGAAGCCATCCTGGCCCTCGTGCCCTCGATGGAACAGGTGCGCTTGGTGAGCTCGGGTACTGAGGCTGCCATGAGCGCGATCCGCCTGGCGCGCGGCGCCACCGGCCGGCCCAAGCTGATCAAGTTCGAAGGCTGCTACCACGGCCATGCCGACGCCCTGCTGGTCAAGGCCGGCTCGGGCCTGGCCACCTTTGGCCACCCCACCAGTGCCGGGGTGCCGCCCGAGGCCGTGCAACACACCCTGGTGCTCGAATACAACCACCTCGAGCAGCTCGAGGCGGCCTTCGCCGAGCACGGCGCGCAGCTCGCCTGCGTGATGATCGAGCCGATCGCCGGCAACATGAACTTCGTGCGTGCCAGCGTGCCGTTCATGACCCGGCTGCGCGAGCTGTGCACGCGGCACGGCGCACTGCTGGTCTTCGACGAGGTCATGACCGGCTTTCGCGTGGGCCTGCACGGCGCGCAGGGGCTGTACGGCCGGCTCATCCCGGGCTTCCAGCCGGACCTCAGCGTCTTCGGCAAGGTGATCGGCGGGGGCATGCCGCTGGCGGCCTTTGGCGGCCCGCGCGCCATCATGGAGCAGCTCTCTCCCACGGGCCCGGTCTATCAGGCCGGCACCCTGTCGGGCAATCCGGTGGCCACGGCCTGCGGCCTGGCCACGCTGCGCGAGATCAGCCGGCCTGGCTTCTTCGAGGCCCTGTCGGCGCGCACCCGCTCGCTGGTGGATGGGCTGCAAGGCGCGGCGCGGGAGGCCGGAATCGACCTGGCCGTCGACTGCGAAGGCGGCATGTTCGGCTTCTTCCTGGCGCGCGAGCTGCCACAGCACTACGGGCAGGTCATGGCCACCGACAAGGACGCCTTCAACCGCTTCTTCCACGGCATGCTCGAGCGCGGCGTTTATCTCGCGCCCGCCCTGTATGAAGCCGGCTTTGTCAGCGCCGCCCACACGGCCGAGGACATCGCCGCCACCATCGACGCCGCCCGCGCCGCTTTTGCTTCCTGATCCCCTGGTTCCCGGCCCGCGCCGGGCTTCACGCATGCACCTCCACATCCTCGGCATCTGCGGCACTTTCATGGGCGGGCTGGCCGCCCTGGCCCGCGAGGCGGGCCACCGCGTCACCGGCTGCGATGCCGGCGTCTACCCGCCCATGAGCGAGCAGTTGCGCGAGCTGGGCATCGAGCTGATCGAGGGCTACGGCGCCGACCAACTTGCGCTGCAGCCCGACGTCTGGGTGGTGGGCAATGTGGTGAGCCGCGGCAACCCGCTGATGGAGGCCGTGCTCGATGCGGGACTGCGCTACATGAGCGGCCCGCAGTGGCTGGCCGAGCATGTCCTGCACGGCCGCCATGTGCTGGCCGTGGCCGGCACACACGGCAAGACCACCACCACCTCGATGCTGGCTTGGATCCTGGAGGCCACCGGGCGGCAGCCCGGCTTCCTCGTGGGCGGAGTGCCGCAGAACTTCGGGGTGTCAGCCCGCCTGGGTTCGGGGCCTGCCTTCGTGATCGAGGCCGATGAGTACGACACCGCCTTCTTCGACAAGCGCAGCAAGTTCGTGCACTACCGGCCGCGCACCGCCGTGCTGAACAATCTGGAGTTCGACCACGCCGACATCTTCGACGACCTGGCCGCGATCGAACGCCAGTTCCACCACCTCGTGCGCACCGTGCCGTCCAGCGGCCGCCTCGTCGTCAATGCCCGCGAGGCCCCCTTGCAGCGCGTGCTGGACAAGGGCTGCTGGAGCGAGGTGGTGCGCTTCGGCGGGGCCGAAGGCTTCGAGGCCCGGGGCGAACCGCACGACTTCGAGGTGCTCCGCAACGGCCAGGCCGTGGGCCACGTGCGCTGGGAACTGCTAGGCGAGCACAACCAGTTGAATGCCTTGGCCGCCATCGCCGCGGCCGAGCACCTGGGCGTGGCCCCGCAGGCGGCGGCCGAGGCCCTGGGCGCCTTCCGCAACGTGCGGCGCCGGCTGGAGGTGCGCGGCACGGCCGGTGGCGTGACCGTGTACGACGACTTCGCCCACCATCCCACCGCCATTCGCACCACGGTGGACGGTCTGCGCCGCCGTGTGGGCAAGGCCCGCATCCTGGCCGTCTTCGAGCCGCGCTCGAACACGATGAAGCTGGGCACGATGAAGGCCCAGTTGCCCTGGGCCCTGGAGGCGGCCGATCTCACCTTCTGCCACAGCGGCGGCCTGAGCTGGGACGCCGCCCAGGCCCTGGCCCCGATGGGCGCGAAGGCCCAGGTGGCCGACAGCATCGATGGCGTGATCGCCCAGGTGCTGGCCGCGGCCCGCCCGGGCGACCATGTGCTGTGCATGAGCAACGGCAGCTTCGGTGGCATCCATGGCCGCCTGCTGGAGGCGCTGGCGGCGCGCTGAACGCGACTCAGCGGTGCCGGAACGCCGCAGGGCGCTTGGCCAGGAAGGCCTCCATGCCCTCCTTCTGGTCCTCGGTGGCGAACAGGGCGTGGAAGGCGCGGCGCTCGAAGAGCAGGCCTTCGTTGAGCGGTGCCTCATAGGCTCGGTTCACGCATTCCTTGGCCGCGATCAGGCTGGGCAGCGAGTAGCCGCAGATCGCATCGGCCGCGGCGAAGGCTTCGTCCAGCAGCCTGTCGGCCGGCACCACGCGCGACACCAGGCCGGCGCGCTCGGCCTCGGCGGCATCCATCATGCGCCCGGTGAGCGTGAGGTCCATGGCCTTGGCCTTGCCCACCGCGCGCGGCAGGCGCTGCGTGCCTCCCGCGCCGGGGATGATGCCCAGCTTGATCTCGGGCTGGCCGAACTTTGCGGTGTCTGCAGCGATGATGATGTCGCACATCATCGCCAGCTCGCAGCCTCCGCCCAGCGCAAAGCCCGAGACCGCGGCGATCACCGGCTTGCGCACGCGCTTGAGGGTTTCCCAGTTGCGGGTGATGAAGTCGGACTTGTAGACCTCCATGTAAGTCCACTTCGCCATGGCCGAGATGTCGGCACCGGCCGCAAAGGCCTTCTCGCTACCGGTGAGGACCATGCAGCCGATGGTCTCGTCGGCATCGAAGCCCAGCAAGGCCTCGCCGAGCTGATCCATCAGCGCATCGTTGAGGGCGTTGAGCTGCTTGGGCCGGTTCAGGGTGATGACACCCACCTTCAGCGCGGCCTGGCCGCGCACCTGGGTCAGGATGAGGGGTTCGCTCACGGGGTTCTCCTTTCGAAGCCCCTCACTATACGGCCCCGCCTGTAGCGTGAAATCCGACCGCGCGGCAGCCCCCGCGCGCGCCCCGGGGCGGTGCTTTCCTGATGGCGTGGCCTGCCTTCGCGCGTTAAGCTGCCATCATCGCGCGCAACCAGGGTGACCGATGGCTACGGTGTACCGCAAAACAGAAAAGGGACAGGCCGAGATCGCCACCCGCCAGAACCACCTAGCGATGAAGCTGCGTTCGGCACTGATCATGGTGGACGGCAAGCGCACGGACGAGGAGCTGCTGCGCATGATTCCCGGCGATGGCCAGGACCTGCTCCAGCAGTTGCGCGACCAGGGGTACATCGAGGTGATCGCTGTCACCGCCCAGCGGTCTGCACCGAACGGGGCGAAGGCGCCCGACAGCGTACCCTCGGCGGCCGAATCGGGGTTCAGCCAGGGCCCCACGGGCTCGGAATTCGTCACCCTGCGCCAGCAGGCCGCCCGCTTCGTTTCCGAGCAGCTCGGGCCCATGGGCGACGACCTGGCCGTGCGTCTGGAGAAGTCCAAGGCCTGGGCGGACTTGAAGCCGGTGTTGAGCATGGCCCAGCGGGTGCTGCAGGACAACCGCGGGCCGACGACGGCCGAGGCCTTCCGTATCCGCTTCATCGACCCGTACTGAGCGCCTGCTATCGAGAGCCGCTGTGCTGTTCGCGCTGTGGCGGGGTCTGTGGCTGCAGTGCCCCCTGACCTTCTGTCAACGTGCGCACCTCATCGCGCCGGCGGCGCCACGTTCGAAGCCCCGTGCGCCTGCGCGATGACGCGCTTGCGCTTGATGATCACCTTTGGCGAGCCTGTGGGTGGCGAACGAGCCTCATCGGCCGGCCGCGCATGATGCTGCGTTGAGCCGCTTGGCCTGGCCTGCGCTCGCTCGAGCGCACAGGCCACCTGGCTCTGGTTGAGTTCGCTGACATGGTCGCCATTGACCAGCGCATGGCGCCCCTCGGGCGTTTGCATCAGGGCTCCGAACTGCGCACCGCGCTGGATGCGTCCGATCATCACCCAGCCCTTGCTCTGCAGCCGCACCGAAACGCTGTGGCGCTCGGGTGAGGTGTCCAGCCGAACCGTGTAACGGGCACTCATGACGAACTCACCACCCCACCCCCTTGCGCAGCGGCTGCCCGATGGCCTGGCGCACGGCCTGCGGCCACTCATACAGCCGCGAGGTGTGCGCCACCAGCCACAGCCCCGTGGCCTGGCTCCAGTTGATCGACAAGGGAATGTAGGGGGCCATCAATGCCCCCCACATCGCCGGTGAAGCGCCAACGGACAGCCCCCACACGATGAGCGCAATGCCCGGCAACGCAATGACGTGGTACAGCAGCGTGATCCCCGGATGCTCCCGCCACCACCAGCCATAGCGCGGCCCGAAGGGCCCGGTGCGCCCGGCCGCTTGCCACCAGCTGGGCTTATCGTCGCTGCGCCCATCGAGCGGCTCGCCCGGGTGCGGCAGGTGCGGCCCGCCTTGTTCCATGAAGCGGCGGATGTGCTCCCACAGCGGGGCCACCATGGCCTCGGTCAAGGCCAGACCCAGCTCCACCTGGAAATGCCCGATCAGCGTGGGATCGTCGGCGCTCTTGCGCACCGTGAACGCCAGCCGGTGGATGCGCCGCACCCCCGTGCCCGGGTTGGGCGCCACTTCGGTGTGGTGTTCGGCCTGCACCAGGTCCCACTCGTAGGCGCAGGCCCTGACCGGCCAGGGCTTGAGCAAGCCCCACAGGCCCGGGACCACTTCCTGCTGCATCACGTACACCTTGCGGTGCCGCCGGTCAAAGACCACCGGCAGATCCCGCGGGCCGCCCCACAGCAGCCGCACCGGCGTGCCTACCATCCACAGCAGGAAGAGCAGGGAAAAGATGGCCATCAGCAAACCGCCGATCAAAAAGAACACTTGATAGCCTAAGCCCTTAATCGGGTAGATGAACGGCCACGTCATCGCCCCTACCCCCCCTGCCGCTCCAATCCCCCCAACCATCAACCCGATGGCCGCCTGGATCATGGGCATGCCCTCCAGCTCCTGGCGCATCGCGGTGAACTCGATCGCATCGGCATAGATCGCCTTGATCCAACCGTAGGCCTGGGGCCGCTCAGCCGCCTTTTGCTTCTTGTCGTACACCCCCAGGGCCGGGCGCAGCCTCTTGCCCCCGCGCTTTTTGATGTCGTCCACGCTGGCGTTGCTCAGCGCCACCCGCTCGCCGGCCGCGTAGATGGGCATCACATGCTGGCCGTGCTCGTACAGCGGCTCCAGCACCACCCGGCGTTCGCCCGCGCTCATGGCCGAGGTCCTCCCGCGGGGATCGATGCCGGCTGCGCCCCGGGCGCTTCGGGCGCGCCACTTTCGCGGCCCAGCGCTTCCAGGGCTTGCAGCTCTTCCTCCAGCGTCTTGAACTTGTTGGGCCCGATCCCGAAGTACGTGCGCCTCAAAAACGCCTGCTGCTCACTGGGAGTCAGCACCACCGCCAGCACCTCACCGACCAGGCTCAGCCCCACCAGGATCAGGCCCCAGCCCGTCAAGCTCAAGCCCAGCCCCGTGGCCGCCCTCAGCCCCAGGTGCACACTGGCCCGGCGCACCGCCATGTTGGCCAGCCGGGCCCGGGCTGCCCCGCGCCACAGCGCCCCGTGTGTGCCCAGCCGCCGGTCGATCACCCGCGCCACCGCGCCCCAGGCCAGGATGCCGCTGGAGGCGGTGAAGCCAAGGGCCGCACCAAAGGACGAAAGATAGGAGTAGAAGACACTTTCGTCCCCGCTCACACGAGCTCGATTGGCCTTGATCGCCTGCCCCACCGCCAACGAAAACCCCGACGCCGCCCCCGCCACGCTGCCCACGGCTTGCAGCACGCCCACCGAGACGGCGCGCTTGGCCGCTTGCTCGCCCAGCCGGTGGGTGAGGCTGGCGCCCCAGGCGGATTCCAGCACTTGCGCACCACCGGCCACCACACCGAAGAGGGAGTCAAAGGCGTTGAACCAATCCAGCGCATCCTCACCGCGGGTCTTGATCAACGTGTCTAAGGTGCTCTTCAGCCCCATCCCATTGAGCCACATCCCCAACAGCCCGATCTGGCCTTCCAGCGTGAGGGCCGTGGCGGGCAGGGCGCGTGCGAGTTCGCCCACCAGCGCCACGGCTTTGTGGTGCCAGCCGGCTTGGGCTTGCACCAGGCGCATGAACTCGTCTTCGCTCACGCGCAGCGCCGCCCCCGAAGCGGCGGACTGCGCGCGCGCGAGCGCCCCGCCGCCCAGGCGGCCCGCTCCGCCGGCGGCCAACTCGGCTGCGGCCACGCCCGCCTCGCGGGCCTGCACCGTGTCGGTGGCCAGTTGCAGCCGCACGCGCCCCTGGGCGTTGCTGGCCGCCAGGCGCTTGAGCCGGCTGTGGCTCAGCACATCGCCGGCGCCTGCCCCAGGCGCACCTCCACCATGGCCTGGGGGTTGGCCCGGTTGCGCGCCTTGAGCTTGTCGCTCCACAGGTTGGCGCTGAAGGCCAGCCAGATGGACTGGCCAATGAGTTCGTGCGCCTGCGGCAGGTGCAGCAACTGATAGCCCGAGGCGTTGTGCTCGGGCCGGGTGCACACGGTGTTGGCACACACGATGCCAAACGCGGGGTGGTCTTGCGCCAGCAGGTGCGCTTGGGGCGTGACGCGCCAGCTGCGCCATTGGCCGGTCTGGGGAATGTACAGGTGCACGTAGCCGGCGCGCAGCAAGCGCAGCACCGGGCGGCTTTGTGTCAGGCCTGCGGGCACCCAGCGCTCGACCAGCGCCGGGTCGGCGGCCACCTCACGGGAGCCGGGCACTTGCAACTGCGCATGCAGCGCCACCGGGCTGGGGCGCAGCAGCAGCAGCGACAAGCCGCTTTTGTGGCAGTACTTGCAGGGTTCAGCAGCCGTGCTCACCAGCGTGGGCTCCTTCCTGCGCAGTGCGGGAGGAGTCCGTGCCGCGCATGGCCATGTGCGCGACCTGGGCCACGTCGGTTGGGGATGTCATCGCCAGGCTCCTCCCTTCAGAAGCGTTGTTCGACGTGCGATGAGCCCGCTAGTATGCGCAGGCTGCTGCGCGCTTCCAATGCCGCAGGCGGCGGAATTACTCCCGCTTACAAAAAACACGGGGATGTCACGCGACCAGGCTCAGCGCGCTGCGTCGCGGAAGGCAGCAATGCGCTCGGCATCGGCCGGGTGGCTGGCCAAGGCGATGCCCAGCAGCGAGCGGACTGAGAGCGGCCTGAGAGCCGCCCGCGGGCTCGGCCGCCTCGGCAGGCTTGCCGTCAACGCGCCTTCAACCAGGCACGCCGGCGCTCCAGCTCGCCGGCCGGCGCCGGGTCGGCTGGCACCAGTGTCACGGAACCGAGCCCGGCGGGGAACTGCACCGACAGCTCGAGCACACGCTGGTCGCGGCCGATGAGCAGGCGCGCCTTGCCAGGCCCGCTGGAGCGCGCCAGGTAGACCGAGAGGTCGTCGAGCTTGCGCAGGCGCCAACCGTCCACGGCCAGCAGCTCATCGCCGGCAGCCAGTCCGGCGCGCTCGGCGGCACTGCCGCGCAGGACCATCTTCACCGTCACCGCGCCGTTCTCAGCCACACGCACCCCCAGACGCTGGGCCCAGCTCGGCGCCTCGCGCTGCCAGCGCACCGCATGGGCGCGCAGCAGCTCTTCCAAGGGCAGATCCTGGGTGCCGTGCACCCAGGCCTGGATCTCCCGGCGGTAGCTGCGAGCGCCCACGGCCTCCAGCGCCTGTGCAAACAGGGCCTCGTCCATCGGGCCGCCGTCGGTGTGGCGCCACAGCCAAGCCATCACCTCGTCCAGCGTACCCTGGCCTTCAAGACGCAGCCGCAGATCCAGGGCCAGCGCAATGAGCGCGCCCTTGGTGTAGTAGCTGATCGTGGCGTTGACGGTGTTCTCGTCGGGACGGTAGTACTTCACCCAGGCATCGAAGCTGGCCTGGGCCACGCTTTGCACCTGGCGGCCCGGCAGCGTGATGGTGTTGGTGATCGTGCGCGCCAGCAGCTTGAGGTAGCGGGCCTCGTCGATCAACCCGGCACGGCGCAGCAACAAATCATCGTAGTAAGACGTGAAGCCTTCGAAGAACCACAGCATCCGCGTGTAGTTCTCGCGGCTGTAGTCGTAGCGCGTGAATTCCGCCGGCCGCAGGCGCTTGACGTTCCAAGTGTGGAAATACTCGTGGCTGATCAGGCCCAGCAGCGTGACGTAGCCGTCGGACAGGCCCTCGTCGCCCAGGCGTGGCAGGTCGCGCCGGCTGCAGATCAGCGCGGTGCTGGCGCGGTGTTCCAGGCCGCCGTAGCCGTCGTCGACGACATTGAGCAGAAAGACGTAGCGCGCAAAGGGGGGCTTGCGCCGGCCATGCCAGAAGGCGATGGCCGTCTCGCAGATGCGCTGGGTGTCGCGCAGCAGGCGTTCACCGTCGAAGCTCGGGGCGGCACCGTTCACGACGAATTCGTGTTCCACGCCCTGGGCCTTGAAACGCCCCCGCCAGAAGCGCCCCAGTTCGACCGGGTGGTCGACCACTTCATCATAGTCGGCCGCCTCGTACACACCCTGCCCGCGCGCGTCGGCCCGGATCACCGGCAAGGCCGTGGCCGCCTGCCAGCCGCGCGGCAGGCCGCGCAGCTCGACACGGTGAGGCTCGTCCTCACGGCCGTGCACACGCAGGAAGACTCCCGTGCCGTTGAAGAAGCCGCGGTGGGCATCGAGGTAGGCGGCGCGCACCGAGGTGTCGAAGGCGTAGACCTGGTATTCGATTTCGAGCGCGGCCGTACCGGTGCAGCGGGCCCGCCAGGTGCACTTGTCGAGCTGCTCCAGCGGCACCGTGCGCGAACCCTGCCGGGCCGTGAGATGCTGGAGGTGGCGGGCGAACTCACGCACCAGGTAGCTACCGGGGATCCACACGGGCAGCGACACCGTGGTGTCGGCCTGCGGACGTGCAACACGCAGCACCACGCGATAGAGGTGGGCCTGCAGGCTGTGCGGTTCGATGCGGTAGTGGATCATCCGGTGCGCTCAGCGGGCCTTGACCTGGGCGAGCTGCTGCTCGATCTGGGCGGTGTTGAGTGCGCCGGGGATGCGCGTGCCGTCCTCGAAGATCAGGGCCGGCGTGCCGCTGATGCGATGCTTGCGCGCCAGTTCGGTGGAGCGGGTCACGGCCTTCCAGTCGCAGCCGGCCGGCGCCGGCGGCGGAGCGATGCCGCGCAGCATCAGGTCCTGCCAGGCTTTGAGGCGGTCCTTGGCGCACCACACGTCGCGCGACTTGGATTCCGAGTCCGGGCCAATGGGCACCGGGTAGAGGAAGGTGTAGACGGTCACGTCCTTGACCTGCTGGACGTCGCGCTCGAAACGTTTGCAATAGCCGCAGTTCGGGTCGGCGAAGACGGCGATCCTGCGCTTGCCGTTGCCGTTCTTCATCACGATGGCGTCCTTGAGCGGCAGGCTCGCGAAGTCGATGGCCGTGAGCCTGGCCACGCGCTCCTGGGTGAGGTTGCGCTGCGCCTCCAGATCGATCAGCTCGCCGCGGATCAGGTAGTTGCCCTGGGCATCGGTGTAGTAGACCTCATGGCCGACCTGCAACTCGAACAAGCCGTTGATCGGTGTGGGCAGGATCTCCAGCTTTGCATCCGGCGGCACACGGGTCTCGAACTTCTTGCGGATCACTGCCTCGTTGGACCAGCCGGGCAGGGCCAGGGCCGCCAACAGCAGCGCAGCCAGGGGGGAGCGCAAAGACATCGCAGATTCCTTCAGGCATCGAGCGCGCGGGCCGTGAGCCAGCGCTTCAAGGGCGGCAGGGCATTGACCAGACCCAGGCCGCGGTTGCGGAGTTCCTTCACCGGTGCCGACGAGGCGGCAAACAGGTGCAGCAGGCCATCGGTGAGCTGCCCCATGGCCCAGGTGGGGGCGCTGCGCGCACGCGCGTAGCGGCGCAGCAGCCGCTCGTCGCCTGGCGAACGCCAGGCCTCGCGCGCGCCCAGCACCTCGGCCAGGGCCTGCACGTCGGCCAGGCCCAGATTGAGCCCCTGCCCGGCCAGCGGATGCACGACGTGGGCCGCATCGCCCAGCAGCACCCAGCCCGGGCCGCACACCCGGTCGGCCTGGGCGAGCGCCAGCGGCCAGCCGACGCAGGTGCCGTGCAGTTGGAGCCGGCCAGCCGCACCGCCGGTGGCCTCGTTCAGGGCCTGCTCCAGTGCGCCCGGCGGCGCTTCCAGCCAGGCCTGTGCCTGGGCCCGGGGCAAGGACCACACCAAGGCGTAGGAGCAGTCGGCCTGCGGGCGGTCGAAGGGCAGAAGGGCCAGCACATCGGGGCTGCGGAACCATTGCCGAGCCACGCCCCGGTGCGGGGCATCGGCCACCAGCCGGGCCGCCAGCGCCGTCTGGCCATAGTCATGCCGCGTCCATCGCACCCCCAGCGCCGCGCGGCGCGCCGAGTAGCGGCCCTCACAGATGGCTTCGAGCTCGGCCTGGACCGGTCGATCGACCACCGTCACATGCGGCTGGCACTGCAACACCCGCGAGAGTTCCTGCTCCAGTGCGGCCGCATCGACGATCCACGCCAGCTCGCGCACCCCCTGTTGCCAGGCCGAGAACTCCAACGTGGCGCCCGGGGCATCGCCCTCGACACGCATGTCGTAGACGGGCGTGGTCGACCCGGCGGGCAGATGGGGCCAGACCTTCAGTCCTTCGAGCAGGGCCACCGACCTCGCGTTGAGCGCGTAGGCGCGCACGTCTTCGACGGGTTGCGCCGACGGGGGTGCGCTGATCGCCACGCGCAGGCCTTCGCGCGCCAGGGCCAGCGCCAGCGTCTTGCCGACGATGCCGTGGCCCAGGATGGAAACGTCGTAACGGGTCATGAAGGCCCATTGTAGGGGCCGGGGCCCTATGATCCTGCCCATGCCCCGCACCTCATCTTCTTGGCTTCGGCGCGCAGCATGGCTGGCCGCCGGCCTGGCGGCCCTGGCCCTGATCGCCGCCGCCTGGCTGGTCCTGCAGTTCGATGCCGAACGCTACAAGGGCCTGGCGGTCCACTGGGTGCGGGAACACCACCAGCGTGAGCTGAAACTCGAAGGGCCGGTGAGACTGAGCCTGCTGCCACGGCTGGCCGTGCGCATCGAGCAGGCTTCGCTGAGCGAGCGCGACCAGCCCGAAACGTTTGCCAGCGTCCAGCAGGCTTCGCTGTCGGTGGCCCTGTGGCCCTTGCTGCGCGGCGTGCTGGCAGTCGAGCAGGTCGAGCTGCGCCATGCCAGCGTCCGGCTCACGCGTGACAGCGAAGGCCGGCGCAACATCGACGACCTGCTCAAGCCCCGCCGGAATGCGGACGGCCCGGCACCGGCGGCCCCGCCGGCCGCTTCCACGCCGCTGCGCTTGGACGTGCAGGGTGTCTTGGTCGAAGACCTGCGCTTGCAGCTCGACGACCGGCCCGCGGCCGTGCGCGGCGAGGTGCACTTGCGCCGCCTGCGCACCGGCCGCCTGGCCCACCAGGTGCCCACCGACGTCGAACTCGATCTGCAAGCCCGCATGGACGAACCGGCCGCCCAGGTGGATGTCCAGGGCCGTGCCCGCGTCCAGTTCGACCTCGACACCGCCTCAGCGGCGCTGCGCGAGATGGCGCTGACCGTGCAGGGTCAGGCCGCAGGATGGACCGGCATCGCGGCGCAGCTCGAAGGCATGCTGGCCTATGACGGCCCGCAGCACGCGGTGCAGGCCGAAGGCCTGCGCCTGACCTGGGGCGCCAGCCGCGGCGCGATGCAGTGGCACGACAGCAGCCTGAGCATCGAGCGCTTCGGCTTCGAGCCCGAACGCCGGTCGCTCGTCGTCGACACCCTGGCCCTGCGTCTGCAGGCCCGCATGCACGCCCAGACCCTGGCGCTCGATCTCGACTGGCCCTCACTGGAAGTGGCCGGTGATGCGATCCAGGGCGGGCCGCTGCAAGGCCGGATCGCGGCCTCCGGCCCGACCGCCGCGCAGGCTGAGTTCCGTTCCGCGACGCCCCGCGGCGGCTTCGACCGCGTCGAGCTGCCCGACCTGCGACTGCGCCTGAAGGGCCGCAGCGGCGCCCATGCGCTCGACGGCCAAGCCCAGGCCTTGCTCACGGTGCAGCCCCAAACTTTGCAGGTCGCCCTGCTCCACCTGCGCGGCAGCACACGCGTGGAGACCCCGGGCCTACAGCCGCAGACCCTGCAGCTCCAGGGCCAGGCACAAGGATCGGCCGCTGTGTCGCAGTGGCAGCTCGAGGGCCGGCTGGGCACCAACGGCTTCACTACGTCCGGCCGCCTGGACCTGTCCACTGCGGTGCCGACGCTGCAGGCCCAGGCCCGCTTCGACCGGCTCGATCTCAACGAGGTGCTGGCCCCCTCGGCCACGACCGCCGCGCCCCCGGCCCGCGCCCCCGCAGGCCCCAGGGCGGTGGATCTGTCGGCCCTGCAGGCCGTGCAGGGCCGCCTGGAGCTGCAGGCCGGCGAACTCGCCTATCGGCATTACCGCCTGGCGGACGCCCGCGTCCAGGCCGAACTGAAGGACGGCACCCTCGTCGTGCCCACCTTGGCCGGCCGCATCTGGGGCGGGCGCTTCGATGGCAACGCGCGCGCCGAGGCCGGCAGCCGGCGTCTCGCCCTGCGCGGCACGGCCCAGGGCATCGACGTGGGAGCCGCAGTGCGCGACGTCGCAGAGAAGGACCTGCTGGCCGGGCGCGGCGACCTGCGCCTGGATCTGAGCACCAGCGGTGGCACCGTCGAGGCACTGCGCTCGGCCCTCGCCGGCCAGGCCGCCCTGCAGGTGCGTGATGGCGCCATCAAGGGCTTCAACCTGGCCCGTGCGCTGCGCGAGGCCAAGGCCGCGCTCACACTCAACCGCGATGCGCTTCAGCAAGCCCGTGCCACCGAGCAGACCGATTTCTCGGAGATGAGCGTGAGCTTCCAGATTGCCGAGGGGGTGGCACGCAGCAAGGATCTCGACATGAAGAGCCCCTTCCTGCGCGTGGGTGGCGAGGGCCTGATCGACATCGGCCGCAACCGCATCGACTACACCGTGCGGGCGGCCGTCACCTCCACGGCCCAGGGCCAGGGGGGGGCCGAACTGGCCGCGCTGCGCGGCTTGACGGTGCCGGTGCGCCTCACCGGCCCGCTCGAGGCCATCGAGTGGAATGTGCGCTGGTCGGCCGTGGCCGCCCAGGCCGCCACCACGCAGTTGCGTGACAAGCTGGAAGAACAGCTCAAAGGCCGCCTGGGAGGCAAGGCAGCGCCCGCAGAAGGCGCCGCCTCCGAGCCTGCCGCTGCGCGCAGCCTGGAGGATGTCGCAAAGGACAAACTGAAAGACAAGCTGAGAGGACTCTTCAAGTGAGCGACGTGAATTTCCGTGTGGGAGCGTTGTATGTGCATCCCATCAAGTCGTGTGCGGCGGTGCCGGTGAACCAGGCCCTGATGATCGAGACCGGCCTGGAGTTCGATCGGGCCTGGATGGTGGTCGACGAGCGCGGCGACTTCCTCAGCCAGCGCGAGCTGCCGCGCATGGCCCTGATCCGTCCGACGCTGCGCGCGGCTGACATGGTGCTGCGAGCGCCGGGCATGCTGGCCCTGCACATCGCCTACGACACCGTGGAGGCCCCCACGCGGGTGACGGTCTGGGACGACACCGTGCCGGCCTACGACATGGGCGACCTGGCCGCCCAGTGGTTCAGCGATTTCCTGGGCCGGCGCGTGCGCCTGGTGCGCTTCGATCCTGATCACAAGCGCCTGTCCAGCCTGAAGTGGACAGGCGGTATCGAAGCTGAAAATCAGTTTACCGACGGCTTCCCGCTGCTGGTCGTCACCCGCTTGGCGCTGGACGAGCTCAACACGCGCCTGGCGGCCCAGGGCCGGCCTGCGGTGACGATGGAGCGCTTCCGCCCCAACCTCGTGCTCGATGCCGTGGACGAGACCTTGACGGCCCATGCCGAAGACCACCTGGAAGAACTGCACATCGAGACGGACGACGGCCCCGTGCGCCTGAAGCTCGTGAAGCCCTGCGTGCGCTGCTCCATCCCCGACGTGGACCCGGCCACGGCCGAGACCGGGCAGGCCGTGGGCGACGCGCTGGCGGGCTACCGGGCCGATGCGCGCATGAACGGCGGCCTGACCTTCGGCATGAACGCCATCGTGCTGGACGGCGTGGAGCGGCTGCTGCGCGTGGGCCACACCGGCGTGGGACGCTGGGCCTTTTGACCGAAGCGCCCCGCGCCGCTCAAGCCGCCGTACCGCGGCACCGAAGCAAGAAGTCGGCCACGTAGGCCACGGCGCGGTCTGAGCGGCGCACCCCCAGGTGGATCTGCTTGGGCAGCCCGGCCGCACCCAGGCGCACGCAGGTGATCGGCAAGCGCGCGGCGTACTCCTGCGCCAACCACGCCGGCATGGCTGTCACCGCCCGCCCTGCGGCCACCAACTGCAACAGCACCTCGGTGTTTTCCACCGTCTTGTGCCGGTGCGGCAACACACCCGCCGGGGTCAGGAAGCGCGTGTACACGTCGAGCCGATCGGCCGGGACCGGATAGGTGAGCAAGGTCTCCGAGGCCAGATCCTGAGGGTCGGCATGCCCCTGCCCGGCCAGCCGGTGCCCCTGCGCGACCACCAGCACCTGCTCGTAATCGAACACCGGCTCGAAATGCACCTGCGAATGCTGCACAGGGTCCGGCGTCACGAGCACATCGATCTCATGGGCCAGCAAGGCGCCCATGCCACCGAACTGAAACCGCTGATGGACATCGAGGTCCACATCCGGCCAACGCGCCAGGAACGGACCGATCTGCCGGTGCAGCCACTGGTAGCAGGGATGGCACTCCATCCCGATGCGCAAGGTGCCGCGCTCGCCGCGTGCGTATTGTCGCAAGCGATCCTCGGCCAGTTCCAGTTGCGGCAACACCCGCAGCGCCGTGCGCAGCAACTCCTGACCGGCTTGTGTGGGCACCAGGCGCTTGCCTTCCCGACGCCACACCGGCGTTCCCACGCGCTGCTCGAGCTTGCGCATCGTGTGGCTGAGCGCCGACTGTGTCAGGCACAGGTGCTGCGCGGCAGCGGTCAAGGATCCTTGGCGCGCCACCTCCCGGACGATTGCGAGGTGGATCCTCTCAATCATGAACCGTTTTGATTGAAATCTGACAAATCATCATTTTACTTCATTCGTTGCCTGCGACAGCATCGCGTCCTCGACAAACACCCCCATCCCGACGGAGGACGCCCATGCCCATGGTCACCACCCACAACCTCGGATTCGCGCGCATCGGCGCGCGCCGTGAACTGAAATTCGCCCTCGAAGCCCACTGGCGTGGCGAGGTCCCCGTCGATCACGTCTTGCACACCGCCGCCCAATTGCGTGAACGGCACTGGGCGGCTCAGAACGGGCTCGACTGGGTCCCGGTGGGCGACTTTTCGCTGTATGACCATGTGCTGGACACCTGCGCGGCGCTGGGATGCCTGCCGGCACGCGCGCAGGCCGCCGGGCTCGACCGATGGTCGGTGTACTTTCGTGCCGCGCGCGGCCGCGCCCATGCCCACTGCAGCGCCGACCCGGTAGCCGCTGCGGAGATGACCAAATGGTTCGACACGAACTACCACTATCTCGTGCCGGAGTTCGACGCCCACACCGAATTCCAGCTCGACGATGCGTGGCTGCAGGCGCAATGGGAACAGGCCCGCGCCCTGGGGGTGCGAGGCAAGCCCGTCTTGCTCGGGCCGGTGAGCTTGCTGCGCTTGGGCAAGGCGCGCGACGGCTCCGACCCCTTGGACCTGCTGCCCAGGCTGCTGCCGGTTTATGCACAGTGGCTCGAACGCCTGCACCGCGCCGGCGCCACCTGGGTGCAGATGGATGAGCCGGCGCTGGTACAAGACTTGGACGAGCGCTGGCGTCACGCCTTCAACCTGGCCTACCACACCCTCAAGGCCGTGCCGGTTCAACTGCTGGTGACCACCTACTTCGGCGCGCTGCGCGACAACCTGTACCTGGCCGCCCACCTGCCGGTGGCCGGCTTGCATCTCGATGCCGTGCGCGCGCGCGGCGAGATCGACGCCGCACTGAACCTGGTGCCGCCCACCAAGGTGCTCTCGCTGGGCGTGATCGACGGCCGCAACGTCTGGAAAACCGACCTGGACGCCACCTTGGACTGGCTGGAGCCGCTGGCCGAGCGTTTGCAAGACCGTTTGTGGCTGGCGCCCTCGTGCTCCTTGATGCATGTGCCGGTGGATCTGGATGCCGAGACGCGCCTGCCACAGCCGTTGCGCTCGTGGCTGTCGTTTGGGATACAAAAGCTTCAGGAACTGCACATCCTGGCCCGCGCGCTCAAGGAGGGACGAGACAGCGTGGCCCCGCTGCTCGAGCAGCAGCGACGAGCGCTTCGATCGCGACGCGAAAGCCCCGGCGTGCATCGTCCCGAGGTGCAAGCGGCACTGGCCGCGTGGGACGATACGCTCGGCCAGCGGCGCAGCCCTTACGCGCAGCGCAGCGCCGTCCAGCAGCAGCGCCTGGGGCTGCCGGCCTGGCCCACCACGACGATCGGTTCGTTTCCGCAGACGCCCGCCATTCGTCAGCAACGCAAACGCCTGCGTGAAGGTCTGATCGACGCCGCCATGTACGAGCAGGCGATGCAAGAGGAGATCGACCATTGCATCCGGGCACAAGAGGACCTGGGGCTGGACGTACTCGTCCACGGCGAGGCCGAGCGCAACGACATGGTGGAATACTTCGCCGAGCAACTCGAGGGCTTTGCCGTCACCGAGCACGGCTGGGTGCAGTCCTACGGCTCGCGCTGCGTGAAGCCGCCCGTTCTGTACGGCGACGTGCAACGCCCGGCGCCGATGACGCTGCACTGGACTCGTTACGCCCAATCAAGAACCAAGCGCCCCGTCAAGGGCATGCTCACCGGCCCGGTGACCCTGCTGAACTGGTCCTTCGTGCGCGATGACCAGGCGCGGGAGCGGACTTGTCGCCAACTGGCGCTGGCCTTGCGGCAAGAAGTGCTGGACCTCGAAGCCGCCGGCATCGCGATCATCCAGATCGACGAACCCGCCTTGCGTGAAGGCCTGCCCTTGCGGCGCGAGGACCAGTCCGATTACCTGCGCTGGGCGAGCCAGTGCTTTCGGATGGCTGCCAACGGCGTGGCCGATCACACCCAGATCCACACCCACATGTGCTACAGCGAGTTCAACGACATCATCGAGCACATCGCCGCCCTGGACGCCGATGTCATCACGATCGAGACCGCACGCTCGGCCATGGACCTGCTCGATGCCTTCGAGCGCCACGCCTACCCCAACGGCATCGGCCCCGGGGTGTACGACATCCACAGCCCCAACATCCCGTCCACGGCGCAGATGGCGGCCTTGCTGCGCCGCGCGGCGCAGCATCTGTCGCCCCGCCAGTTGTGGGTCAACCCCGACTGCGGCCTGAAGACCCGGCAGTGGCACGAAGTGCTGCCCGCGTTGCGAAACATGGTGGCCGCCGCGCGCGAGCTGCGCGAGCACACACCGTGTCTGGCTTGAGGTAAAGTGAAAATGCTTCGCGGTTTCTTGCCCCGCGGCAAGAATGAAAAGGGAACGACAGAAGGGTCGTGCAAGCGACCTGCGCTGTGGCTGCCCCCGCAACTGTGATCGGCGAGTTCGCGGTCCAACACGTCACTGGCCTCGTGCTGGGAAGACCGACCCGAACCATGACCCGAGAGCCAGGAGACCTGCCGTGAAGCACTGTGTCTGTGAACAGGGCGGGGTGTCCCTGATCTGGGCGCGTGGTCGACCCTGACGGTGGCGGCATGCCAGCCTGCCCTCGCCGGGTCTGCCGCTGCATCCGGCCTTGACGACGCCTTGCCCTTGCCGTGAAGGAGTCGTCATCTCATGCCCTCGCCCGCCTCGAAGCACGATACGCCCCCGCCCCTGCCCAGCCTGCGCACCGTGGACATGGTGTGGCCGGACCAGTCCAACCACCATGGCACCCTGTTCGGCGGCGCAGCCGTGGCCATGCTGGACCGGATGGCCTATATCGTCGGCGCGCGGGCCTTGTCCGGCCCCGTGGTGACCGCCAGCATCACCGAGCTGGCTTTTGCCTGCGCGGCCCCGGCCGGTCAGCTCGTCGAAGCGCACGCGCGCGTCACCGACATCGGCCAGCGCTCGGCCTGGATCGAAGCCGAGCTGGTCCGTGAAGATCTGCTCAGCGGCGATCGGGCCACCTGCGTGAGCGGGCGCTTCGTGATGGTGCTTCCCCCATCGCACGCTGCGCGTGCTGCGACCGCCTCGGTGCCCGCTGCCACGAGCATCGAGCCACCGGCCCAGGCCTGTACCGTGGCCGAGATCGTCTTTCCCAGCCATGTGAACCACCGCGGCATCCTGCACGGCGGTCCGGCCATGGCCTGGATGGCCAAAGCCGGTTTCGTCGCCGCCACACGCCACAGCCGGCGCACGGTGGTGATGGCCGGCTGCGAGCGGGTGGATTTCGACGCCCCGGCCCATGTGGGCGACATCGTCGAAGTGCACGCCTGGGTCAGCCGCACCGGGCGCCGCTCGATCCAGGTTCAGGCGCAAATGTGGATCGAGTCGGCCGACACCGGGCAACAGCGGCGCTGCACCACCGCGACGATGACCTATGTGGCCCTCGACACTTGAGCTGCAAGCCCTGCAGCCGGCGCACGCTCACGCCTTGCAGTTGCTGATGCTGGCGCTGCCCGGGCGTGATCGTCGCACGCGCTTCGGCCACGCCATCGACGACGACGCCTTGTGCGGGTGGATCCAGCGCCTGCCTTGGAACGAACAACGTGCCTGGGGCTTGTGGGCCGGGGATGACCTGGGGCTGGTGGCGGCCTTGCATCTGTTCGACACCGCCCAGGCCCATGTGTGCGAACTGGCCGTGGTGGTGCATCCCCGACTGCGCCGCCGCGGTCTGGGCAGCTTGTTGTTGCACACAGCCATCGCGCAGGCCCCGGATGTACACACCCTGCTGTGTGCGCATGGACACCCCTTCATCCGCGCCCTCAGCGTGCGCCACTGCTGGCCAGTCACCCCCTGGGGGCTGCAGGCCGGCTGGCGTGTGGTGGTGCGCCGTCCGGTCGCCTGCGCGCTGCCGGACGTCTGCCACGCCCCGGTAAAATCCGAGGTTTGACCCCGCCGAGCCCGAGACACCATGAGCCTGAAATGCGGCATCGTGGGCCTGCCCAACGTGGGCAAGTCCACGCTCTTCAACGCCCTCACCAAGGCCGGCATCGCCGCCGAGAACTACCCCTTCTGCACCATCGAGCCCAATGTGGGCATCGTGGAGCTGCCCGACCCGCGCCTGGCCAAGCTTGCCGAGATCGTCAAGCCCGAACGGGTGGTGCCGGCCATCGTGGAGTTCGTGGACATCGCCGGCCTGGTGGCGGGCGCGTCCAAGGGCGAGGGCCTGGGCAACCAGTTCCTCAGCCACATCCGTGAGACCGACGCCATCGTCAACGTGGTGCGCTGCTTCGAGGACGAGAACATCATCCATGTGGCCGGCCGGGTCGATCCCATCTCCGACATCGAGGTGATCCAGACCGAACTGTGCCTGGCCGACCTGGCCACGGTGGAAAAGAGCCTGCTGCGCTACACCAAGGTGGCGCGTGCCGGCGGCGACAAGGAGGCTCAGCGCCTGGTGGATGTGCTGAGCAAGTGCCAGGCCGCGCTGAACGAGGGCCAGCCGGTGCGCACGATCGACTTCAGCAAGGAAGAGCTGGCCGTGCTCAAGCCGCTGTGCCTGATCACCGCCAAGCCGGCGATGTTCGTGGGCAACGTGGCCGAGGACGGCTTCGAGAACAACCCCTTGCTCGACCGCCTGAAGGACTACGCCGCACGGCAGAACGCACCGGTGGTGGCCATCTGCGCCAAGACCGAGGCCGAGCTGGCCGACATGAGCGACGAAGACCGGCTCATGTTCCTGCAGGCCATGGGCCAGGACGAGCCCGGCCTGAACCGCCTGATCCGCGCTGCTTTCAAGCTGCTGGGCCTGCAGACCTACTTCACCGCCGGCGAGAAGGAAGTGCGCGCCTGGACCGTGCCCATCGGCGCCACGGCCCCCCAGGCCGCCGGGGTCATCCACACCGACTTCGAGCGCGGCTTCATCCGTGCGCAAACCATCGCCTACGACGACTACATCGCCTATGGCGGAGAACAAGGCGCCAAGGATGCCGGCAAGATGCGCGCCGAGGGCAAGGAGTACATCGTCAAGGACGGCGATGTGATGCACTTCCTGTTCAACGTCTGAGCCCCCATCGCTCCCCTGGACGAGGCGCCCTTTGTGGGCGCCTCGTTTGTTTCCAGCCGAGGTAACCGCCATGAAACCTGCCTCCCCCGCTCTGCTCTCGCCCATCGTGGCCGGCTGCTGGCGCCTGGACCAGTGGGGCTGGACACCACAGGAGCGGCTGCGCTGGATCGAGCAATGCGTCGAGCTGGGTGTGACGAGCTTCGACCATGCCGACATCTACGGCGGCTACACCGTCGAAGCCTTGTTCGGCGAGGCCCTGGCGCTGGCGCCGCACCTGCGAGCGCGCCTGCAACTGGTGAGCAAGTGCGGCATCCAGCTCGTGTCACCGCAGCGCCCCCAGTACCGTGTGAAGGCCTACGACAGCTCGCGCGATCACATCATCGCCAGCGTGGAGCATTCGCTCAAGGCTCTGCGCACCGATCACCTGGATCTCCTACTGCTGCACCGCCCCGACCCGTTGCTCGATGCCGACGAGGTGGCCGAGACCTTCGAGCACCTGCGCACCGCGGGCAAGGTGAAGCACTTCGGCGTGTCGAATTACTCGCCGGCACAGTTCGAGCTGCTGGCCAGCCGCACGACCTTGGTCACCAACCAGGTCGAGTGCTCGCTGCTGCACCTGGCGCCTTTGCACGATGGCAGCTTCGACCAGATGCAGCGGTTGCGGCTGTCGCCGATGATCTGGTCGCCGCTGGCGGGTGGCCGGCTTTTCAGTGGGGAAGGCGAGCCCGAACGGCGCGTGCGCGCGGCCCTGCAGGCCGTGGCGCACGAGCACGGCTGCAGCGCGGCCACCATGGCGCATGCCTGGCTGCTGCGCCTGCCCTGCCGGCCTCACCCCATCGTGGGTTCGCGTCGCATCGAGGCGATGCGCGAGGCGGTGGCGGCGTTGTCGCTGCGTCTGGATGCGCCGACCTGGCATGCCCTGTGGTCGGCCGCCGCGGGCCGCCCCGTCCCGTGAAGACGCCGGACGGGCATCCCCAATGTTCGAATCCTGGGGGTGATCTCATGAACCCCCTCCCCACTAACCCAGCGGCTTCACAAGGCCGCGGGGCGGCCTGCGGGGAGACAGCGCCGGCCTGTCTCAGTCCAGCGTCATCAACGAGGCGTTGCCGCCGGCGGCCGCCGTGTTGATGCTCACCGAGCGCTCGATCACCAGGCGCTCGAGGGGGACCCGGGTGTCGCCCGCTGCGCACCGGGTCAGACTGACCACCGGGCCGGGGCGCTCGGCCAGGGCCCGCAGAACGGCCCGGGCCGATTCGGGAGGGCCGTGCAGCAGCACGGCATCCAGCCGGCCCGGGGCCTGCAAGGCATGGGCGCGCAGCTCGAGATGCCGGGCCACCTCGGGCGGCAGGCGCTCGGCCAGCGCGGAAGCCTCGGTGGGCCAGATGGCGTGAGCCCCCACGGCCAGCACGGCCGCCAGTTGCACCAGACGGTCCGTATCGGCTTCGGCCAGACAGAGCACCGCGTCGCGGCCCAGCAGGTGGTAGGTGTTGCGTTCGCCGGTGGGGCCCGGCAGGGTCTGCACCAGGCCCACCCGGGAGGCGGCCGCCAGGCGCTCGCAGACCTGCGCCAGCACGGGCTGCCCCTGCGCGGCCCAGTCGCGCAAGGCCCGCAGGGCCGGCGCCATGGGTGGGGGGTGGCCGCCCAGCGCGTGCGCGAGCACCTCGCCCGGGCCCCGCGCCAGCAGCCGGTACAAATACAGCGGCCCGCCCGCCTTGGGCCCGGTGCCCGACAGCCCTTCGCCCCCGAAGGGCTGCACGCCCACCACCGCCCCGATCATGTTGCGGTTCACATAGACGTTGCCGACGTGGGCGCTGCGCAGCACATGCTCCACGGTTTCGTCGATGCGGGTGTGCAGACCCAGTGTGAGGCCGTAGCCGGTGGCGTGGATCTGCGCGATGAGCGCGTCCAGCGCCTCGCGCCGGTAGCGCAGCACGTGCAACACCGGACCGAAGACCTCGCGCTGGAGTTCGGACAGATGATCGATCTCGATCAGCATGGGCGGCACGAAGTGGCCGGGGGGCAAGGGGCCGCCATGGCGCGCCCGCAGCGTGTGGACGCGCCGGCCCCGCGCGCGCATCGCTTCGATGTGGGCCTCGATGCGGAAGCGGGCGTCGGCATCGATCACCGGGCCCACGTCCACGGCCAGGCGGTCGGGGCGGCCCAGCGCCAGCTCCTCCATCGCCCCTTTGAGCATCGTGAGGATGGTGTCGGCCACCTCCTCCTGCAGGCACAGCACGCGCAGCGCCGAGCACCGCTGGCCGGCGCTGTCGAACGCCGAGGTGAGCACATCGGCCACCACCTGCTCGGGCAGGGCCGAGGAGTCGACGATCATCGCGTTCTGGCCTCCCGTTTCGGCCACCAGGGGCACAGGCTGCCCGCGGTCGTCGAGGCGGCCCGCCAGGGCGTGCTGCAGCAGGCGTGCCACCTCGGTGGACCCGGTGAAGAGCACGCCGCGGATGCGCGCATCGGCCACCAGGCGCGCGCCCACCGTCTCGCCGGGGCCCGGCAGCAGTTGCAAGGCCTGGCGAGGCACCCCGGCCTGCCACAAGGCCTGCACCGCCTGCGCGGCAATCAGAGGCGTCTGCTCGGCCGGCTTGGCCAGCACCGCATTGCCCGCCGCCAGCGCGGCCGCCACCTGGCCCACGAAGATGGCCAGCGGGAAGTTCCACGGGCTGATGCACACCACCGGGCCCAGCGCAGCATGGTCCACGCCGTCGAACTCGGCGCGCAACTGGGCCGCATCGAAGCGCAGGAAGTCCACCGCCTCGCGCACCTCGGCCACGGCGTTGGCGGCCGTCTTGCCGGCCTCGCGCATCAGCAGGCCCATCAGCACCGGCATCTGCGCTTCCAGCGCGTCGGCGGCGCGGTCCAGCACAGCGGCACGCTCGCGCGCGGGCGTCACGGCCCAGGGCCGGGCCTGCTGCACGGCCCGGTCGATCATCTCGAAAGAGGCCTCGATCACCGTGCCCACCCGGTCCGTGGGGTCGGCCGGGTTGACCACCGGCACGGCCTCGCCCTCGATCGTCGCTTCACCCGCCACCAAAGGTGCACAGCGCCAGGCCTGTCGCCGCGTCGCCTCGAGGGCCTCGGACACCGCTGCCAGCACGCGCTCGTCGGCCAGGTCCAGCCCGCGCGAGTTGCGCCGGGCGGCGCCCCGGAGGTCGCACGGCCGCACGATGGCCGGATGCGGGCGGCCCACACCGCCGTCCTGTGAGGCCGCCTGCTCCACCTGCGACACGGGGTCACGCACCAGCTCGTCCAGCGGCACGGTGGTGTCGGCCATGCGGTGCACGAAGGACGTGTTGGCGCCGTTTTCCAGCAGGCGGCGCACGAGGTAGGCCAGCAGGGTCTCGTGCGTGCCCACCGGCGCATAGATGCGGCAGGGGCGTCCCAGGCCACCGGCCTCGGGCGGGGCCACCACCTGCTCGTACAGCGGCTCGCCCATGCCGTGCAGGCACTGGAACTCATACTGCCCCGGCTGCCAGCGTGCCGGATCGGCCAGGTGGTACAGGGCCGCCAGCGTCTGCGCATTGTGCGTGGCGAACTGCGGATACACCGCCTCGGGCGCCGCGAGCAGCACGCGTGCGCAGGCGAGGTAGGACACGTCGGTGTGCACCTTGCGCGTGAACACCGGGTAGTCGTCCTGGCCGTCCACCTGGGCGCGCTTGATCTCGCTGTCCCAGTAGGCGCCTTTCACCAGGCGCACCATCAGCCGGCGCTCGTGGCGCCGGGCCAGCTCGATCAGGTGCTCGATCACCGGCAGCGCGCGCTTCTGGTAGGCCTGCACCACAAAGCCCAGGCCCTGCCACCCGGCCAGCGAGGGTTCGCCGCACAGCCGCTCCAGCAGGTCGAGCGAGAGCTCCAGCCGCTCGGCCTCCTCGGCGTCGATGTTCAGACCCAGATCGTGCGCCCTGGCCCGCTGCGCCAGGCCCAGCAGCACGGGGTAGAGTTCGTCCATCACCCGCTCCCGCTGCGCGCGGTGGTAGCGCGGATGCAGGGCCGAGAGCTTGATCGAGATGCCGGGGCCCTCGATCACACCGCGCCCGCCCGAGGCCCGCCCGATCGCATCGATGGCCGCCTCGTAAGCCTGCGCATAGCGCCGCGCATCGGCGGCCGTCATCGCGGCCTCGCCCAGCATGTCGTAGGAATGGCGAAAGCCCTCGGCCTCGCGCGCCTTCGCGCGCTGCAGTGCCTCGCCGATGGTTTCGCCGGTGACGAACTGCTCGCCCATCAGGCGCATCGCCAGGTCCACCCCCTTGCGGATCAGCGGCTCACCACCGGCTGCGACCAATCGCGTGAGCGAGGCCGACAGGCCCGTCTCGCTGTGGGTGGCCACGAGCTTGCCGGTGATCAGCAGGCCCCAGGTGGCCGCGTTCACGAAGAGCGAGGGGCTGCGCCCCAGATGCGCCTGCCACTGGCCGCGCGCGATCTTGTCGCGGATCAGCGCATCGCGCGTGGCGGCATCTGGAATGCGCAGCAGCGCCTCGGCCAGACACATCAAAGCCACGCCTTCCTGGGACGACAGCGAATACTCGTGCAGCAGGCCCTGCACCAGGCCGGCCCGCCCGGCTCCAGTCTGTCGCTCACGCAGGCGCTGGGTGAGGCGCCGAGCCAGGGCTTCGACCGGCGCCGCCAGGGTCTGCGGCAGCCGGGCGCGTTCCAGCAGGGCTGCCATCACCTGCGGCTCAGGCAAGCGCGTGGCGGCGGTGATGGCCCGCCTCAGCGGCTGCTCGGCAAAGGGGCTCGGGGTATGGAAGAGCGGGGAGATGGGTGACGAGTTCATGGTGCAGGCCAGGGCGACGATTGCCGCCATGGTGCGCCTGCGCCGGTTGGATTGTTGGTGGATTTCGATCGATCCAACGGGATGGCAATCCACGCCCGGCACCCCTGAACTGGACAAAATCCAGCGCACCGCGCCGCCCCATGTGGCCCCGCGAGGCGAGTGCCCGTAGGAAAGCGCCGACGCCTCGATATGAACCGCCCCGGGAATTGAGGAGGCTGTTTGGTTTAAGTTGAAACGGCAGATACGGTCTTTTGATCGACCTGCCGCCAGTAGTGTGCCTCAGCTTCGGCCGGTGGGATGTATCCAATGGGCTCAAGCAGTCGGATGTGGTTGAACCAGTGCACCCATTGCAGGGTGGCCAGTTCCACGGCTTCCCTGGTTTTCCAGGGCCCGCGGCGGTGAATCAACTCGGCCTTGTGCAGCCCGTTGATGGTCTCGGCCAGGGCGTTGTCGTAGCTGTCACCACGGCTGCCCACCGAGGGCTCAATGCCCGCTTCGGCCAGCCGTTCGGTGTACCGAATGGAGACGTACTGCGATCCTCTGTCGGAGTGATGAATCAAATGATCCGACAACTGCGGCTGACGCTCGTAGAGTGCCTGTTCCAGCGCATCCAGGACGAAGTCTGTGTGCATGGATTGGCTGACCCGCCAGCCCACGATACGTCGGGCATAGACGTCGATGACGAAGGCCACGAACAGCCAGCCCTGCCAGGTGCTGACGTAGGTGAAGTCCGACACCCACAGCTCGTTGGGTCGCTGGGCTTTGAAGTGGCGGTTGACCCGGTCCAGCGGACAGGGGGCTGAAGTGTCTGGCGTGGTGGTGCGCAGCTTCTTGCCGCGACGCACCGCCTGGATGCTCAGGTGCCTCATCAGGCGCTCGACGGTGCAGCGCGCCACCCGTATGCCCTCTCGGTTGAGTTGTTTCCAGACCTTGTCTGCACCGTAGACCTGCCAGTTCGCATGCCAGACCCGCTGGACTTCGGGGATCAGCAACGGGTCCCGTTTGGCCCGCTCGCAATCGATGTGCGGGTTGCGCCTGCGTGCCGCATGCAGGCGGTAACACGATGGGGCAATCTGCAAGAGCTTGCAGATCGGCTCGACCCCGAAGGTGTCGCGGTGGCGGTCGATGAAATCGATCAGGACTTGAGTCGGCGGTCGAGCTCCGCCTGGGCGAAAACAAGCGGATGCGCAGTTTCATCAAAAACGCGCTGGCCAGCTTGAGGATCTCGTTGGCACGGCGCAGCTCTTTGACCTCGCGCTCCAGCGCCTTGATGTGGGCTCGCTCCTCGGTGCTCAGGCCGTCACGGGTGCCAGTGTCGATCTCGTGCTGCTTGACCCATTCATGCAGGGTCTGCGGCACGCAGCCGATCTTGGGGGCAATCGATTCAATGCAGACCCATAAGGATGGGTACTCGCCTCGGTGTTCCTGCACCATGCGCACGGCACGCTCGCGCACCTCGGGTGAAAAACGGTTGGACTTCTTGCTGTTCATGGCTCCATCTTCTCAGAGTAAGGAGTCGCCCCTGCAAAACCCCACCCAGGCGCATGAACACTGTGCTTGCGGGGTGAATGCCGATGGTGAGAACTCCCGGTTTGCGTTGCAATGCCATTGACTTTCTGGGAGTTCTGGAGCTTGGCTGATCGATGAGCACGCCTGATTTCTTCCGCGCCCGACTGGACCAGATGATCGACCTGCGCCATCCACTTGCGGTGCTGGCCACACGCATGCCTTGGGCGCAGATCGAGGCGAGCCTGGCGCCGCTGCTGGCGCGTCCCAGCCGCGCCGGGCGCGCCATCGAGGGCGCCGACCTGTTTGGCCCCACGGTGCAAGTGGCCGGCGCCAGCGTGAGCGCTGCGGGGCGCCCGCGCCTGGCGATCCGCTTAATGGTGTCGCTGCTGTACCTCAAGCACGCCTATGGCCTGAGCGACGAGGCGGTGGTTCAGCGCTGGGCCGAGAACGTGGTGTGGCAGTTCTTCAGCGGGCAGGAGTACTACGAGCCGCGCCTGCCGTGCGATGCCACGCAGATCGGGCGCTTTCGGCGCTTGCTGGGCGAGGCCGGCGTGGAGGAGTTGCTGGCCAAGACGATCGAGGCGGCCGTGCAGATGCAGGCGGTACGCAAGAGCGAACTGCAGCGTGTGATCGTGGACACCACGGTGCAGGAAAAGGCCGTGGCCTATCCCACCGACAGCCGGCTGCTGGAAGTGGCGCGGGCCAAGGTGGTGCAACTGGCGCAGCGCGCCGGGCTCAAGCTGAAACAAACCTTCGAGCGCGAAGGCAAGAGCCTGCGCCGGCGCGCTGGCGGCTATGCGCATGCCCGCCAGTTCAAGCGGCTGCGCCAGGTGCTCAAGCGCCAGCGCACCGTCCTCGGACGGGTGCTGCGCGACGTGCAGCGCCGCCTGTGGCAAGTGCCGCAGGATGTGCGCGATCGCTTGCAGCCATGGCTGGAGCGTGCCGAACGCATCCGATGGCAGCACCCCAAGGACAAGCGCAAGCTGTACGCGCTGCATGCGCCGGAGGTCGAGTGCATCGGCAAGGGCAAGGCTCGCCAGCCCTATGAGTTCGGCGTGAAGGTCAACCGGGGGGCAGATGCCGACATTGGCGGGGTGACATTGATCCATCGCGGCAAGAGCCGGTCGCTCACGCGCAGCCAGTGGCGTTGGCTGAAGCGGCGTCAGGCGGTCGAGCCGGCCATCGGGCATGCCAAGCACGATCACGGCATGAAGCGCTGCTGGCTCAAGGGCGCCGACGGCGACGCGCTGCATGCGGTGTTGTGCGCAGCCGGCTTCAACATCCGTTGGCTGCTGCGCGCCATCGCCCGGCGGGGCATTGCTCCAGCCTTTTTGCGCTCGCTTTGGCTGCTGTCAGCGCTCGCAGCGTCCGCGAATCAACTCTCCACTCTTGCACGTCCGGCGCTTCTCGTCGGCGCCGCGAGATGAATTTTGCAGGGCCGACTAAGGAGCCTCCACGAAACCCGGGGCGGTTCAACTGCATCACGGCAGAGAGCTGACTCCCCTTTTGGGGGATCGGATGGGTATTGCACCCATCTGTGACAATTCGTAAGATCAAGGACAAATAGAGCAACTTTCTGTGGCAGGTAAGACCTACCCTTACCCTCACCTAGAAAGTCGCTCTACGGCCCGATTAGGGGCCTTCCTGGGCGGGCCCTGAAGGTTGATGACCGGAGGGATCTGGCCAGGAGGGTCTAGGACCTCCTCGACTGGGCCCCTTGGGCTCCCCCAGGGGAGTTCGGTAGGGGCAGGTAGTAAGAGGTCCAGGACTGTCTATAAACATCCTGTACTCAAGGATGTGTCTTAAGACTACGTATCGGATAGTAATAAAAGTACTTAATCCTAGACTATCTAGGACGAGTTGATAACTGTCAGGGAAGCTATAACCCCGTGGATGGGTCTATGAGGTACAGTGAAGCATTGACAGCCACGGCGTCATAATACGGGCGAAACTTAACTTGGGAGTAGCCTATGACCTTCGGAACATGGATGGTCGTGATCTATGTGGTCGTTTTGTTGGTCGTACTGGTGAGAAGGCTGTTTGACAGCTAGGAGGATGAAGATGCTGACTCAGTATCGAATGGACAACGAGGTCGCCAAACTCATGCGACGTCGATGTGGGGCGTACATCAAGGGACTGCGGATCGACGCTGGCCTGACCCAGGCGCAGGTAGCCAAGGCCCTTGGCTACACCTACTACACGATGATTTCCCAGGTCGAGGCGGGCAAGGCCCGCATCCCTCCGGAGGACTACCCCGAGTGGGCCCGTCTCCTGAAGGTCGACCTAGCGGAGTTCGCGAAGACGATCTTGTCGTTCATGGACCCGTTCACCTACCACGCAATCTTTGGGGGTGAGAACCCCATCGCAAAGGTCCAGAGAGAAAATGTACGTCACAAACGAGACCCTGGCAGTCGTCTTGTTGCGACTGGACGAACAACTACAAATGCTGGGGGAGACTGAGCTATTCCTTGATCCTGGTCCGGGTGGTAGCGATGCAGAGGACGAGGCGCTGAACGCCTGCGAGCCCGCGCTGACCGACCTGGACCGCTCGATGTTCGCTCCCTGGATGAGCTTCGACGTGGCCGACACGTCCTGGACCATCACCGCCGACCACAGCACGGGCACCCTCGTTGTGACCTCTCCCGACTTCTGCAATGGGAGTGACCTGCCCCCGTTTCCCGTACCACTGGCTTGGAACATTTCCGCGGGGTTGATGGACTTTACTCTTGGGTCTTCTGGGTCACGCGGGCTGCGTCGTCAGCTTTCTGGCGATGCAGCGAGGCGAA